>CAMYJF010000006.1 GCA_947258555.1 uncultured Eudoraea sp. | reverse complement strand
TTTATTTCCAAAAGATAGGCAAAAAACAACGGAAGCTGATCTAAATCTAAGACCTTATACAATAGCCGACTCTTTGCCTATGGATTTCTTTTTTGAACTGGCCTTTTCCTGCTCCACGAAATACATCTTTATTTTACCGTGGTTTTTGATGGCGAGTGCCCCCCTGGCTTCACATTCAAAATAATCTTTGACAAGGGCAAAGGTGTTTTCAGAAATATTGATCTTTCCGGCCTCCGAATGATTCTCCATTCGTGAAGCGACATTCACCGTATCCCCCCAGATATCATAGGCGAATTTTCGGGTGCCCACTACCCCAGCGACGACTGGACCGCTATTGATGCCAATGCGGATATCAAAGCGCACATCGTTCTTATCCATATCTTTCCTGGCTTGCGCCACAAATGCCGCGATCTCCCGGGCTGCCTTAACGATCTTGACTGCGTGGGCTTCGTCTTCAAAAGGGAGTCCGCCTGCACACATATAGGAATCTCCAACTGTTTTGATCTTTTCCAGGCCGTAATTCTCAATGATCTTGTCGAAATGCCCATAGTAGAAATCCATGCTCTTCACCAGTATTTCGGGATCCAGCATTTCGGCGTATTTGGTAAAGCCAACGAAATCTGTAAAGAGGACCGAGACAGATTCAAATTTCTTGGCTGTCACCTTCCCTTTTTCTTTAAGCTCTTCCGCCGTCTGTTTGGGTAAAATATTTAACAAGAGTTCTTCCGATCTGGCCTGTTCTTCCTCAATGATCTTTTTGGTTTTTTGTATGTATTGATTTCTTCTATGCATTGCCAATGCCAGTAAACCTAGCAATATCAGGCCTATGCCCGTGGCAATAGAAACAATGAGCCCGTTTCTAGCTCGTTGATTTCCCAAATCCACTTCTATTTGTTTTTGGGCCACTTCGTAGTCCGTGCGAAGATTGGCCATCTGTTGAACAGTTGCAATATTTCGCACGCTATCTCTAAATGCAACATAATCTATATAGTGCCGCAAAGAAGTCTGATGGTTACCGGCCAGTTCATGTAAATTATACAACTGCAAATGTGCCTCACTGATCTGTTCCTTAAGACCTCTAGCTTTAGATAGTTCCAAAGACCTGTTGGCATATTCGAGCGATGCATCAAGGTCTTTATTGGCAGCGGCAATTTCGGATAATGAAATAAGGTAAACGGCAATAGGATAATGGTCTTGCAGTTCCTCAAGGTATACAATGGCACGCTCTAAATAATCCTTTGCCTCTTCATTTTTTCCTTGAATTGCTAATATCCGACCTATATCCCCCAACGTGTACGCCGACCCACTTAAATGATCAATTTCCTTAAATAAAGTAGCACTTTCTTCAAATTGCTCAAGTGCGCGATCGTATTGCTCTTCATTGAAATAGAAATCTCCGGCATTATATAATGCATTTGCCAAAGCTCCCTGGTTACCACCCTCTCGTAAAAGAGAAATAGCCTTATCATAATACAGGCTGGCATTTTCCGAATCTTCCATCCGAGAATAATCATCGGCAATAGCCATGTAGGCAATTCCTACTCCTATACCTGGGAGGAACGTGCCATTCTGTGCCACTTCCAGGGCTTTAAAATGATTTTCAAGGGCTATATCTAATTCTCCTGCGAGTTGGTGTGTATTTCCTAATTGTGTATACCCTCTATATAGATATAGCTCATCATTCTCTTTCTGTGATAATTTGATGAGCTCCTCGGCATATTGTTTAGATAATTCCAGGTTTTGCTTCTCATTGAAGGCCAGTTTTCTAAGTAGATCTAATTTTTGTTGACCTTTGAGCGTATCAGCTGAATAAATTTCACGAAGGCTATCTGCAAGCCGCTGATCCTGGGCATTGACTGTATGTTGGCATGCAAATCCTAAAGTGAGAACTAGCAAGGCCTTAATAAGTATTCTGTTGGCCATTTTAATATTTAATAATCCGGTAATAATTTTGGATCTATTGTAAAGACGCCATTCCTCCTAATCCCATCATTATAGACAGTAAAATGCAAGCTATATTTTTCATATTTAATATCGGAAATCACCTCCGAAATATCTTTACCGATCATTCCCACTACCATTCCTGGATCGCCATTATTCCCCTGAAGTGCATTTCTACCCAATAACCTTTTACCCTGTTCATGTCGAATTAGTTTAATATTCACATCATCTAATAAGGAATCCGTGGTCGACACGCCTCGCCATATTATTATATCTCCCTTTGATACCTTAGTTGTGTAATCCTTATTCAAAATTGTATCCCCTTGTCCGAAATTCGCATGTTCATCAGTAGTTGTCTGTGTTATTTCAGAAGTATTCACATATAATATTATTTCGAGAATTTTTTCACAATTCCTTCCATCAGGTAATTCGGTAATAACCTGGTCATGACCCTCGGTAATAGGCTTAGGATCTTGTTTGCAGGCCAGCATGAAAATGAATAGGGAGGAGACCGAAAGTGCTAGTACTCTTCGCATAATGATAATTTATATAGTAGTTCCGTATGCTCAGCATTTGTCAGCGTTTTAAGGCCTGTCAAATGGCATAATACCGTATTACTTCAACTGGATTGGCTACCATTTTGGGAACTTGGGAGGGATTCATGGCGCCACACCATTAACCGTCTAATGGTTTCGGGTAATACTGAAAGATACAAAAAATGTGGATTTGTCTGACGACCAACTGTATAGTTGGCTTGTGGGGTGGAATGAAGGGTATTCGCTTGTATAGGGAACAAAAAGAACCGGGATGGTAAACCCCCTCACCATCCCGGTCGTCGTCATGCAGCTAAGGCTTTCCTAAGCCATCTCTGTTTCTTTCTCTCTTCTTTCCACGAATTTTTCAATTAATTCAGGAACTTTTTCAAAAGCTGCTGCTAAACCATGAGCTTTGCCAGCTTCAAGGAAGGAGATACTTTCATCTTTGGTAACAAGGAATCCAATAGGTTCAATGCCCATTCCGGCACCAGCGCCCATACCTTGTCCCCTTTTTGTTTTTTGCTCTACTCCTTCTCCGCCACCGGATCCAAATCCTAGGCCTACCTTAATAACAGGTACACACTTAAATTCACCCAGTTCAAACGCTTCGCCCACTACGGTTTCCGTCTTTGCTTCCGACTTAATAAATTCGGTAATGTTCTTCATCAATTCTTCAAAATGCATTTCCATACTACTTTTTTTACAGGTTAATAAATGATCTCAAAAGCCTGATGGGCCTATTCTGTAGGTGCAGTACGATCTCATTCCTGCCTTGAAAGTTTACCCCGTAATTTCCTCCCCAAAAATTCATCAATGAAAATACGGGGTAAAGTTTCGAATTGGTAATACAATCGCCGGTGTCCACATTGACCCTAAGGCGTTTTACTCTAAAACTTCTTAGCAATCGGATAATGGTCCCTGGCGATAGGTTGGTTCTCTTTTTTTTCTTTTTCTTTCTTTTTCCCTCCTTGAGCTTTTTCGGTTTATTTACCCAATCCAATGGATAGAAATAAAAATTCCTAAAAAGGGCTTGCAGTCGCAACCTGATGATCTCCTCATCATCTCCTTCTACGTTTACTTTCGCCAAGCCCGCTGCCTGAATGTAATATTGCTGAGTCACTGTATTCAGCACAAGATTCAGGGGCATGAATAAAAGGGCCAATAAAAGGAGAAGCAAACCGATGATAATACTCCATAAAACCATGACCCGAATTGTCTGATACAAAGGTGCTTCTGAAATACAGGGGAAACAATGATTTTTGTCATGAAGACAAAAAAAAGCGAGGCAAAAACCTCGCTTTTAGTGTTGTATTTTTATTTATTTAGCTACGGGTTCGGCTCTAATTCAAAGTCGACAGTAGTCTTGTTGGCAGGTATCACATTCACTCCTTCAGCGGTTTGGGATACATAGCCTTCGAGCTCTACCGTAACACCATAGGAACCCCCTTCTACACCCATCAGCATGTACATGCCTGTTGCATCCGTAAAGGTGGTTGTATTAACGGTATCTGCGGCAATAAGCGAAACTTGAGCCCCTTCTATACCTATAGATTCAGAGTCCTGAATTGCGGTTACAAGCCCGGCAATTGTACCGGCGGTTGACATGTTAGAGGCTTTGATCACCGGTTTAAAATTAAACCCGAGCGGACTGTTGCCTCTCCGAACAAAAGAACGACTCACATCAAAATCAAGTAAGAGATCGGCTGTTAACCCTCCTTCCACGGCCAGGGGTGGTTTAATAAATACTTTGATACCGGATTGAAATCCACTAGGCACTTTTAAGTCCAAGGTAGTTCCGTCTTTAAGGACGACATTCACTCCCTTCACATAGATTCGTAATAGATCGTATGAGCCAACAGGAACATCCGTGTTGACAAGTGTTTCTGTTACACCATTCGTAAGTTCCAATAAATTCACATCGATCTCATCCTCCATTAATATGATAAAGGGCGAATTGTTCCCTTCATTTTCATTGTTGGAATCATTTTCCATGCTGCCTTCATCCATCATATCTTCCATTGATTCGCCTTTGTGACGTGCTTCAATTTTATAAATAGTCACGTTCGCTTCGGCAACAAGATCGTGCGGAAATGGCGCATCGGTGAGTTGAATTATCAATTTACCTGTATCAGCAGTTTCGCTGTCATTGGTACAACCCACAACGATCAATGCAACAGTGATTAGAGCAGTAATCAGTCCTTTTGTTTTCATAACAATTTCAAAATTTAGAGATTCTTGTTCGCTATATACGAGCAAAAGACCTCTAAAGTATGGCGAGATCGGTATTAATTACCTGAAATGGCCCCATTTTTCGATGAAGTACCTGTTTTTACCGGATTTTGAACAGAAAATTAGGCAATTGCCCCTTGATTTATGAAGTGTTTTTCCAGGAAGGCACGTGCATTTGTATACATCACTTTAGTGATCAATTGTACTGAATCAATACGGTTAGAGGCATTTTTAAATGTATAGGAGGACAAAAACTTGTCGGCATGTTCTTTGAGATGGTCGGCTAATGCAGGCAGTTCCTCTGCGGTCCAGAAGCCATTCAAGGAATCGATTATCCCATCAAAGTCGGACCCAATCCCTATATGATCCCAGGCGGGTAAATGTTCGTTATCCAAAACTCGACATACATGTTCTAACTGATACCAGAGTAATTCGGATCGATACCTTCGGATCTTCTTTCGCCAAATAGATCTCTTGACTTGCTTTTTAGTCTTCTCATTGACAATGCGACGTTCATCGAGCTGCAGGCCTAACATGCCCCCTCTGCGCACGAGACGGATCACTTCCTCATCAAAAAAGTTGATATCTACCGGGTTCAATTTATCGCCTGTTTCCGGATGCACCACTACCCTATTGCTATTTGCACGCAAGCCGTTACATGCCCCATGACTGATGACAATGGGCACATTGGCATGGGCGGGCTCAGCATCCAACAAGGCATAATACTCTTCCCGCGCTTGCGGACTCATATGCTTAATATCCGGGATGATACGCTTCCCATCGCTATTATCCAGCAGCCGTCTTAACACATCCAGGCCCATGGGCGTAAATCCTGTATTGATCCCCTCTTCCTGATCGGTAAATTTGAGGATCAAACCCGAAAGACTGGCGGCGTGGCCGCAAATGTGGTTCCAGAAATGATGTGCGATGGTGATAAAGAAAGGCCTGTATTCCCAATTGCGGATCTTCTCCAGGTTTTGCATTACTTCCACAGGATCATGCGGAAGCCGTAATCCTGTATTCAGCACATGTAGGCCTTCGATCGTGATGATCACAAAGATGGTTTTGACTCCCTGGATCTCATCCATGGATTCGTAGGTTTCAATATCGCCTATGTGCCGGACTAACTTATAGCGATACTGTCCCTTCTTGAGTTTGATCAACTTACCATCGATCTCCCTGTAGAAATTGTATTCCCGTTCCAGGTCTTCAAAATAATCTTTGATCCCCTGGATAAAATCTATGCGTTTGTCACTAATACCCAAGGCAAAGTTGGCGCCTATATCGAGCAAGAGCTCGGGTTTCATCTTGTTACGGACGAACCATTTTTCCAATGGATAGAGCGAGATACAAGTAATACTCACTCTCCCTTTAGCCAAACTGGTGAAATTACTTTGCCTGAATTTGGTAAGTTTTGTGGCGTAGTTCAAAAGTTTATCCCCTAGGGATGGAGGATCGTAATACCAGAGACTGGTAATGTGCCTGGAGTCTTCCCGCTGCCTCCCAACCGGCTTGTATTTAAAACTTTTTCCAAAAGGTTTTAGAGCCGGATGGCAATGGAGATCAATAAAATTTTCCAAATTGGGCATAGATACGCTATAGACTGGTGGTCTTTATTTATTAGTAAAAAGCCAGGTGCGTATCCTATTCTTTTTTTACCAGGGTATCCTGAATGTTCTGTGGAACAGACTTAAAGGATGCAAAATTGGAACTAAAGGTAGCCTTTCCCTGCGTGAGAGAGCGCAGATTAGTGGAATACCCAAAAAGTTCGGCCTCCGGAACTGTTGCTTTCAGGATCTGATATTGATTTTCATTATCGATCCCCTGAATGATAGACCTTCTCGATTGTAGATCTGTCATCACATTACCCACCATATCTTCAGGAACGCGCACTGTGAGTTCCTGGATAGGTTCTAATAATTTAGGCTTGGCATTTAAAAAGGCTTCTTTAAAGGCATGTGCCCCGGCTATCTTGAATGAGATATCATTGGAATCTACCGAATGCATTTTCCCGTCATAGACCATAACGCGTACATCACGGATAAAAGAACCCGTCAGCGGCCCCGATTCCATAACTTCTAAAATTCCTTTTTTAATACTTGGCAAATAGCGAGCGTCAATGACCCCGCCGACAATGCAGTTATAGAAGACAAGTTTTCCACCCCAGGGCAGGTCTATTTCTTCTTTGCCTCTCAGACTAAACCCTTCCGGTTCCGGCATACCTTCATGCCAGGGTTCTATTTTTAAATGTACTTCTCCAAACTGACCGGCGCCTCCGGATTGCTTTTTATGTCGGTAATTGGCTGAAGAAGCGCGAAGGATCGTTTCTCTGTAGGCAATTTTTGGTGGCGAAAATTCTGCTTCTACCCCATATACATTTTTCAATACCCATTTGATCGTTTGTAAATGAAGCTCTCCCTGGCAGCCCAATATTTGCTGTCTAAGTTCTTTGGAGTACTTGATCACTGCGGTAGGATCCTGACTGTGGATCTTTTTCAACGCATCTGACAGCTTTTCTTCTTCATTCTTATTAACTGCCTTAATTGCCTTCCGGGTTCTTGGCTCAGGATAGTTGATTGGCTTAATAGTGATGTTAGAGTCCGCTTCCCTCAGGGTGTCATTTGTTTCGGTCGATTTTAACTTCAAAGTAGCGCCAATATCCCCTACTTCTAACTGAGTTACCTGTTCCCTTTTCTTGCCATCCATAATGAAAAGCTGGTGCAATACCTCGGTCTCACCGGAGCGCGAATTTTCAAGTCGATCACCCACTTTAACTGTGCCTGCCTTTACTTTAAAAAAAGTGATCTGTCCTAAACTAGGCTGAAAGATGGTCTTAAATACAAATAAGACAGTAGCCGCTTCTGAGCTGCGTTCGAGAATGTCCCCTTCGACAGTTTGTTCCGGGGGAAGATCATCTGCTGCCGGAGCTACATTATCAATAAAGCCCATTAATCTTCCACTACCCATATCTTGTAGTGCAGACATACAAAATACCGGGTATAGATCATGGTTTAACATTCCAGCTTTTATACCAGCCCGCATTTCATCCTCGTTCAAGGTTCCTTTTTCAAAGAATAATTCCATTAGTTCTTCATCATTCTCAGCTGCTTTCTCGACCAGTTCATTGTGTAATTCTTCAGCAAGGGCTTTTTGATCCTCAGGGATCTCTAATTTTTCAGGCTTCCCTCCTTCCGGTCCAAACTTGTAGCATTTCATTTTCAATACATCCACGATGCACTGGGCTCCATCAATTTTTAAAGGGTACTGGACCAGGACCATATTTTTCCCTACCAGCTCTTTGATACTTTTAATACTGTCTTCCCAATTGGCGCCTGCATGGTCTATTTGATTTACAACGAAGAGTGTTGGCTTGTGATAGGTATGTATATAATTCCAGATGATCTCCGTGCCTATCTCCACCCCGTATTGTGCATTTAATACGGCGACTATTGTATCGGCCACCCTGATAGAAGAGATGATCTCCCCTACAAAGTCGTCCAGACCCGGAGTGTCAATAATATTGATCTTGTAATTTCGCCACTCTGTGTGCAAAGGTGTGGCATATACAGATGCCCCTCGTTCGTGTTCCAACTCGTGATAATCAGAGATGGTATTCTTGTTTTCAACAGTTCCTCTTCGGTTGATGAGCCCGGCTTCAAATAACATGGTTTCGGCAAGCGTGGTCTTGCCGGTGTTATGAGCCCCAACAAATACCACGTTTTTAATGTGCTTATCGTCGTAAACTTTCATAATAGCTATATTTTGTAAGGTTTTGTAAGGATTAGTTAGCAGTTTGTATCCTTACAAATTAGTGAATTTTGCTCATCTTTTCAGCAGTTATTTCCAATAAATCGGTAAAATGACTTCCTTAGGGATTAAAGCCCTATTCAACTTTGTATAATTTTTAACAAAACAAGCCCTTATCCAGCATAAACCCAGTGTGATAAAGGGCTAGTCCCCTACCCGGCTGATCCCAAATATGTTAAAATTTGTATAAAATGGTACTATTTTATACATAGTACTGTAACATAATGAAATTTGTTCCGTCTATATAAGTGTAGTCAAGTAAGAAACGTTAGAAAAACAAAATATAAAACAATCAAAAAACGAATATCATGAAACGCATCAGCAATCAATCACCGACAGAATCGAGACGCTTTGCATACTTCACTAACTTTAAAGAAAGCAAACGCATACGATGGACAGAAGTAAGACATTACGTTTATTAAACGCTCTACTGCAACCGGGTATAAATCTCCGTGAATGACCATCCCTGAAGACCAACTTCAGGGTTTTTTTGTGCTTAATTTTTATTGCGCGTAAATGGTACAAAGCGCACAGCCATTAACTCCTCGATCCTGATCTCCCCTTTCTTTTTGGTGATACGCACTAATTGCCTGATCCCGCCATGGGGACCTAAAGGCATGACCATCTTACCGCCCTCCTTTAACTGATCAAATAGGGCCATTGGGATCTCCTCTGCCCCAGCGGTGACAACTATGGCATCAAAGGGCGCTGCTTCCGGCCAACCGTGATAGCCATCACCACTTCGCACCTTTACATTACCATATTGCATGTTCTTTAATCTATTCTCTGCTTCCCTGGCGAGCACATCAACGATCTCAATAGTATAGACCGAGTCTACAATTTCTGCCAATACAGCTGCCTGGTAGCCGGAACCTGTGCCTATCTCCAATACTTTGTGATCCTTTTTAGGTCTGATAGACTGCGTCATGAATGCAACGATATAGGGTTGGGAGATGGTTTGCCCTTGACCAATAGACAAAGCGTGGTCTGCATAGGCATACCCTTGAATATCCTCCGGCACAAATTTATGGCGAGGTACTTTGCCCATAGCTTCGAGCGTAGCATGGTGATATATATCCCGACTTTTTAGCTGGATCAATACCATGCGTTCCCGTTGACGCTGAAAATTGGGTTGTGAATAAACGGATGAAAGCAACAGCAGTTCACAAAGAAGTATGCATCCCATTATAATCTTAGATGAGATCCCGGGATATGCACTTCCTATAAACAGCATACTATCTCTCATAGTACTAGATTTTTCAAGGACCGTCGCTTTCATAAACGGCTACCAAACACCAGATCTGCTTTTTGGGATTATTTTCCCATTCTCCCAGATCGCGTACCTCTTTTAGGATCTTAAATCCCGCAGTCACTAATTCTTTTCGGACAATATCCGGACCCAGGCTATGGGCATTGGTTTGTGCTTTTCTGGATTTATTGCGGACTTCCGATTTTAGCTTTTCCAGGATAAGGATCTTCCCTCCTTCTTTCAGGGAATTGCGAAAATGCCTGAGCATGGTCTCCGGTTCTTTCATTTCATGATAGGCATCTATCACAAAAACGATGTCAACCTGATTAGCCGGCAACTTCGGATCTGCTTCCGCACCAAGTATAGTCCTGATGTTCTCCAACTCCCGCTCTTTGGCATGATCTTCCAAACGCCCCAGTCGATACTTGCTTACATCTTCGGCCAACACCTGTCCTGCAGGGCCTACTGCTTTAGCCAGGTACATGCTCATATAACCTTCATGACACCCGATATCTGCAACTGTTTGCCCATTCTCCACACCGGCCAGTTCCAGTATCCTGGCTACGTCCATCCATTCATCCCTTTCCTCCCATTCATAGGCCGAATACTGACCTTGGACAGCTACTGCTGTTAGCACGAATAAAGCGAATACCTTATGCTGATTCATGCTTTTTGAAGAAAAGAATTTCATTTGTTGCCTTTATTTAGAAGCCTTTCTATTTCTGACGATAGGGATATCGATAAACGATTTATGACTACTGTTATGATGGATGCTATTATGTGCGACCACCCCATCTTTCTCATTATAATTCTTTCCTCCTGTATTCAGGTTGCGGGCGAAGCGAGGAAAGTTACTGCTGGAAACTTCGATCCGTATCCGGTGTCCTTTTTTAAAGAAATTACTGGTAGACATAGGTGTCATTTTGACTTCATAGACATTCCCTTCTTCCATAAAGACTTCTTTCTCATATCCCTCGCGATAGCGTACACGTTGAATGGTCTCATCTAAATTGTATGCCCTGCCATCCGGATAGACATCAACTAATTTGATCGTGAGGTCTGTATCTTTTACATCAGAAGAGAGATACAATGTCGCATCGATAAAGCCGCTGACTTCCACTCCTTCTTCCAAAGGATCTGAGGTATAGACCAAAATATCCTGGCGGGTTTCCATTTCTTGCTGATCAAAGGCACCGCCCTGGACGGCATTTCCGGTACAACACACATTACCTCCATAGGAAGGTACCGGGTTCATCGGGTCGTATACAAATGAATCCGGCGGAGAATCGCCTGGCGCAGTGGTGCTCAATTTACCATCACCATATAAGCTATTGGCATTGCCAGCGGAATTGAGATAAAACCGTGTGTTTTGAGCCTTCTCCGGAGGCCAGGTTTCGGCATTATTCCATTTATTGGATCCCATGGTAAAATATTGCACCCGTGGTGTATTGGACGCAAAGTCATTAGTAGCTCCTTTTAACCACAGATCGAACCAGGCATAGATCTGTTCATCATAATTCAAACGGGCATCGCCTACACTGCGTTCTCCCACAATAGTATTCTCTGTGGCACGTGTATACCTGCAGTGGAGTGTGGGTGCTATGACCAGATATTGATTATCCCTAACCTCCGGATCTTTTGCATTATTCCTCACATGATTGAATAAAGCGAGATTCGGGCTGATGGATACATCATACCAGGAAGCAAACCAAAAACTGGGCACGCCAAAATCCATATTGTCATGATACAAACCCCCTTCATACCATTCCTGGTGGTTAGGATCGCGCCTAACCATTTTGTCAAATACTTCGCGCTTTCCATGAATGTTTTGAAGGATATCCTGAATGGGTAAATGCGCAAGGGCTTCGGACATGTCGACGCGCGGATTTTCCGGTGCCAGGTCATAAAAGCGGGAGATGCGGATCAGATCTTCCTGTGTAGCTCCTGCCGGGATCCTGGGTTTGAATTTATCGTGCTCTACCCCATATAACCAGGCAATGAATAGCATTTGTTCTGCGCCTCCCCTATACCAGTTTCCCTGCTCGAAATAATCTCCAACGCGACCTACACCGGCTCCATATCCCTGAGGCACCATGGCGGCATGAGAAGGATGATCCAGGGCAGCTACGGCCATTTGCCATTCTGCAGTAGAAGAACAGCCTAAGGTTCCGATCTTTCCATTAGACCAGCTTTGGTCTGCCATCCAACTAAATGCGTCATAGCCATCGGTTAAAGGTGTACCAAGAATATCCCATTCACCCTCTGAGTAATAACGTCCCCGCTCATTCTGTACTACATAGGCATAGCCTCTCTTGACTGCCTCATACGCACGTTGTGCCGTACGTGTCCTCTTTTCCCCATCGCCCCAGGAATTGAAATTATACGGGGTCCTGGAAAAAATAATAGGGACATTTTCTTCTGTTTTAGGTCGGTATATATCTGTAGCCAAGCGGATCCCATCCCGCATGGGCATCATGATCTTTTCCTCGTAGATAGCGATCTTATCGAGCTTTTCAAATATATCTTCCTGGGCGGAAAGCGGTTGTTGTATCAGCGCAAGTGCCAGTAGCGCAAATAAGAATGTTGAGAGACGTTTCATAAGTGTTGATTTGAAGGAGAAGGTAGTAAAAAGGCCAGTATTATTTAGGCCCAAATGGAAAATTAATTATGTACATTTATAGACCGAGTAAACAAATCCATACAAATGAAATCACCCATCCTAATGCTCATATGCGTATTCGCATGGAGCGGCCTCCTGGCACAAGATCCAACAGAAGAAGTAACAGCAGTAGAAGAAGCCTGTTTTGATTACATACATGCTTTCTACAAAGCAGATACCACACTTGCCTATAGAAGTGTTCACAAAAGCCTGCGTAAAACCGGTTTTTACTGGAATAAGGAAAAGGAAATGTATTCAGAGCAACTAGAAATGCCCTTCGGTGATCTGATCTCACTTGCCAAGCGTTGGAATGCCGATGGCAGCATGGCCGATGAGAAAACCCCAAAAGGAGTCGAGGTTTTTGAAGTATCCGATAAGACCGCTGTAGCTAAAGTGAATGCCATTTGGGGGATCGACTATATTTCCCTGATGAAATTGGAAGGCAAATGGATGATCGTCAATGTCCTCTGGCAGTCGCCCCCAAGTTCTTCTATCCGAAATCCTTAGAAGGAGCTTCTCAGTATTATTCTTTGGTAAACAAACTGGTATCCAGGCCCGGCAGCAAGCGCATGGCATTTTTATAATACACCTTTTTTAGGATCTCATCCGGCAGGTTTAGTCCGTACATCGACCAGAAGGCATGGTATTTTTTATAATAGGGAAAGTATTCGTCATCGGATTCAAGCACCCTGAAATAGGTTGGAAATTCGGAAGGCTGCCAGCTATCTTTACCGAATAAAATCCGATCCTGGTATGTCTCAAAGAATTGCCGCGCATTTCTGGGTTGACGGCCCAATTCAGCGATCACAGCGCCAATACCTACATACATGTTGGGCATTTCTTCCATGAGTTGACCAAGTTTCCCTAAATTATTAGCATACCAGCCCATATGGGCGTTGATAAAATTAGTGTTCGGATGCTTCTTGAACATATTATGCTGTTCCTGTATGATCTGCTCCCAAGGTACCGGATTCGTTGCTGATCGTTTCCGTCTGGGTCGGGTTTTCAGCTCCAGCCAGCGCTCATTCTTGCTATCCATCGGATCCCAGAAAGATTTGGGATCGGCTGAATGAATTATTACAGGAATTCCTAATTCGCAACATAGCTGCCAAATGGGATCCAGCCTGGCATCATCCACCGCAATTCTATTCCCATCAACGTCTGTATTTCGCAGACCAAGGCTTTTGTAAATTTTGAGTCCGCGCGCACCGTTCTTCACATCTTCCCTTAATTGATCTACGGCATTCTTGCTCCAATCCGGACTACCTACACCCTCAAAATTGACATTGGCAAAGACGACAAATCTGTTTGGATAATTCTCGTTGACATTGGCAAGGGCATTTATTAGATTCTCTCCGGAACGTCCGCTTAAATTGACCATAACGGCCATGTTTAATTTATCCATGTCCGAGATCAAGGTACTCAGATCCATTTCCGGCATTCGGAATTGATGGCTGTGTATATCAATAAATGGAAATTTAGCTTTATTGATCTCATTGCCCGGAACCACAAGTGTGGATTCAGGATTATACTCTTCAAAACTCATTTCTTGTGAGGATACATCAAAATGTATCAACAGGCCTAATAGGGAAGCAACTAATAGTGATCGCATTGCGTAAAAATTAAAGCTGTGAAAGTAGCCAAAAAGATTTATTTAAGCGAAGTATTAGCCTTTCGTATTTGGCCTTAATGCCGAGTAGGCCTCCATAGTATCAATATCTGTCAGATCAATAGCTATTGGTAGTGTTCTTATTGAATCTTTCATGGTATTGAGAATAGATCCTGCTCCTTTATCTCCGGTAAGTTTTGTCAGCAGGTCAAAATGTGAGGCACCAAATAGTGCGGGTACGCCTAAACGATCTTTATAATTGGAAGCAATAACACTGTCTCTGGATTCAAATGCTTCGATCAGCGCGTCAAGATCGTCCGAACTGATAAAAGGTTGATCGGCGAGCATAATTAGGATACCATCTGGCGTATCTCCTGAAGTCAACCGATCAACTCCGATTTTAATAGTTGAGGCCATGCCTTTGGCCCATTCTTCATTGACGACAATATCTACATCCAAAACTTGTAAAGAGTTACGGATCGCCGTTGCATCGGATCCCAGAACTACCAGTAAAGAATCCAGCTTTGATGCATTCGCTACTGAGATACAATGTTCGATCAAGGTTGATTCTCCCCAGGGGAGCAATTGTTTAGGTCTTCCCATACGACTGGAAGCTCCGGCAGCTAAAATCAAGCCTTTAATAGTTGGTTTCATGAGGTGTGTATACGGCCTTCCTTGTCTTTTAAGGGTACTACGTCCTGCCCTCTTATCACGCTCAGGATCTCGCTAAGTATGGAGATGCCTATTTCCTGTGCAGTTTCTGCGCCAATATTTAAACCCGCAGGACCGTGGATACCATCTAAGAACGATTCCTCAACATCCGGACAATGTTCCAGGAATTCATGCAGTAATTCTTCACGTCTGGCTGAAGGGCCCAATATGCCCAGATACGTCATTGGCTGATCTTTAAGGGCGATCAAAAATTGCAGGTCTTTAGCATAACTATGTGTCATGAGCATCACCGCTGTTTCCCTGTCGATATCAAGGGTCCCAAATTCTTCTGCTGTTATTTTTGAGAATTCTGTTGCCCCTTTAAAGCTTTGGATCGATTTCTCATCTGTGGGATGTGTAACTATATGTACTTCCCACCCTAAGTTCGATGCTTGCCGGCATAGACTTACTGTATCGTGCTCACCACCGATGATAAGCAAGCGAAAACACGGGGCTAACTCCTGTTCAAATTCTTCAAGTGCCTCGGATCTTACTAGTTCTTTTCGAAGTGGAATTATTTTGTCATCGAAGACAAAGAAGGATCCTAGTTGCTGATCTTCCTTTTGTTCTCGTGTATACTGGGATATAAGTTTCAAAGGCTTGCGCTGTTCAATATGCTGCCAGAAGGCGTCGATCAACTGTTGATCAGGGGCAAAAGGTTCTATAAGAATATATAGCACTCCTTCACATCCCAATCTATATCTCCCGTCATAGATCATCATCCTGGGGACGCCGGATTTAAATACCATTTCTGCCTGACGCTGGATCTCTTTTTCAACACACCCACCACTCACTGCCCCGATCATAGTTCCATTGTCTAACAGGAGCATTCGTACGCCGGGTCGCCTGTAGGAAGACCCATCAAGTGCACAGACACTTGCCAGGACAGCCTTTCCAGAGTTTATATACGCCTGGTATTCCCGGATAATATCTTTTAATTCATGCGTCATTTATCGTGTCTTAATAAATGGAGCCAGTTGCCCTTTAGCATAGGTGCCATTATGTTCATCAATGATCACAATTCCATCAGCATTTACCAAACTTATGAAGTCTCCTGATCCATTTTGAGGCACTGGTGTCGCCATAAGTTTGTTTTTCTTTATTTCGGTTGATACCGGAATTAATTGTGTCATCCCCTCTACCCCTTTAACTTCTGTGTCGAGCTGTACCTTGACATCCTTTTTGGCGAGTCCCAAACTGCGTTGAAACCAGGCATTAAAATAAATATGGTGACTGACGAATGTAGACACCGGATTACCCGGATACCCAAATATCAAGGTGTTGTTCGCAGTATCCTTCCCAAACAGAAAAGGTTTTCCAGGGCGCTGCCTGACGCGATGAATTAGTAGATCCGTGCCTAATTCTACAAGCACCTGAGGCAAAAAATCGAACTTGCCTTTTGAAATGCCGCCACTCAAGATCACTACATCCATTTCCTGTATCACATACGATAATTTTTGGCGCAACAGATCCTTGTCGTCCCGAATATGGAAACTCAACGGATGGATTTGCATCATTTCCAGGGCAGATACGATGGTGGGCGCATTTGATCTGCGAATCTGATGCTTTTTTGGCGCCTCATCGATGGCCACTAATTCATTACCTGTCGATATAACCGCGATCTTTGGATTCCTCTTAACCGGAACCTGGTCGTATCCTACTGCAGCTAATATCCCTATTTCTGCAGCAGTGATCCGGGTATTCTTTTCAATAAGTACTTGTCCCTTAGCCGCGTCACTTCCCCTGCTGTGAATATTCTGGCCCAGTTTTGGAGCTTGTTTGATCTCAGCGATCCCTTTTTCGATCTCTAAGTGCTCATACATGACTACGGTGTCTGTCTCATAAGGAATTACACCACCTGTCATGATCTCAACACAAAAAGAAGGTTTACTAAGGCTATGTGTAGGTACTCCGGCGGCAACTACGGCCTCGATCTCGAAGGACCGCCGTCCGCTTTCATAGGCATCAAAGGCTATGGCAATGCCATCTCTGGTGGATCGGTTATAGGGGGGAAGGTCCCTGTCGGCACTTACATCTTCTGCGAGGATCCGGCCGAAAGCATCAGCAAGTTTACAGGATTCTATCCCATACTCCTGAGCGTGCTTCAGCACTTCAACATATGCGTCACCAAATGAGATCATGAAAAAACTGAAATATTAAATCCGTTATTCACTAAGATGCGAATCCCCACTAAAAAAACCAAAACGGCAGTTAGCAGGCGAATGCTATTGGCATTGAATTTTTTCAAACTGAATCTGACTCCTAATTGTCCACCTAGCAGGACAGCAACGAAAAGGAACCCTGCCTTATCCCAAGGTACATCAAAAGTTCCACTTACAACTAATCCCGTAATTCCGGAAATGGAGTTGGCCAAAATAAAAAAACTTGCCAGGGCCGCAATCTTAATAGGAAGATCCCAGCGCATATGATTTAACAAGGGTGAGAGGAAGATCCCCCCTCCAATACCTACCAGGCCCGAAAGAAACCCTATAACACTCCCAATAATATAGCTGACCCAAGTAGGGAAATTAGTTGGTCGCGACGTCAATCGTCCCAACGTATAAGATTGTATGACCAATGCGATACTTGAAATGATAAGTGTGACTCCCAGGAGTATAAAGAAGACAGATTCCTCAAGTGTAAACAAAGCGCCAAGGAAGGCAAAAGGAATACTCATGAGTACAAAAGGCAGGAATTTCTTAGAATTTAGATGGCCTTTTTTCAAGTACATCCAACAACTGGAAGACACGACAACAAGATTGCATAAAAGTGCAGTGCTTCTTATTTCGTAGAAACTAACAAAGACCAATGCCAGGATGGCTAAATAACTGGAGCCCCCCCCAAAACCTACGGAAGAATAGAAGGCAGCAATAGCAAAGAAGGCGAGCACTACCCATAAGAATTCGAGATTCTCTAAGAGCATAGGGTCTCATATTCATTCATGCCGCCTCTGACGAAAGGAATAGCAGCCCCTGTTTTTTCTTTGATAAGGCGATGAGCAAGCTGACTCCGCATGCCGGAGCGGCAAATAAGATAGGTGGGATCTGCTGTACTGTTATTTGAAAATGTATGTTCTAACTGTTCGATCGGGATATTAATAGCACCAGGAAGGGAGCTTATAGTAAATTCTTCCTGAGATCTCACGTCAATAAGGGAAATAGCAGCCCCTCGATTTACCAGTTCATGCAGTTCTGAAGCCGGTATACAATCCGAAACCGGGCAGAAAATTCCGTAAGTCTCCTGAAGTTCTTTTACCTCAGATTCCTCTTTTCGATCCGGAAGTGCAACAGATTCCATTATAGAATATAACCCATTGTATAATAATAGTTTACCTGATGTTACTTCACCTAATAAACAAGCTATTTTTACGGCTTCCAATGCCTGCATCGTACCCACAATACCCGGTAGCACACCAAGAATACCAAATTCATCACAGGAAGGAATACTTCCAGGATCCGGTGGCTCTGGAAAGAGACAGCGATAGGTAGGGCCATTTTGGTAATTAAAGACGGATAGTTGTCCCTCAAAGCCATGAAGTGCTCCATAGATAAAAGGAATTCCCAGGATCACACTCAGATCATTGATCAAATACCGACTCCCAAAAGTATCTGTAGCATCTAGTATCAAGTCGAAAGAAGATGCAATATCCAATCCATTCTCAAGGGTCAGGTGTTCCGGGTATTCCAGTATTTTAGTGTCCGGATTCTGCTGTCGAAGCTTTTTGGCCACACAGGCCACTTTGGATTTGTTTATATCTGTAGGTTCAAACAACACCTGTCTATGTAAGTTAGATTCTTCAACCAGATCCCCGTCAACAAGCCCGAGGGTCCCAACCCCCATCGAATTTAAATAAGTCGCTGCAGGGATTCCTAAACCACCCATTCCTACGATGAGTATCCTGGAATGCTGGAGCTTTGCTTGCCCCTCCTCTCCGAAGCCTTTTAACTTCACTTGTTTTGCATACCTCGGATTCATGTACTTTTTACTTTTTTCAGGCTATGTAAAAACTCCTCTTTATCATTAGCGTTTATCAAGACATCATCATGCTCAGGGTGAAGCAATTTTATTTGGTGTTGTAATAGAAATTTACGTGGACAACTGCTTTCACTTTGAGGTAAATAGGTAGTGGCCTCCATTAATGCTTCCGCAGTCCATATGGCTGCTAGAGGCTCAGGTAATCCGGTCTTGTGAGTTGCGAGGGCTGTTGCAAAATTGCCCTGCTTGTGATTCTCGATCATCAATTGTAAACTGGCCTTATCCATAAGCGGTAAGTCGCATGCTAATACTAACCAGGAGACTTCAGGAAATTTCTGATGTGCGCTGAGCATTCCATTAAAAGGCCCCCGGAACTTATCTCTATCAAGTATATATTCCCTGCCCTCTGCAAGGTCGAGTTGATCTTGTCTAAGACTCAGGAAAGTGCGTTCGCAAACCGAATCCAATAATTTATATAAATAGGCGTAGTGGGGCATTCCATGGTATTCCAGCAAGCTTTTGTCGCTTCCCATCCGGCTGCTTTTCCCTCCGGTCAATAGTAACCCATAAATGGCTTTTTGTTCACTCATCTTTCCTGCCTTTCAGATTATCCGCCTATGGCCGTCATTGAACGATTGAATGCCAAATCATCCTGTTGCTGTGCCTCAAAGCCAGTCTTTGCACGTTTCCCGAGCACATCTTTGATCATGCTTCGCACTGCCTCATCCGATCTGTTCTCTACAAGCAATTGCTTAATATTCGCTTTGGGTTTCCCATATAAACAGGTGATGACATCCCCCGTAGCTGTTATTCTAATCCTGTTGCAACTTCCACAAAAGGTCCTGCTAAAGGAAGGGATAAGTCCGAACGTACCTTTGTGACCAGGGATCTGATAGTTTATAGACGTAGATGTAGCCGGAGCTTCAATCTTCGTGAAATCGGGATATCTCTTTTGGATATGCCCAAGAATTCTTTTGTAATCCCATTGAAGGGTATTGAAATTTCGATCTGTACCGTTAAAGGGCATTTCTTCAAGAAACCGAACGCCTATCGGGTAGCGCTCTTGTAGTTCCATCAAGGCATAAATGTCCTCAATGTTCTGATCCTCCAGTACGACAAAATTGATCCGCGTATTAAAGCCTTCTGTGATCAGATGGACCAGGTTGTCATACACATATTGAAATGTATCTCTTTTAGTGATCTTCTTAAAGGTTTCCGGCTTTATGGCATCCAAACTCACATTAATATTTTTGATCCCATATCGCTTCAGATCTTCAATATGAGGACCAATCCCGGTCGCATTTGTGGTAATTGATATATCCTCCAGACCTTTCAGCTCACTTAAATGTGCTAAAAGTGACATAATATCTTTTCGCACAAAGGGTTCTCCACCGGTGATACGGATCTTCGAAATACCCATATTGACCATTATGGAGCTTATACGCTTTAGTTCATCCAGGGATAAAAGTGTATCTCTTTTGGCAAATAAAGCGCCGTGCTCAGGCATACAATAGGCGCACCTTAAGTTACAGCGGTCTGTAACTGCAAGGCGCAAATAATTTATAGTACGACCGTGATTATCTATCAGCATATAATTTATTCTTATCCCCCACTAACTGGTGGAATTAGGGCAATTTCATCCATGGGATCCAAGGATGTATCTTCATTTGCATATGATTTGTTCACGGCAATCGCCATAGAACTGAGCTCTCCCAATTTTGGATAGTGCTTATATAAATAGGCTTTTAAAGCGGCAACATTATTGATGCCAGCCATCTCTGAAGCGGGAAGGGATATGGTAGGACTCCCTACAATATCCCCCGCCATTCCAAAACATTTAATCTTCATATTATCCCAGGATTTCTTTATCCGGTGCCTTTAATTTCTCCGGGTATTTAGAGAAAGGCTGATTATACAATCTATTACCCGTAGCGGCTTTTAACGCATTAGCTACAGCCCCTCCTGCTGGAGGAAGTGTGGGTTCACCCAATCCGGTTGGTGAGTGTTCATTTTCCATAAAATGCACTTCAACCTGAGGTGCTTCCCTCATCCGGATCAATCGATACTTGTCAAAATTAGTTGCTGTAGGCTTACCATTCTCAAAGCTAAAATCGCCGTACATTGAATGACCAATGCCATCGATCACGCCACCTTCAGCCTGGTTCTTGGCCCCTAGTGGATTGATGACAATACCACAGTCTACGACACAGGTAACTTTTTTCACTACCGGGATGCCATCTTCAATAACCACATCGGCAACTTCGGCCACATGACTGTTATGGCAGTAATAATTCACGAATCCCTGGTATGTTCCTTCCGGTTGTGACCCCCAGCCGGATTTTTCAACGGCTGCCTGTATGACCTTCTCCATTCGCTCCGGAGAGTACTGGATCCGTTCATCCTCTGTGCCTTTTACGTTTTGCAACATGTCTAGTCGCAATTGCACACGGTCTACTTCCATCAACTCAGCGAGTTCATCGAAAAACCCCTGTTCGGCAAAGGCAAGGAAATTGGTATAGGGTGCACGCCAGGCACCAGTGGTGATATTGCTATCGTATTTGGCCACATCCACCTGGTAGTTTTCAATCGCGCCAGCTGGAAAAAAGTTTGGGATCAAACCGTACATATTGGAATTGATCGCTGCTTCCTTCAGATGGTATGCAATAACTTTTCCGTCCTTTACGCCGGCTTTTATTCGATACTTCAAGGCTGGTCGATATATACCATCAGCCATGTCATCTTCCCGGCTAAACACAACCTGAACCGGTTTCTGTGCCAGGTTTGAGATCTCTGCGGCTTCTAGGGCAAAATCGCCATAGAGTCGTCTGCCGAATCCTCCTCCCTGTCGTGTCATTTCCAAACGGATGTCGGCGACATCTCGCTCCAGCAATTCCGCAACTCGATTCGCTGTCCATTCCGGTGTCTGTATCGGTCCGACCAAATGGATCTTCTCGGCTGAGACATTGGCATAGAAATTCATGGGCTCCAGGCAATTGTGTGGGAGGAAAGGCGATTCATAGGTTCGCTCCAGGATCTGATCACATTGGGCAAAGGCTTTTTTAACATCCCCATCAGTCCGCAATGTGTTGAATTCATTTCCATCCAGCAATCCCATAAGGATCTTATCATGCTCTGCTGTGCTTTCTGCTGCTGATTCAGCCTCCCAGACCGGTCGCAATTGTTCTTTTGCCTTCATGGCTGTCCAGGTATCGCTAGCCAGAACGGCCACCTTATTCCCGAATTGTACAACATCGGTTACACCTGTTATTGCGCGGGCGCCTGCATCATCAACTGAAACCAGCTTTTGTCCGAATGCCGGAGGTCTCATAACAGAGGCATACAACATTCCTTCGGCTTTGTAGTCCAGGCCAAAGAGAGGCTTCCCTGTAATGATCTCATCGATATCTACATTGCTGCGATCTGTTCCGATGATCTTATAATCTTTTACACTTTTCAACGCGACATCTTCAGGCACTTCCATCGCGGCCGCTTCATTGACGACATCTCCATAGGTAAGTGTTTCCCCGGCCGCATTGGTTATCACGCCTTCGCTAGTTTTGCATTCTGCTGCATCCACACCCCATTTGGCCGCGGCTGCATTGACAAGCATTTGTCGGGCAGTTGCCCCAGTTTGTCTCAGGGCATCCCATCCATGACGAATGGATTGACTTCCACCGGCTACTTGCCGGGTATAATTTTCGGTATCGAGGACGCCTTGTTCTACATGCACCATATCCCAGGAAACATCGAGTTCCTCGGCGATGATCATTGGCATAGAGGTTTTAATGCCTTGACCGATCTCCGGGTTTGGAGAAAAGATGGTCACAGCCCCGTTGTCCGCGATCTTGATAAATGCATTAAAATCGTTATAGTTCAGATTTGCCAGGTCTATAGGCGCCTCTGCTTTAGGTTTACAAGCGGTTACAAAATTGAAACCGATCAGGAGTCCGCCCCCAGCAAGTGAACTGGTGCGCATAAATGCCCTGCGGCTGAATGTCAAAGTTTTATTTGTTGTTTCCATGATTCTGCTTTAAGATTAAGACATGTTCTCGGCAGCCAAAGAAACCGCTCGTAATATTCGGTTGTAAGATGCACAGCGGCAAATATTGCCATGCATTGCGCTTTTAATCTCTTCTTCTGAAGGATTTGGATTGTCGTTCAGGAAGGCAGTAGCAGTCATGATCTGACCTGCTTGGCAATACCCACATTGAGGCACATCTATTTCCTTCCAGGCTACTTGAACCGGGTGGGAACCGTCTTCTGAAAGTCCCTCGATCGTTGTGATCTCTTTTCCCTGGGCCTGATCTACGGTGAGAACGCAGCTACGGACTGCCGCTCCATCTACATGTACGGTGCAGGAACCGCATTGTGCTATCCCACATCCATACTTAGTGCCCACTAGGTCTAAATGATCACGCAAAGCCCACATTAAAGGCATATCTGCACTCACTTGAAGGGTGCGTGTTTCGCCATTGACTTTTAATTCATACGTTGGCATGTTTAAAATTTTTAGGTGTTATTCCGGTGTTATGTAATGGTTGCGAATGTCTCTACAAGATATCAAAAAAACTGACGTGCTTTTTTTATTTAACAACCACTTGTTCATAATTAGTAATCACTATTTGTCTTATTCTGATATGGTACCCAGATCAAGATAACACTCCGTATTAGGATGTCGCCATAAGAGGGAGGCGGGCAATTGTGGGGTTATCTTCTTTGAAAGCAATTTTTCAATAACTTCTCGTTTTGAATTCCCACTTAATAGGAGGATGATTTTTTTCGATTGGAGGATGTCTTCCATGCCCAGGGTTAATCCAAATTCAGGCGGATGTTCTATGTCTGCGATCATGGCGTGTCTCTGTGAGGCTTCACTCAATGTGGCCACATGACAATGGGGTGACAAGCTAGTAGCAGGTTCATTGAAGCCCAAATGACCGTTCTTTCCCAAACCCAAAATGCAAATATCTATGGCCCCCTGTTCGCTAAGTGTCTCGGCCATTCGATCGCATTCTTTTTCCGGATCAGGCGCATTGCTTTTGAAAGAAAAATATCGCTCTTCAGAAATGGATAAGGGTTGGATCAGATGCTTTTGTAAGAAGACATTGCAGGAACTGGGATCTTCAGATGGTAAGCCGTACCATTCATCTAACATGAGAATGCGTAGCTCCCTGAAGTTTTGAGGATCCACGTGAATGGCTTGTGCTAGCTTTTTATATACGCCAATTGCTGAGTTTCCCGAAGCGGGACAAAGCAACTGACCAGAGTTTTGTTTTAATTCAGTAATTACCGACTTGGCAGCCAGCTGGCTCATATCATCATAGTCTGAGCATGGTATTATCTTCATTATGCCCAGGCCTTATCTCCCTTTTTATATGGGATACATCCGATGAATTTACCAGGGGTTGGATTATAACGCAGCGCCTGGGTAGCACCCGGTTCAGAGGTAAAATATCCGAGGATGGTCAATTGTTTCATCATCGTGAAGAAATGAGGAGTCTCGTCATCATCTCTGCTTTGGGCCTCTTTATCAAATTCAAGTAGCAAACCGAGTCTTTCTTCCGGAGAAAGCTCCAGAAATCCACTGGAAAATTGATCGATAGCGGTATTATTTAAGGTATGGATCCCTTTCATGAAAATGGGTTGCTCCTTTACAGAATAACAATCGGTAACCATGTCTTTCATAAACAAGCCGATATTAGCCGATTTTGCCCCTGGAGACCCCTCTGTTTCGGGTAATATTGTTTCGCCTACTTCATCTAAAAGAGCTATCACTTCTTCTGAGAACAAAACACTTTCAGTGGTATTTCCTTTGCAGCCTGCCAGGAATAACTCCGCCCCTATAACGCTTCCGCCCAGAGCTACCGATGTTAATTTTAAAGCCTGCCTCCTATCCATGAGCCTAGTTATTTTTCATTTCTTTTTTTCCAAAGCTTGTAAGGCTTGTCCACTTCTGTATGAAATGGCATCAACACCTTTTTACCAGTACCTGCCGATTCGTAGGCAGCAAATATCACTTCCAGCACAGCTCTGCCATCTTCTCCTGTGACCAGCGGTTCTTTGTCATTCTTAACACAGTCTACGAAATGCTCGAATTCCTGTGGAAAGCCATAATTCCAAATTTCCTCATACATGGTATAACTCCAACCAACGGTAGTCCCCGCCTTTTCAACAGCGTAGCCTACCCCTTTTGTGCTATACGTCTGAATGGAGTTCCCCTGCAGTACATCTGCGTAGGCTACCCCCTCACTTCCATGAATTTCAGCCCTGTCGTCCATACCTCCTAATTTTGTCCAGCTCTCCTCAGCCATGGCCAAAACCCCATTTTCAAATTCAAGGATGATAATGGCATTATCGTCACCTTCTGTTTTATCCGTGTGGACACTGGTTGCCATTTGAGCATACACCGATTTTATGGGATTATTTCCATTTAACCATCTGAAAAATTGAATGGCATGACAACCCATATCCATAGTTACCCCTCCCCCTGATCTCTCTACATCCCAGAAATGATCCGCATGAGGTCCGTCGTGCTTCTCCGATTGTTTCAACAAGATCGGTTTCCCCAAAGCACCTTCATCTAACAAGCTTTTCAATCGTACATATTTTGGCGTGAAACACAGTTCTTCGGCATACATTAATTTAACCTTGGCTTTTTTGCAGGCATTGATCATCAGATCTGCTTCCGCCAAGTTCATGCACAAGGGTTTTTCTACCACTATGTGTTTTCCCGCAGCCGCCGCTTTCAGGCAAATATCACAATGTGTATTGTTCGGTGCACCAATGACGATCATATCTATGGAATCCATGGCCAGCATCGCATCCAGATCCGTAAAACTGTGAGGGATATTATGCTTTTTGGCAAATGCTTCGGCATTTCCCTTGGTGGGCGACATGACAGCAAGGATCTCAGCATCTGCAACACCTTGCAGGGCCTCTGCATGTATGGAGGAAATGAATTGAGAGCCCACGAGGCCAATACCTATTTTCTTATCCATGAGTCGTATTACTAATTATAATGTGCCTTTTTTAAATTCTTCAGCCGCATAGGTAGCCGCGCGGGCTGTAAGTGCCATATATAAGATTGAGGGACTCTGATTTCCTGTACTGGTCATGCAGGCGCCATCTGTTACAAAGACATTCTTGCAGAGATGCATCTGGTTCCATTCGTTCAGGAGTGAATCATTCGGGTTTTTGCCCATTCTCACTCCGCCCATTTCATGAATGTCTAATCCGGGGGGCTGTTTGTTGTCCCTGGAGAGAATTTCTGTACACCCTATTTTTTCCAGCATGTCTTCCGCCTGTTCTATAAAGTCGGCTACCATTTTATCATCATTCTCATCATAGTCAACATCGGTAACCAATAAGGGAATGCCCCACTGATCTGTTTGATCTTTACTGAGGTATACCCTATTCTCTTTCTTGGGGATTGTCTCCCCCTGCATATACATATATATATACCAATCTCCGGGTTCGCTCAAGGCATGTTTAAAATCTGCACCGAGTTGAGCAGAATTGGCATCAACACTGCCTTTTCTATTTCTATAGGCGCCACAGAATGTTGTGTAGCCCCCTTTGAAGTCCATCTCCAGTTCTTTCAAATTGCGAAAATTAGCTAGAATGGGTTCTGATGGATTCCTTCCAAAAAAATATTTATTGTCAAATCCTTCCATTCTGCCATCGGCTGAGCCCCGATAAATATGAAAACAGATATATTTTCCTAACAGACCATTATCATTACCTAATCCATGCGGAAAACGGTCAGATCTGGAATTGAGCAAAATCAGGTTAGAATTGAGCGCAGAGGCATTAAGAAAGATAATTCGAGCCTTAAAGATTATTTCCTCCTTTGTATTGGTATCGATCACTTTTACGCCTGAAGCCTTGCCGGTTTTTTCATCATATATAATGGAATGCACGACAGAGAAAGGCCTGAGTGTAAGATTGCCTGTTTTTTTAGCCCAGGGCAAAGTAGTAGACACCGAACTAAAATATCCACCAAAAGGACAGCCCCGCATACATAGATTTCTGGCCTGGCATTTTCCCCGGCCTTGTTCCAGGTGGATCTCCTTTGGTTCGGTCAAATGTGCCCAGCGGGCATGCACCAAGTGCCGGTCCGGAAAGTGCTCCTTCATTTTGTCCTGCATATGTTGTTCCACGCAGTTAAAGCCAAAAGGAGGCAAAAATTCGCCATCAGGCATGGCTTCGATCCCATCTTCATTTCCACAAACCCCAATAAATTTCTCTACATGGGAATACCAGGGGGCAATATCATTATAGCCAATGGGCCACTCAATACCGTATCCGTATTTGTTAGGGGCCTTAAATTCATATTCACTCCATCGCTGGCAGGCTCTGCCCCATATAATAGATCGGCCTCCTACCTGATAGCCTCTTATCCAATCAAAGGGTTTCTCCTGCACATAGGGATGGTCTTTGTCTTCGACAAAAAAATGAGCCGTGTCGGCCCCAAACCCTGCCGCCCTCGTGATAAGCGGATTTTTTTCATTAAAATCCCTGCTCATCCCTCCTCTGTATTTAAATTCCCAGGGATGCATATTAGCAGTAGGATAATCTTTGTTGTGCTCCACCTGCCGGCCTCTTTCAAGAACCAGGGTTTTCAGACCTTGTTCACACAATTCTTTGGCGGCCCAACCGCCGGATATGCCTGAGCCGATTACAATGGCATCAAATACGTCTGATTCATTTTTCATACGTCTTGTCGTGAATTAAATCACCCTTACTTATCCTCAATTATTTTATAACTGACCTCTTTGAATTCAATAACATCCTTATCTCCATGGTTCTGAATACCTATATAGCCGATCTCAGGTCTGGGTCCGCGGTCGGGTTCATATTCCAGTGTTTTCTTCGGTACCGTGTCGCCTTCTGTAAAATCCGTGACTAAAACATCGTTGACATGAACAATCGTCCGATCTCCCTTAAGGCTTATTTCCATCGTGTTCCATTCCTTGGGTTTTCCAGGGCTGGCCTTGGCCTTTGTCAAAGAATATAGAACCCCTGTTTTATGCCATTCATCCTCTCTGTCGTCTATCTGTACTTCGTACCCCTTATGAACAGGCATCCAGGCTTCAGTAGGTTTTTCCGGGATTCGGATAAAGACACCGGCATTATTCTTATCGGCCCCTTTATAGACGACCCGTAGTGTAACGTTGCTGAATTTCTGACCCGTAAACCAAAGCAGCCCCATACCGCCCTGGCTCTTTAAGATCCCATCCTCTATAATGAAATTACCCGGGCCTACATGCTCCCATCCATCCAGATTTTCCCCATTGTATAGTGGGGTCCACTCCTGTGCCTGAAGACTCAGGGATATTAGTAAAAAGATACACACTGTTTTCATATTATTCCTTTTAAGATTTAGTTATCGCTTCTATGTCCTATTTAATTAGCCCTGACTATTTTATCTCGTATCTCCCTCCAGGTTACCAAAGTAATACCTTCCTCTTCCAGGACCTGTTTGCAAGCTTCACTGCTGAAAAAATCCATATCGGCCTGTCGCCAGGCTGCACCCCAATTGGGGTGATCAATGGTCACGGCCCGCATCTCTTCATCATCATAAGCCAGGTGGATAAGCAGGCTTGAAATACCAACAGGCAATTCCCTGAAAATCTTTTCATAATATGTCGCCATTCCCCCTTTGAAATCATCAGGTCCGGCACTATAAATACCATCCATCAAAAGTGTGCTTCCGTCAATCATGGACTTTATTTCTTCAGAGGGGATCTCATGAATGCGTTTATCCAACAATACCGGTAGCTGAAATTCCTTGCCAACCTTCAAATAGGCCAACGCGTTCTCAGGAGTACTCACTGCGGCTCCCATATGGGCGTCCAGATGCGTCACATCAATACCCGCTTGATACGCCTTACGTACCTGGTTGCGAAGTTCTGTTTCCACTTGATCGCCTTTGGCAAACATATTTAAACTGTCTACGAGCGAATAGAAATATCCGTCGCTATTGACCAGGGATGCCACGGAATCCTTGCTACTAACAGGTCCCCATTTATAATACTTCCATTCTGCATTTAAGGTGAGATGAAGTCCGAGATCTACATTCTTATGGATACGTGCATAGGCTGCGATCTCAGGAAACCAGGGACAAGGCACCATAATACTGGCGGAATTAACAGGGCTGCCTTCCAGAGCCTTAATACTGGCCATGTTTTCAGAATGTGTTACACCAAGGTCGTCTGCATGAATGATAAGTAAACGTGCATCATCAGGGTATCCAAGTTTTTGTAAAGTCTCCTCATTTTGAGCGCCTAGAAAAGATGCTGATATGAGCAATAATCCACTCAGGATCGAACGAATATGGAACATATGGCTTGCTTTTTGATGTAAGCTACGAAATTCAAAAAGAACAACAGGGAACATACTTAAGCGCACAAAACGCCGTTCTCCTGTGTAAACCAGAACCTGATGAAAATGAAGAAGCTCCTAAAACCTATTGCCTACCTATTTCTCGCCTTTATTTGGATTGGGTGTGGAAATGCAGACGACGATGTCTTTTTTAATATCAACAATGGGGAACTAGGTCTCGGCCAGCCTGTAGACGATTGTCTGAACTTTGGTGATGACGACCTGGTACTATCTATCCAGGAACAATTCACCAGCCTGCCAGGGAAGGTGTCCATCCTATTTAAAGTATCGGATAAGTTTGGAAATCCTGTGGCCGGATTATCGGCATCACAGTTCACAATATATGAGCAAGGCAGGAACGATGACTGTTTTAATACCATATCATCAAACGAATCTTTTGCACGGATCTCCCCTAATTCACAAATTTTTTCCAACTCTACCCTACTGGTATTGGATTTGAGTAACAGTGTATTGGCAAATAGTCTGAATGAGTTAAAATCGGCCAGCATTGGATTTGTCAACAGCGTGATGCCCCAATTACCTTCTGATACATTTAAAATGGCTATTTATTGGTTTGACGGGGAAGATATTTTACATGAATTAAATCCGTTAAGTTCGGACAAGGCCGCTCTGATCGAAGCTATAGAAGGGATAACACCCGACATCAGCAATGATCCCTCTACCGATCTTTATGGTGCAGTGATCAAAGCCACAGAGATCTCTGAGGCACTACTGCAACAAAGCCTGCAAGATGAAGTTATCGGTGCGTCCTCCGTTGTATTGTTCACGGATGGTACCGATCAGGCGGGCAGATATTCTGAAGCCGCTGCCTTATCGGCCGTTAATGATGCCAGTCTGAATATCTCTTATTTTACGATCGGACTCGGGTCTGAGATAGACACGAACATCCTTGAAGAGATCGGGAAGACATTTAGTGCCTTTGCCGGGAACGAAGCCGAATTGGAAGCGACTTTTAATGAGATCAGTCAGCGTGTCTCCGAAAGGGCAAATAGTTTTTATCTCTTTGAGTATTGCAGTCCAAAGCGGGATGGAAGTGGGGAAAATAACCTGGTGATCCAGGTAGCTACCTCCAATCAGGAAGGGGCTGTCCAAACTTCTTTTGATGCTACCGGTTTTATGGCCGGCTGCCAATAGCGCACTCTCACATACGATTTATTAATGACTAGGTAGGGTATTTGGTTACCGGGGTGTTATATACACAAACCCCCGAATATCTATTGAGCTTATATCATCCTAACATGCAGTCCCTAATGTTAAATTTAAAAGAAAGATCTCATGGATGTTATAAACCAAATAATCAGTGATAGTGCGATAGGCCCTACCCAGGCCTGGTTCAAAAGTCTAGTTCTTGCAGTTTTTGCAACAATTGTAGTGAGCTTATTTGCCATGCTAATAGTCTTGCTGTTGAACGCACCCCATATGACCATATCCTTCGGATACTAGAAAATTAGAGTAACCGAATAATGGAATTGTTCTTGCCGGCGCCTCGAGAGATCGGGGCGCTTTTTTTATCGGTAGATCATTGCATTGGTAAAGCCGGAAATCTCTTCAGAAAGGTCGAGCAGGAAGCCGTTCACCACAACATGTGTAATTTGATCTCCCTTGCCCAGGAAGAAACTGGGGTTCTCCCCCACCCAAAGGTCAAAGACCTCAATTTCGTTGGCAGGTGAAACTATATGTAGCGGCACGGAAGAACATACCCATTCTACAGGTATATCCTTCATTCGTAGATATAAATAGCCATCCTTTAGCAGCTGAGCAGTATCTAAGTTTTCAAGTGCCGATGCATCAGCGAGTTCTTCCGGGTATATTTTGCCCGGAATAATGTTATATCCCTCGCCATTAAATGTCTCATAACCGTAAAAAGTAGACAAATCTCCGAGATCGTATACCCTACTACTGTACCAGAAGTCGTTATTCCCTTCTTCATTTACTTCAAGCTGGTTGACCGCGACATCCATCGTATAAGAATTGCCATGTAAATCATACGTGAGACCTTCTAATTTCAAGTCAACCAGTTTTCGATCATTATGTGGGATCTTTTCATATTCAGCAATATCAATGTTTTTATATTTCCCCGTGGCAATGGTATAGATCGCAGACAGTACGGAGACATAATTTAGCTTTCGGATCTCTTGTTTTTCCGGATCAGAAGCAAAGCCACCTGATTCTATCAGGATCGTACTTGTGCCCCATTTCTGAATATTATCGCCAAAAGCACGTGGCTCAAAACCATCGTCATATCTTCCTACCTGCCCAGGTGCATATTTCTGCAAAATGTCATTCATAAATACAATAACTCGCATGGCATCTGCACGAACCGGGTTGATCTCCTTTTCATAATTATAGGCTGGTGCCAGGTATGATATCGTGGCGGGTTTAGGTGTACGTTCGGCATTATAATAGGTGCTTTGGTCATGGAGATTAAAACCAAAATCGGCTTCCAGACTATCCCTAACCTTTTTTAGCGTTTGCCCTTCGGGCGATTGGAGTCGGAGTGCATCCCTGTTGATATCTATGCCTAACCTGTTTCTGCGATGATATATTTCTGCCCCATCCGGATTCAGCATGGGCAGGAAGTGAATTCTGAGTTCTTTCAGAATGGCATTCTTTTCTTCTGTAAAATCGTCGCTGTCAAAAAAGTTCAGAATATCAAAGATCGCCTGTGTGGCTGTCGGTTCATTCCCGTGCATTTGCGACCACAGGAAAACATCTGTTTCGCCCTCCCCCAGGCTTACCAGGTTCAGCGAGCGGCCTTCAATAGAAGTGCCTACCTGAGTAACATCAAAACCATCTTTGGCTGCAAATTTCTGCAGCAAAGGCTGGAGTTCATGATGCTTAATGCGCCTGCGGTCCAGACTCGGTTCCTTATAGGTGCCATAGGTCTCATACAAAGAGGTGGTTATATTCTCCGATACCTCACTGACAGGAGGAGCCTCTTTACAGGAGATCATCATAAAAATGAATAAAAACGCAAGCACTGATTGGTAATTTCTCATTTTAGTTTTCTGAATTAGGAAGGGGTTTAAAGTTAAAGGATCGTGTAGCCTCACGTACATTTTTCATGAAATCAGGCCCGGGGTCGGTTTTTTCAGTCCGATAGCCATCGTCTACTTCCAGCCATAAAGGATGGCCTTCAAAACGGGTATATTCATAATGTCCTATGAGGTATTCGATCGGATATTTCTTAGCCAAATAGATTACCAGTTGGATATTAGATTTCAATTGTTCTTTGGTAAGTGGTGCATTCTCAGTACCTCCCACATTCTCAATACCTATGGCGCAATGATTCAAACCAATGACATGCCTGGCCATGTAGTTTTCCGGCATCAATCTATATATGGTCCCATCCCTGTCGACAAGGAAATGGGCAGAGACATTTAGTCCGCTAATGTTTTCTATATCGGGCCTCCAATTGGGCAAGCTTGGTTTTTCGAAGGCAGCAAAGGATTCTGCCAGGGTTTCATAAACCGTCCAGTGCAATACGATCATTTTAGGAGTGATCTCAATACTAGCCCTATCGAGCTCATATCTTTCTTTCAGGTAATCCAGGGTCATGGACTTCCTGTTTTCGTCAAAGATGATCGGGGTATCAATAATGGCAAGTTCCGATTCACAGGCCGCAAGGCCCAGGAAGAGCAGAAATATCAAAATGTGTTGCTTCATTCACCGACTAAATTACACAAACTGTATCGTATAGCTACCTATTAAGTCACAGCCATAGCAGATCATTTCCCTTATTATGTATGGGTACAGTTCAGTTTGGATCGTCAATTAGTGTATTCTCTAAAATTAGGAGCCCGATGGCTTCATTTTCCCATTCCAGTACTATTTCTTTAGGTACAGGGGTTATATGATAGTTAAATACGCCCAATACAATATCCTGATCGCCGTCATCATCAAGATCGCCGGAATCCATTAAAAACCATCTCGCCCTGTTTACTCCTTCAAATGTTCTTTCCGTCCATTGCGTGCTATCGGAGGGTGTATTCTCCAAAAAGACAAAAGATCGGGGGCTTGCCTCGGAGTAATCCGGAAATGACGCCACAACTGCCAGATCATAATCGCCGTCCCTATCCCAGTCTGTTGCCACAACTCGTGTTGCGCCATTCAAAGGGTGATTATATATCTGCGTAAAATTTCCATTTCCATCATTCTTGTGAATTCGGATGCCATGATAGGGTTTTTGAACATACGTCTTGTCTGCATTGTCTCCATGTGCAGTGATAATGTCCCGAAATCCATCACCATCCACATCTGCAACTTCAAACCAGCTGACACCGGACAGCGGGCTAAACCTGAGAAGCGTTTCGATCTGAACATTGTCTTTGCCAAGATCCCTAATTGCTACCAGGCGCTCGTCTCCCTGAGCAAAAAGCACAAGTTTTTCCGTATGCTGGTCGCCATCAATGTCAGTATCAAGTATACGTAAAGCTCCGGGTGTCTGTATTATGGTTTGTTCTTTCATCCCTTCTTTGCCCCGAGTTAGTGACGAGAGGCCTCCAGTATAATGGCCGAATTCTGCAATTGTAAAGTCTATTTCCTCGACATTTCCCGATACATTTAAATGAACAGGCCTGTGCAAAGAATCCAGGAGTATCTCGCGTTTTTTATCCCCTAATTCATATAATCTGCCATGAGCACGTTCTGATGGGTTTAGTATTCCCACTGTCAGGGCCCAGCGTAAAGAATCCTTTTGAACATAGCCAACCACAGGACTATCAAATTGATACTTTTTTTTCCAGGATTGCAGCTCAATATCATAAGTCAAGAATCCACCCATGATATCACCAACTTCAATTTTTCCATCCCTGATTTTCAGAAATGTGAAGCTGGGGGATGGTGATTCCTGATAGATAATGGAGTGCTGGCGATAGTGATCTAAGAATAGCTGCGGTGGATCTGAGATCGTTTTTAAAGAATCAGGGGCATTGTCCAGGATGTACGCTTCCAGAGATCTGTAAAGGGCCTCATCTATTATTGGTCGATTGGGAAAGATCCCGGAGCTTAGAACTGATATGCGTTCTTCATATGACAATCCTGCCATGGGATCGTAATCGGGAATAGAAATACCCATTCGTGAAGCCATTTCCGGAAGTACATGGTCTGACCAAAGTTGCTTTGGGAGATCGTCTATATTTGGCGGCAGATGACAAGAGCCGCAATGTATAGCATACGATTCTTGTATTGGACGGCTGTCCTTTTCACCGCAGGCATACAAGAGAAAAAAGAATGCGGCAACGGCAAATTTATACATATACGTATATTCGTTTCCTTAAAGATAGCTGAAGAAATATAAACCTAAAAACCTGAAGCATACGGAATGAAAAAAAAAGTCATTTCCATTATCACCCTGATTTTTCTTGCACTTGCAGTATTAATACTAACACAGTATTCCAAACTTAATATCATTTCCGGATATACGGCCAAGTATATGGCTTCTGCCGTCTTTGTTGCAGATCGGTCTGTTGGATCCCTTGAAGAACAGGACACGAATGTGCCTTTAATAAAAATGGCTGAGGCCGAAATTGATGTCCTGGACCGGGAAGCATCGGCAGACGTTTTTGGACTCCTGGAGCGCACTGCTATTTGCAGAGACGGATTGGGATGTGTCTTGATCAATGAGGATTATGAACCAGAACCCTATCTAAGGCCTAACCGAAATCGCCTGGAAAATGACCTGCCCTTCCCTTTTGGGAATTTGGATCCGGATACGAAAACCCTTGAGGGGGTTGACTATGCGAAACTCGAGGTTGCCCTGGATAGTGCCTTTACCAGGCCTGATGAGCAAAAAACAAGAACTGTCCTGGTCCTTTATAAAAACGAGATCCTTACAGAGCGCTATGCTGATGGCTTCTCGGAGGAAACCCCGATTTTGGGCTGGTCTATGACAAAAAGTATCCTGGCAACACTATATGGGATCCTGCAATATAAGGGCCAGCTGAAGGTGGAAACACCGGCCCCTGTTCCTGGCTGGCAGGTAGATGGACGCGCACGTATTACCTATAACCATTTATTGCGGATGCAAAGCAGTTTAGAATGGGATGAAGACTACACCAAGATCTCTGATGTAACCCGAATGCTCTTTATGGAAACAGACATGAGCGAGATGCAGGCGGAGAAGGAAGCTATTGGTTATCCTACACAGTTTTGGAATTATTCATCAGGTACTTCTAATTTACTCTCCGGCTTATTGCACGATCAATTTGCTAATTACCAGGAATATCTGGACTTTCCCTATGCTGCACTTATCGATAAGATCGGGATGAATAGTATGCTCATAGAAACAGACCTGGCCGGCAATTTTGTCGGCTCTTCCTATGCCTGGGCCAATACGCGCGACTGGGCTAAGTTTGGAGCTCTTTACCTGAATAAGGGTGTCTGGAACGGAGAACGGTTGTTTAATGAGGAGTGGATCGACTATATCACTACTCCTACTGAGGGATCTGACGGTACCTATGGTGCACATTTTTGGTTGAATGCCGAAGGGAAATATCCGGATGTGCCTGCTGACTTGTATTCGGCTAATGGCTACCAGGGTCAGTATGTATTTATTATTCCCTCTAAAGACCTGGTTATTGTACGTACCGGTTTAGCCGAACCCCCGGAGTTCGATATAAATTCTTTTCTACAAAATATAATTGATTGTATTCCTTAAATGCCTCATTTTGAGGTCGAAATAACACTTTTGGGCTATTTCACCACAAAAGAGCAGGCACTCACAACAAAAATTATGGGGGTTGGAAGGATGCCCGTAAGTTTACTTCATAATTACAAACAAGGAGTTAATTTTTTCATTTTCATATAGTGTTCTCGTAAAAGAGTCCTCGTCTTCTCGACAGGACTCTTTTTAGTTTACCACCCTTTTGAGTTCACTAAGGTATCCACTTGTCTTTACCGAAATCCGGTTTGCGTTTTTCCAGGAAAGCATCACGTCCTTCCTTGGCTTCATCCGTCATATAGGCAAGTCGGGTTGTCTCTCCGGCAAATACCTGTTGGCCTACCATACCGTCATCTGTCAGGTTCATGGCAAATTTCAGCATCTTGATCGCTGTAGGCGATTTAGCCAGGATCTCCTGCGCCCATTCATAGGCTGTTTCTTCGAGTTCCTCATGAGGGACCACTGCGTTAATCATGCCCATTTCATATGCGGCCTGAGCCGTATAGGTTCGGCCCAGGAAAAATATTTCCCGCGCTTTTTTCTGACCTACCATTTTTGCCAGGTAGGCAGAGCCATAACCGGCGTCAAAACTGGTCACATCGGCATCTGTTTGCTTAAAAAGAGCGTGTTCTTTGCTCGCCAGCGAAAGATCGCATATCACATGCAGACTGTGTCCGCCACCTACGGCCCAGCCCGGTATTACGGCAATTACCACCTTAGGCATAAAGCGAATGAGTCGTTGTACTTCAAGAATATTCAGTCGGTGATACCCATCTTCTCCAACATAGCCTTTGTGGCCCCTGGATTTTTGGTCCCCTCCGCTGCAAAAAGAATAAACGCCATCCTTTGGAGAAGGGCCTTCCCCTGTAAGGATAACAACTCCTATAGAAGTGTCTTCCTGTGCATCATAAAACGCCTCGTATAACTCCGATGTCGTTTTTGGTCTGAAGGCATTTCGAACCTCGGGCCTGTTAAAGGCTATACGGGCCACGCCATCACATTTCTTATAAGTGATATCCGTGAATTCTTTCGCAGTTTTCCATTCCATATCGGCAGTTTCTTTAGATTTTTAAAGATAAGTCACTTCGGCTAAATCACCTCATGGTGCTACCCTACTCTTTTCCAATTTGTTTTTCGCTTCAATCCACCGTGCCATGTATTTCTGACTGTTCAGGCTTTGATGATGTAACATTCGGCCTAGAATATTGCCTGCCCGATGGCTTTCAACACTAACGAACAACTCCTCTATTCGCTCATGAAGCCTGCTGTGGTGCTTTTCCCTGTCAAATAAGGTGTTGTGGCGATCCTTATAGGCAGATTGCGCTGCTTCCCAGGCCGGTTTATCAACGTAAAGATCCAGGGCTTTGCTAGCAAATTCGGCCGGTTCATCGGCAATACAATTGATGAAACTCTTTGAGGACAAGATCCCTTCTGCAGCTACAGATGTCATTACACTCGGCGTACCGGCTGCCATGGCGGTCACCACTTTTCCCTTTAAACCTGCTCCGAATCGGAGCGGGGCGAGATTGATCCTTGCCTTTGCCATCACATCCTGTAAATTTTCTATCCATCCCTTCATGAAAAAGCCGGAATTAGGATCGTGCAAGTTTTGCGTTCTGGAAGAATATCCATCCCCATACACTGTGAGCTGTACGTCAGGTATCTTTTGACGGATCAAGGGCCATATTTGTGCTTTTAAATAATGTACTGCATCGTCATTTGGACGGTGTTTGCCATGACCGGCAAATATGAAATCACTACGCTGTTCAAAATCAATATAACTTTCTGTATTATAATTATTTATGATCTTTAACATAAATGGAAGGTAGAATAGCATATTAGCTGAAATTATACCCGTATTTTCCATCCATTTCAATTCAGTCTCTGAGATCAACAAAGAAAGGTCGCATCGCAGGATGCTGGCTAATTCCCGCAGCGTATCAGGTTGTTCAAGCCAGTAGGATTGTGTGCACTCTTTTTTAGCCTCCACAGCTTCCCTCCTGGCCTTTCTCAAGGAATGGAGGTCTTCTGTATTTAAAATTCGCAGGGATCCTGGAGAATGTTCTGCTACCCGCCAACCAAACTGCTCTTCTACCATAAACCTGTCAAACATGACAATGTCGGGTTCAAGTTCCCGGATCATCACATCAAAATCTGAGTCATTTATTCGGATCCTGATCGAATTGATGCCTAAGGCGCTCAGATCTTCAGAATGATCGGTTTGGGAGGCAGAAGAAGCAAAAGAGATAGAATAGTTCGCTTCTTGAAAACTATGGATCAATTGCATCATTCGCTCCCCGGCTGCCGTCGTTGAGGATTCCGGCCAAACTTGTCCCAATATCAGAAGGGTCCGTTTTGGAGAAGTACCCATGACCTATAGTTTGGCGGCGAATTCCTGTGATATCTTTAGTCGCAGCTTCCGCTCATAGTCTTCCTCCAGCCATTCCTTATAGCTCTTGGTATTGTTCATGATACAATAAGAGTACTGCCTCACCCTAAAGGCAATGTCGTCTTTCAGTAGTTTCGCCAGGATGCGGGCATCAAAGACATCTTCGCTGTTTTCCACACATATCTGGGCATGCTGGGTTATGCTCCTTTCCAGGACGGTTTTCGACTTGAGTCCCTGGGCGAATATCTTTTTATATTCTGCTTTGACATCAAAATCAATGCAATCAGATTTAGGGAACTTCTCCCTTATCTCATCGGGCAATTCATAAACGAATTCCCGTTCTATATCGTCATCATTCTTGATGTTTTCAAGATAGAAATCGGGAAAATGGAAGATCTCCTGCCAATCCACCGGAGCATCCCACATGCCAAAGCGGGCGATATTGTTACCCAGGTCGATCACCGTAAATTCTTCCTTATTAGGAATGATACGTGAACCTCGCCCGATCATTTGAAAGTAGAGAGTCAGGGAACGTGTTGCCCGGTTTAGTATGATGGTCTCTACTGTGGGTTCATCAAACCCTGTGGTCAGGATACTTACAGAGGTAAGAATGGCATTATCCGTTTTGGAAAACCAATCCAGGATCTCGCGACGTTCACTGGCTGTGTTCTTATTATCGAGGTGGCGTATATCGTATCCCGCCTTTTTAAAGGTTTCATAGACATAACGGGAAGTACTGATCCCATTGTTGAAAATAAGGGTCTTGGTTCCCTGGGCCAATTCTTCATAGGATTTAAGCAACTTACCCAGCATCTGGTGATTTCCGTAGAGCTCATCGGAGGATTTCACCGTATAGTCGCCGTGAATTCCCAACTTCAGGGTTTTAAGGCTGACATCATAGTTAGCCATATTGGCTTTGGCCAGGTATTTTTTCTGAATGAGTGATTCAATAGATTCCCCTACAATAAGTTTGGAATAGTGATCCTTCATCGGGAGCTTGATATTTGAGCTCAAGGGGGTAGCTGTTACACCGAGAATGGCAGAATTTTCAAAATAGTTAAATAGTTTCCTGAAGGAATTGTAATGCGCCTCATCTATGATCACCAATCCCACGTTAGACAGGGAAATTGCGCCCTCCTGCAATCGGTTATTCAATGTTTCCACCATGGCCACGAAGCATTGATGATCATCTGACTCATCCAGGGCTTTAACTTCACTGTTAATGATCATGTTTTTGACCTGGAATTCAGTGAGCATCCTCGACGTTTGTACGCTTAGTTCTATCCTATGCGTTAGTACAATTACTTTCTTCTGTTTGAGCTCGAGAAATCGGCGCGCGATCTCAGAAAACACGACCGTTTTACCGCCACCTGTTGGCAGCTGATACAACATATTTACATTATCCGGAGCCTCCTCCAAATATTCAAATATGGAGGTCAGGTCCTGAGCCTGGTAGTCGTAAAGTGATTTTTGTGTTCCGTTTATTTGTACCTCCACGAATTAGGGCAAATTTGGTATGAAAATAAATTGGCTGACTTCTAACGAGCCAATTTTGCAAAATTACCTCATTTTTATCCCTGTGCGAAATTTTGAGGAAAAAATACTAACAGGGTTATTAATAATTTTGATCTCCTTCTGATATGGTCCCGTGGTCGCACAAAGTTTTTAAGTACATTTAGCGCCAATAAATCAAAACATGCAAAAATTACTTGTGCTCATTCTGGCCTTTGTGGTGATCTCCTGCCAGGATCCCGGACCTGGATCTTCAACTGATATACTTGACCGATCTATCGCTTATCACGATCCGGATGGACTGTGGAAGGATTTTAAATACGAACTTAATTTCGTAGCCTCCCTACCAGATTCTTCGGAACGCAAAACTACGGTGCAGATAGATCTGCCTAAGCGGTATTTCAGATACTTGCGCCCATCAGCCGGTGCTGATCTGGGTATCCAGGGCGACTCTTGCTTTAATGCAACTAGTGATACGGTAGATTGTACGGCTATTAAGCGCATACGAAACTATTACACCTATCTCTGGGGCTTGCCAATGAAGCTCAAGGATCCCGGCACCGATCTGGATCCTGAATTCATGAAGAGTTCGTTTGAGGGTCGGCCGGTTTATAGGTTAAAAGTGACCTATCCCAACGAAGTCTATTACTTTTCCTTCGATAAGGAAACCTACCAATTAGTAGGGGAAGAATTTTATAAAGACGAGGCCAAAAACCTGGGTGAAAAAATGATCCGTGACGGTGAAGTAAACCTCAATGGGTTAAAACTACCCCAAACCCGAGCCTGGTATAATACGCATGATTCCCTTTACCTGGCCACTGATAAATTAGACAGCTTCAGTACTTTTTCAGCAACTCAATAGCGTTAGGAATCAAATAAATTAGTCTCCCAGACTCTTTCAAAATCTTCGGCCAGCATCCATTGTTGACGGTGCACTTCGTTATAAACAGTATCCATACGCGCACGAAATTCTGGCAAAAGCGCCTGGTGTACGGTAAACTGGACCGCTTCCGTAAATGAATTAAGCATGGATTTGAAAAAGGCTACAGGTACGTTGCGAGTTGAGGAGAATTGTTGTGCAGTCTCCAGGTTGTACCACATCAGGTCGGCGATCAGGGCCTCTTGCATGCCAAGTGTACGGAAATGCCTAATGTATTTTTGGGCCACAGATCTACGGGCTCTTGGCCTTCTTCTTTTTAAGGGGAAATACTCGTTATGGATCTTTGCCTTTGCTTCATGAAGTATTTTCTCTTCCTTGGGATTAAAGACGAAATCATAGTAGGTTTTTACCGGCCCAAAACGCTCATAAAGATCCAAAACTTGTTCTTCCAGTGCTTCTTTTGGCAATTCAGCGAGATATTTTTTAAGAATTCTTTTGCTCATATTCCTGATTAAATATAGAAATTGAAAAGTAAATATAGCTTCAAGACACCATTAATAAAAGGGGTTTACAGTGATTCACCTACTCAAAAAGATATCCACAAAACGCTTATAAATTTTGTATAACATTATCATACTGAAATTGGAAAAGAAAGAATAAAAATGTATACTGACCTCTTAAATTTCTAACCTTTAGAAAACTATATGAGGCAATTAAAGATTATCAAGCAAGTTACCAACCGAGAGTCGAAATCACTAGACAAATACTTGCAAGATATCAGCAAAATAGAATTAATAACAGCCCAGGAAGAAGTAGAATTAGCACAACTTATACGCACCGGAGATCAAGCAGCCCTAGAAAAATTAACGAATGCAAACCTTCGTTTTGTGGTTTCGGTGGCCAAACAATACCAAAATCAAGGACTGAAACTACCTGATCTGATCAATGAAGGAAATGTAGGTTTGGTAAAAGCCGCTAAACGATTTGACGAAACACGAGGATTTAAATTTATTTCCTATGCCGTATGGTGGATCCGACAATCTATCCTTCAGGCATTAGCTGAGCAATCCAGGGTAGTCCGACTCCCATTGAATAAGATCGGATCTATCAATAAGATCAAAAAGACCTTTTCATATCTGGAGCAAGCGCATGAGCGTCCGCCTTCGGCAGAAGAGATCGCCAAGGAATTGGAGATGAGCGTGAATGAGGTGAAGCAATCCCTCAAGAATTCCGGCCGTCACATATCTATGGACGCCCCTTTAAAAGAAGGTGAAGATTCCAATCTGTACGATGTGATGCGTTCAGGGGAGTCACCCAGGCCTGATAAGGAGCTGATGCTGCAATCCTTAAACACAGAGATCAATAGGGCATTAGAAACACTATCCCCCAGGGAAGCCGATGTAGTTAAACTGTATTATGGGATTGGAGATCAACAATCCATGACCCTGGCAGAAATAGGTCAGACATTCGATCTTACCCGTGAACGTGTAAGGCAGATACGGGAAAAGGCGATTCGGAAACTGCGCCATAATTCCAGAAGCAAATTATTGAAAGCTTATTTAGGCTAGTAAAATAAAAAAGGGGACCCATAGAGGTCCCCTTGTATTTGATAATGATTCACTTAAACGTATTAAGAGCAACCTAAGCGGCTGATCTCAAAATCGGCCAACATCTCATTCAATGTTTCCAAAAAACTCATGTACGCCGCGTTGTCTTGATTTTGTTTTGCCATAGGATCTGTTTTTAAAACCGAAAAGCCGATTAAGACTACAAGTAATCCAGTTCGGCTAATTCGTTTAAACTTAAAATTTCATTCAATGCACGGAGGAAATCTAAATACTCCTCCCCGTAGGTGTCGTATAACATGGTAAGCAGGGTTATGTAACTTATTAGTTGATCTGGGTACTTTTCTTTACTAGAACGTAAACGTATTAAATAGCATATATCTCCCCAAGGAATTGTGGTGAACCATGCTTTTTTTGTTGTGAAACTTCATATTCGCAACCTTTTATCGTTAAAATCGTGTATTATATCGAAAACCCACCGTCATTGCTAGGAAATAGGCACCTGGCTGACTCAGAAATTCCTGTCTTGTAAGTCCGAGATTCGCTTTATAGAGATTGGCTAAGCCTTTACCCACAAATTGATATTCCATCAGTATTTGCTGGGATTCTACGTAGAGCAGAGACTCTGAAAGCAGTGTTTCTCCTGCAAATAATTGCTGCGATTCAGGGGAAACGCCCAGGCTTAAAGTCAATCCCAGGTAATTGTCTCCTGTTTTGCCATATTTCCGGGCTAATATAGAGCCGGCATAACCCATTGGAGCGTCACTCCTTGGCGTGAGATAGGGCCTTGCAGAAAAATAGTAATTCCCGCTGTACAAACCTATCGAACCAGTGATCATGCTTGCCGTGCTTTCCCTGAAATCAATATATCGAAGGCCGGCAGACATTTCCATCGTCTTCGATATCATACGGTACATCTCCACCCCTGCCCTGTGTGCAGGAAAGATGTTTGAAGCGGAATAACCGTAATTCAAATACAGATATTTCCTTTTATCGATCTGCGGATAGGCATTTATTTCATATTGTATTCCGGTTTGTTGAAACCTGTTCGCATAGGAAATACGCGGTTTGATCTTCCCGATCTTGGTCTGGTATTGGTATTCTATGCCGGCCAGGTACCGCGCATCATATATCTGGTCAAAAATATCGACACTACTGATCAGGCCCAGTGTATTTTTGAAGTCGCCTGTCTCCTTATTCCGCCTGCTAAGCGCCACAGTTTGTTCCTGTGCGGGCGCGGCCTGCTTAAGGAGGCGTTCATCTATCTTTTTCTTCAGAGAAATTAATTCGGATTCATCCGGCATGTATTCCAGCGCTGTATTCACCTTACTAAAAGCTACTATCTCATTAGCATCATACAGTTCATTATTGATATTGGCGACCCAAACCTCCAGGTTGTTCTTATCTGTTAAGGTGATCTGATTAAAATGGATCCTTGCCTCATCATACTTGCCTTCCCAACTATACGTCTTGGCAAGCAAATTCCTGACATCGCTGTATTCAGGGTATTTGACAAGGATATCCTGCAGTATAGGCCTGGCGGCTTCATAATCGCCTTCAAAGGCCATTTTCCTGGCCGCCATAAAGGCCCTATCAGGGTCTGTTACTGCCAGCGTATTTTCCTGGCCGAAAAAGACCAGCGGGATACAAAGTACTATTAGAAAAAGTATACATTTATTCATGTGCGCTAAGGGCCTTTAGCTATCGCCTTACCTTTTCAGGTAATACACTTACGGCTTCGTTGTTTTGATTTCTTTTAATGATATTCTTAGCACGGCCGATCTTCTCTTGAACCGATTTCTCCTGAATGTTGTTCTTTTCAGCAAGTGCCGCGATCTCCAATGCCTTGGCATCGTTGTTAGACCAGTAATAGACATCGAGCAAGGCCGCATAAACACTGGCATAACTTGGATATTTTTCAATAGTCTGTTCAAGAATGGCCGAAGCTTTATCGAAATGCTGCTGCCATCCATATATCCGGGCCATTAAGATCTCAGTATCTACATGACCGGGTACATTAGCCAGGATATATTTACAGAGCAACAAAGCGTTCTTGCTATTATTTTGCAATGCCAGGTCGCGTGCCTTGCGATAACAATTGTCATAGTCCTTTCCGTTAAAGACACTATTGATCCAGGCGATCTCACGTTTGGTAAAACCGGGGATCTCAAACTTAAATAGCGTATTCTCTGCCGGCATGATCTTATTTTCCATGATCAGATAATCATTTCTAGCCATTAATTCTGACCGAAGACGGCTTAATGCACTTTGCATTGCTTCATTCTCATTGGTGTCCCATGAATTCTCCTTTCCTAGCCTGTACAATTCATTGTCGGCCAGCAGGTAGTCATCCTTGATCAGGGATTTAATACTTCCTTCTTCATCATATATGACGATCTCTTTGCCCGCGTTTTGTCCTTCAGGGGAAAGGTTATTGCCAGTCCATGCCACAAAATTTGGCACGCTTAACTTATATTCCTCATCCAGCAGTTGCACTAAGGCCGGGGCAATATCGGCGTGAGAAACCAGGTTATTGAATTCTGACGGCTGTTCAATAAGTGGACTATATATCAGAAAGGGTACCCGGGCAGAAGCAATTTTTTCCTCCTCTAGTTCCGAACGCTGCTCACTATTTCCGGTGATAATAAAAATTGTGTTTTTGAACTCTGGTTTTGTCCTGTAATGGTTGTCAATAAATTCTTTTAAAGCATCATCAGCATAGGCCATACCCGCCAGCTTAGCGCGTTTGGATCGCAAAGAGCGACTTGTTCCCCAATCCAGATCTGTTTCATCCAGGATCTTTGTGATCCTGCTCCTATAGCTCCTCAGATCAGGAATAAGATAGGGCCGCCTGGTGCTCAGTGTATAAAAAACCTCAAGCTTTGGACGTTGAATTGAGGTATAGCGATCATTCCAATACCGAAATAATTCCTTATCAGGATAGCCCAGGGAAATACCCGCTGCATCTTTTTCCTGTTTCCTGTACCCCGGACCAAAGTCCTTATTGTCTATCATTTCATCTACGTTTTCCTGGGTAAGGAATTTATCTACTTTCCCCAAAGAGCCATTACCGCCGAAATAATAGGAAGTATAATATCCGTTAGTCGATAGAATGCTAAAAAGTGTATTCCTGTTCACATACTCCTCAGAATCAAGAACGTTATTTTTAGCTATAGGCAAGGAAGCTGTGATCACCGGCAAACTGGCTGAACCTGTTGTATTGCTCATGTGATTACTCCAACTAAGTGATTGTTTCTTAAGTGACTCCAGGAAAGGCATTACCCCTTTAATTGGGCTTTGGTCGCGAAAGAATTCAGATTCCAATCCATCCATTACAATGAATACAACATTGGGTTTCTCCTCATTAAAATTAAAATATTCAGACAGGGATATATCTGATCTATATGGCTTTAACAAGGGATATTCTACGGTAGCCTTGTATGTAGTTGAACGGGCATATTTTTTGAAATACGACTCAACTAAGTATTGCGTCTTATTCTCATTTACAGGGTTCTTATCGGAGATGAGTGTCGCTAAGAACCACGTTAGAACAATAAGCGTAAACGGATACATTTTGTTAATGATCTTATAGGAAGATGAATTGATCTTATAGAACAAATACATCATAGCTGTCGTGATAGGGATCAATAACAACAGACTGAGAAAGATCTTTACTAAAGAAGTGCGTTCCCAGAATTTTTGTCCAAAATCAGCTCCAAGACTTTCGTAGTATCTCACATAGTACTCAATGAGCATCCCTTCTAAAATGAGCAGGCCAAGAAATATGAACGCAACAAAACCAAAGCCTAATAATTTGCGGTATCCTTCGAGGAAATTGAAAATGAAAGCCAGAATAAAGGCCACTAATGCTGTAAATCCGCTGTGATGAATTACCAAAGAGAAAAAACTGGTATTCCATATAGAAGGTAAGACACCATCAAAGTAAAGGCGAATAAATTGGTAGGCAGATAAGACGACCAGGCATCCAAAAAAAGCGAAAGTGAGTCGAATAAAATCCCTGAGGGTTTTACGCCTTTGTCCAAACCAGATATGTTGTATGTCGCACTTCATATTTATGTTGTTGCAAATCCTTTTCTTACCTGCTCTCCCCAACCCGCGTTGGCTTTTGTCAATTTTTTATAATTGCCACGTACGGCAGACCAAACCACGATGGGGTGAAAAGTCAAGGGTTCTATTAATGCACAAAAAAGTAAAATGAGAATATCTTTTGTTTTTCGGTATTGATTGTATGAAAAGACATCCATCAACACAGCAAATACTGAAAACGTCATAGCAAAAGTGTACACCATGGCTGTAAGCGCAATAAAGAATTGCCAGTTAAGGATCCCCAGATAATAGAAGACTACTACCGTAAAGAATCCAAAGAACTCCAGCAAAGGAGTAAGCCATTCATAGAATAACCAATAGGGATAACTCAACAATCCCAGACGTCCATAGCGAGGATTGAAAAGCATATCACGGTGGGTCGTTAATGTTTCCAGGTTCCCCCTAGCCCATCTATCGCGTTGGTTTATCAATATTTTCAGATCTTCCGGTACTTCGGTCCAGCACAAGGGATCCGGAATATAGGAGACTGTATATGGCTTATTCCGGTTGTGCATATATCGCCGCATGCGGAACACGATCTCCATATCTTCGCCTACGGTATTGGTATCATACCCGCCTGCCGCCAAAGCTATCTCCCGATCAAAAAATCCAAAAGCCCCTGAGATGATCAGCAGACTATCTATCCTGCCCCATGCCATTCTCCCTATTAAGAACGAACGGGTATATTCCAATAACTGAAATTTTGCCAGCCAACTCTTGGGTAATTTTATTTCTTTAAGCACCCCATCTTCAATTGTACAGGAATTCGCAACCCGGATTACACCTCCAACCGCAATAACGCGCTTCGTTGAATGTTGAATAAATGATTTGACAACGTGTAGTAAAGCATCCGGATGTAAGAGACAATCCACATCAATGCATCCTACATACTGACTGCTGGAAAGACTTATGCCTGTGTTCAAGGCATCGGATTTCCCTCCGTTTTCCTTATCGACGAGTGTCAGTTTTGAGAGCTCCTTCTTGTTGGATCTATAAACGGACCGTACAGGTTTCGACCTCCAGTTTGGATCCTTTATGAAGGCCACGGGTTCCATGTCGAATGTGCGGATCATTTGTTCCAGGGTATCATCCTTGCTCCCATCATTCACAACGATCACTTCATACTTATCGTAATTCAAAGAGAGTAGTGAGCGAACATTCTCTACGATGGTCAATCCCTCGTTATATGCAGGAGCAATAATTGAAATGGTCGGAGAGATGGGCGAGTCAATTAAGCCTTTGAGCTGACCGAAACTATTCTTTTTTCGGTAGTGGAAAGTGTTTCTGGTAGACAGATAGCCCATGCCGGTATACATAATCATCAATCCGGCCGTGAATAAAAAGAATACGATATTTATGTATTCCAGAACACTATTGAATAACCCGCTACTCATATGTTTTCTTTTATGGCTTTTTATTAGGGTACATAATTATATTAAAGCGTAATTTTTGAAAATGGTTTTAGGAATTTCGTCTATTAAGCCATTCTTCCTTATCCCCCTGTTCCAATTCATATGCTGTATCGATCGCAAATTCCGGCACGAGTAAAGGATTTGAATCATAAAGCGAAAATTCCGTGGTCTCTGCATTTTCTTGTGAATACAAGCGTTGAGTCAGAATTTCCATATTTCGATCAGCACTTTGTCTGATTTTTGCCGAGATATCATCTTGAAGTTTGCGCAAGAACAGTATATCGCGTTCATCCCCGTAGCGCGATATATCATCCAGTAGCAAGAGTTTTCCTTCCATGTCGGAGGCATTATAAAACCGCTCAAATGGACTGATATAGATATCCTGTTTCTCACCGGCATGTATACTATCTGTAAAGACCTGATCCAATGAACGCATTTCCTTTTTGAAGGATTCCGGAAACACTTCCATGATAAAATCCATAGGTCCGGAAACTAAATCTTGTAAAGCATATGCTGAGCTTTGCTCTGGCCATTCGATCTCAAAATATGGCTCCAGGAAGTCAGAAGTTACGGCAGCATCAGTAACTTCATCATAGATCACATAAATGGCGAATATTTCATTCTCCTGAGCGTCTTCTTTTTCTTCATCGTCTTTAAACTCGTAGTTCATTTGATCGGGTAATTCGGAAAGGGCTGCAAAGTCAAGAAGGTTTTCCACAGCGTTCTTCTCCCTGGCGAATTTGGCGATATCGATATAATCTTCATCCGTTAGATGCGCTTTTGCTTTTTTAAGCTTCTTTGTTTTCACTTCACTCTGCTCAGTAGAGGCCGCGAGTAGCGAAGGGCTTTCAACATTGATCTCCTCCTTATCTGGTGATTCATCCGCGCTGATGTATCTCCCTTCCACATTAGCCGTAATTTCTTGGGCTACTACGGGAAGATCCTGGAGTTCTGCACTGCTTATCAGGTCTAAGGCGAGCTTTTCTTCATGGCCATTTTCGTCATATTTATGAAAATCCGGAGATTTCAACACCTCTTGATATTGACGTTGAATATCGTCCAGGTTAACAGGCTTGGGCATCTCTCCTGTTAGCGACTCCTTGTCATTGGCTGGAAGTGCTCCTGCATAATCCAGTAATTCTATGATTTCATTTGATGGTAGTATTGTTTCCGGCGCTAGCGCATTGATCGTACCGATGGACTTACTTTTGATCAAATGATCTTTCTCGCGCTGCTCTACTTCCTTTAAGAAGGGGATTTCTTCCTTTGTACCCAAATGACCAATAGCAGACAGCAAGGCAAGTTTCACTTCGGAACGGCACATCCAGAAAACTGCTTTGAATAACGGAAGGGCTTCACGTATTTCGAAAGCGCGGAGGCAATCTATTGCCTCAACTTTTATGGAATCATCACGGTGTTTTACCAATTTAAGAATTGATTCCATGGCATCATCCTGTTCAAAGCTTTGAATCAATCTTAGGGCAAACAAGACAACAAACTTATTTTTAGAAGTCAGCCAGAGTCGGAAATGGGGTGGTGTATAGTTATCCAGGCCTTGTAAGGTTTCCAAAAGTTTGAGCTGCTGCCATTCTGAAATCTTACATGTAGCCGTATCCAGGAAATAATTAATGCCTTCGTGTTTCAGAGCTACGGTAGCTAATTGTGCTTGTTTTCTAACGATACTACGCTTATCATTAATAAATTTTCGGATATAGATATAGGCGCCGTTAACCTGCATCTGGGTGAGTTCATTGATCCCTTGGCAAACCACTTCCCAGCGTATGCTTTTAAGGCGTTTTATAGCATCCTGATGTAGCCCATAATGCTGGAAGATCTTTATTAGTCGTTGCTTTGCATCTCCAGACAGGTCTGCTTGTAGATCCATGAGGATCTCACTTACCATTTTTCGGTTAACCGGATTTTTCAGCATCTGATGTATAAGCACTTTTGCCTGTACAAAATCTTCATTCTCTTTGCGCGTAGCTGCATGCTCACGAAAGATCAAGGTGCTGACAAGGGGCGCAATATCCTTTTTAAGTACTATAGCGGTACGCTCTTTGTTGCTTCGCTTTCGCTTCACGATAAAGACAAGGATAAGATAGATCAACCCAATACCAATGAAGAGGAACACCAAATCCCACAGAAAACTAATCAGGATCAGCGGTAAACCACTCAAGGTTAGTATGGATATGTACGTTGTACTGTTCAAAGATTCTTAATTCAATGCCTTTTTAATCCTCCCGACGATCTCCGACGCGGTAATATGTTGAGCCATATAATCATCGGCCCCCAGAGAAATGGCTTCTCGTAAGGCATCACTGTGCTCGGCTCCCGCTACTAAAATGACCGGGATGCGCTTTTTTTTAGGCTGTCGAATAAATTTTATGACCTCGCTGCCAAAACTGGACTGTGAATACACACTGCAAATAGCAAGTACCGGTTCCGTATTTTGGATCAGGGATTTGGCCATGGCAGTATGGGAAGCCCACAAAACATCATATCCTGCCTTGTGCAGATGCTTAATAAAGAATGCTGCTACACGTGTATCGTGTTCTGCCAATAAGATCTGGGGCTTACATTCAGCAGATTGGTGTAGCAATTGCTCGGTAGTTGAAACCTCAGTTACAAGTGGAGATAATTCCTCCAGAAATTCACGCTCTTCCTTAGCCCATAATTTCGCTTCTATTCGATCTTTAAATGCTGAAAATGCGTTCTTTAAACGGGCTGCATCCGTAACACCCAACTCCTGAAGGGAGTAGGATTTTAAGGCTACTTCTAGTTGGGACAATTGGTCTAAAAAAGTAGGTACAGTCATTTGGAGGTATTATTTATTAGGATATATTTTCCTACATACATATAAGAATTTTCAATCGGACTTAAGGCTTGTCATCAAATTTCCTTATAATAATGTGCGCATACAATTTTATGTTACAGAGGGTCCAATTGTTGTTGTAAAGGGCTTTTATTTGTAGGTTAGCACCGTAATTCCTACAACATGCAAAAAGCTATAAGTATTTTCTTTCTTTTTCTGTCATTATCATGCATGGAACGTGCTGATTCTGAGCACAACAAGCTGATAGAAAAAGCAAAAAAAATTCATGCCGATGTCATCACAATTGACACCCATGATGATATCAATGTGAAAAACTTCACAGATAGTATCAACTATACCCAGAAATTGAATACCCAGGTAGACCTGCCAAAAATGGTTGTGGGTGGACTCGATGTAGCCTGGTTCATCGTCTATACGGGTCAGGATACGCTTGCGGCCGAAGGCTATGCGAAAGCCGAGGAGAATGCGATGTCTAAGTTTGAGGCCATTCGCAGACTGTGTGACGACTATGCTCCTGAGCAGATCTCCCTCGCCCTTACGTCTGATGATGTCAGGCGGATCAGCGCTGAAGGGAAGAAGGTGGCCATGATCGGTGTAGAGAATGCCTACCCTGTCGGGGAAGACCTTAGCAATTTTGAAAAATACCACGAATTGGGGGCGCGATATATCTCTTTATCACATAACGGTCACAGTCAGTTCTGTGATTCCAATACAGGAGAACGGGATAGCGTATGGCTACATAATGGTTTAAGTGATTTGGGTAAAAAGGCTGTAAATGAGATGAATAGACTTGGGATAATGATCGATATTTCGCATCCATCCAAGGAATCAATGAAGCAGATGATAGCCTTGTCTAAAGCTCCGATCATCGCCTCACACTCCTCAGCCAGAGCCCTGTGCGATCACAGCAGGAATTTGGACGATGAGCAACTTAAGCTCATGAAAAAGTATGGTGGCGTAGTACAAACCGTAGCCTTTACCTCTTATCTGAACACAGAAAAGAGCGAAGCCAGGTCAGCTTTCATGAAGGACGTATATAAAGAAGTGGCAGATTCGCTTGAACTCGAATGGTATGAGCGTTCCAACTGGCCTAGCCTGACCAAAGCTCAGCAAACGGCTTTTATGGAGAACTACACGAAAGTGATGGCCATAGGCAAGGAAAAAGCAAAGACCATGGAGGGCGTACCGGAAGCGGTAAGTGTTTCTGACTTGGTAGATCACATTGATTATATGGTAGACCTTATAGGGATAGATCATGTGGGCATCAGCTCCGATTTTGATGGAGGTGGTGGTATTGAAGGCTGGTCGGATGCTTCCGAAACTTTCAACGTTACCCTGGAGCTCGTTCAGCGCGGATATAGCGAGGAAGAGATCGCAAAACTCTGGGGCGGGAACTTACTCCGCGTCCTGGATAGGGTTCAGGAAGTGGCTGCCAACTGGGAGGAGTAACCCCCGTAGCCCCATTCTTCTTAATATTTGTTAAGTCTATATAAACTTTTCTTAAAGGGCTTTTAGTGCCAGAATATTCCCGATACATTTGAGGAAACAACCTTTATCATGCAAACCATCGGCAAATATTTTGCAGCCCTGGTACTGGCTATCTTAAGTAGCTTTTCCGATTCTGAACCTGCGGAGACTTCAGTAAAGGAAGAATCCGTTTTCGAGATCCAGATAAAAAAAGTATCGCCCTGTGCGAACGCAAACTCCCCTGAAAACGGCATCTCATATTTTGGATAGTAAATGAGGCAATTGCCTTCAAGAACATCTAAAACTGCATCTATTAAAGATCTTCGGGATCTCTCCCCTCAATTGATAGCGTCCAACCTCCTGCATGGCCGCTCCCATCCCACCCCGTTACCATGAAAAGAACACTTTTGTGGAAGTAGGTGCCCCTTATTAATACAACAGGCAAAAAACCTTATAATTTTTAGCATTTTTTTCTTAACATCCTGTAACACATGCACTATATTTGATACTTACACACTGAATCCCAATTAATTATTTAAACATAGAAAATGAAGACAGTAAAATTATTCCTCGCAATGCTCGCTATGGCCTTTATTCTACCAGCTCAGGCCCAGAGTGTAGACGAAATCCTTGAGAACTATTTTGAAAACACAGGCGGAATGGACGCATGGAAAAGCCTGGAAGGCATTAAAATAAGTGCCATAGTAAACCAACAAGGTATGGAGATCCCACTTGAGATCATACAGCTTAAAGACGGACGCCAGGCAACTACCATCAGTTTCCAGGGACAGGAGATCAAACAAGGTGTTTACGATGGCGAAGTCCTTTGGAGCACCAACTTTATGACCATGAAAGCTGAAAAGAGCGATGCTGAAGCCACGGCCAATTTTAAACTTAATACGAACGACTTCCCGGATTCCTTTGTAGACTATAAGGATAAAGGCTATACGGCCGAACTAATCGGAACTGAAGAATTTGACGGCGCAGAAGCGTTTAAGATCAAACTCATTAAAGAACCTGTCACCGTAGATGGCAACCAGGAAGACGATGTGAGCTATTACTTCTTTGACACTGAAAATTTTGTACCTATCGGCATGCAGGCTGAGATCCGTTCCGGACAGGCCAAGGGCATGACCTCTGAAGTTAAGTTCAGTGACTACCAGGAAGTAGAAGGTTTGTATTTTGCCTTTTCAATGACCCAGGGAATAAAAGACGGGCAATCCAGTCCCATAACTTTCTCCAGCATTGAAGTGAATCCTGAAATAGACGACTCCCTCTTTGCTTTTCCCGAGGAAGTAGCGACAGAAGAAGAAAATAAAAATTAACATAGCATACACACCACGGGCCTTCACATGAAGGCCCTTTTTTTTAAAAACAACGAGACCACCATGAAACGAAACTTTGTATCACTTCTGGGTCTTGCATTGTTGCTACCCTTAGCACTGCTGGCTCAAGACGACAACACAATTGATGCCTCTAAAATCTTTGGCGATCTGCGAGCAAGACATATTGGCCCTGCCCTGATGAGCGGCCGGATCAATGATATGGAAGTCCACCCGAGCAATCCACGAATTATTTTCGCCGGTGCAGCCGGTGGCGGGGTGTGGAAATCCAATGACGGAGGTATTACCTTCAATTCCATTTTTGACGAGCATGCCCAATCTATCGGTGCTATTGCCATAGATCCCAATGATCCTGATAAGACGATCTACGTAGGTACAGGCGAAACCTGGACACGTAATTCTGTCTCTCTCGGTGACGGATTGTACAAATCCACAGACGGAGGCTCTAACTGGAAGAAACTGGGTTTTGAAAACTCAGAACGCATTGCCAATATCATTGTTAACCCAAATAATTCACAGGAAGTCTATGTAGGCGTGTTGGGAGCCCTTTGGAGCGACTCTGAGGAGCGCGGCGTATATAAGACCAGGGATGGCGGAGAGACCTGGGAAAAGATATTATATGTAAATCCAAAGACAGGATGTGCCGATATGGCCATAGATCCTTCCGATCCGAATACCTTATATGCCTCTATGTGGGAATTTCGCAGAACGGCCTGGTCTTTTGAATCAGGTGGCGCGAATTCTGCCTTGTATAAATCTACAGATGGCGGAAAAAGCTGGAATAAGATCCATAACGGTTTTCCTGAAGGAAATCTGGGCAGACTGGCCATTGCCGTTGCCCCTTCCAATCCACAAGTACTCTATACAGCCATAGAAGCAGAGAAAGCAGAACGTAAAGGTTTGTACCGTAGTAATGACGGCGGTGCCAATTGGGAACAATTAAATAATGAGTTCGAACGAACTGTCAGACCTTTCTATTTCTCACGTATTACGGTAGATCCAAGAGATGAAGATGTTGTGGTAAAATGCGGCTACTATGGTGGGATCTCCAGGGATGGAGGCAAAACATTTAAAAACCTGGGGGCCATGCATCCGGATATTCACGATGTCGTTTTTCATATTAATGACTCGGATATCATGTTCGCTGGGAATGACGGAGGAGTTTACCGATCCTACAATGGGGGAACTACTTTTGATTTTGTCACCAACTTGCCCCTCTCTCAATTCTATCATATCAGCGTAGATGATGCCGAACCTTATAATGTATATGGGGGCTTACAGGACAACGGATCCTGGTGGGGTCCTAACTCTTCACCCGGTGGCGTAGAAGCCGGGGATTGGAAATCTGCCGGACAGGGCGATGGTTTCAGGGTATTAAAGCACCCTACCAAGCCAGTGATCTATTCAGAGATGCAGGGGGCCGATAATGTGTGGCGCATTAATACAGAGCGCAATCTTATCAAAACCATTCAACCCCAGCCTACAGAAGGCATAGCTAAATTACGTTTTAACTGGAATCCACCCATGGCGGTCAGCGTACACCAGCCTGATCGTTTTTATATGGGGAGTCAGTATTTGCATAAATCGGAAGACATGGGAGACAGCTGGGAGATCATTTCCCCGGACCTGAGTACGAACGATCCAACAAAACAAAACCAGGAAGCTTCGGGCGGACTGTCTGTAGACAATTCCGGGGCCGAAAACCATACGACCATTTTTACGATTGCCGAATCGCCACTGGATCAAAATGTGATCTGGGTAGGTACGGATGATGGCAATGTGCAGGTAACACGTGATGGCGGCAAGACCTGGACGAATACGATCGCCAATGTATTCGGACTTCCGGCTAATACCTGGGTATACCATATTGAGGCCAGTAGCCTGGATAAAGGCACAGCCTATGCAGTCTTTGACGGGCATACACGTGGCGACATGAAGCCCTATGCGTATAAAACGACGGATTATGGAGCCAGCTGGACCAATATCATTAACGGCGATGTAGAAGGCCCTGTACGGAATATCCAGGAAGACTATGTGAATCCGGATCTCTTGTTTTTAGGGACAGAGTTTGGGTTATATATTACAATGGACGGAGGCAAAAGCTGGAGCAAGTTTACCAAGAACATGCCCTCAGTTGCTGTACATTTTATAGATCTGCAGAAAAGGACTAGTGACCTGGTCATGGGAACTCATGGCCGCGGGGTGATCATTATTGATGACATCTCACCTTTACGCGGCTTAACACCGGAGATCCTGGCCAAGAATGTGCATTTCTTTGAGAATGCGCCAACCACGATCAATGAGACTAGTACGTTTAGTGGTGGCTTTGGGAACGCAGCTATAGATTTCAGGGGACCTAGCAAGACCAAATCCCTGCAACTGAAATACTATTTAAAAAAGCGACATACGTTTGGGAAGATGAGTTTTGAGATCCAGGATATGTCGGGGAACAAAATTGTAGAACTGGGACCCGGAAAAGCAAAGGGAATTAATATTGTTACCTGGGGCTTTACCCGAAAGATCCCAAAAGTAGCCAAGGGAAAGACGCTGACATTTGGTGGTTTCTCTGCCCCGCAAGTACCGGCAGGCAGGTATAAAGCTGTGATGACGAAGGGTAAGGATGTCTATGAGCACGAATTTGAACTGGTCTATGACAAAAACTCCCCACTGGCGGAAAAAGACCGGGAAATGAAGAACAGCATTACTATGCAGTTGTATGACATGACGCAGGATCTGGCCTATTTTGTTTATGAAGTTGATGAGATGATCGCCAAGACAGAAGCTGAGGGGAATAAGAAGATGACCGATAAGCTGAATGCCTTAAAAGAAACCCTGGTGATCACTACAGGCGATAACTATGTGGGTTCTGCCGAGCCTCAGTTACGCGAAAAGATGACAACCCTTTACAGTAAGGTAGCCGACAGTTGGGATAAACCTTCCGCAGCCGATCTGGCCAATTTAAAGATCATCTCGGACCGGTATATGAAGGCCAAGGAAGATTATTCCAAGCTGAAAAAGAAGATCAAAGGCCTGGAAGCTATAGAACTCAAATCCTTTGATGAGTTTATAGGCAGTAAATAAGATTTATAACTTTAAATAGTAAAACCCTGAAGCATGTCCTGAAGTGAGTTACGCTTTACTTCATGCAAGCTGCGGGGTTTTTTATGGAGTACCGTTTTGCTCCATATGCTTCCCTGGATATACCCTATTTTATATGCGCATATCCCACCAAATATGCCAAATAAGCAGTAAATTCAAGCTCATATAACGAGTTGTGTGCAATTTTGTCACAACAGTGATATTCTTTCGACTTATCTAAAAACTTAAGTTTCATGAATCAAATACTGAATTACCTAAAAATTATTTTATTTATTGCCCTAAATTTTAATCTTCAAGCTCAAGAATTAGAAAATAAAGTTGACTCATATTTAGCACCATTAGTAAACTCGGGAGATTTTTATGGCACTGTTCTATTTGCCAAAGAAGGAAATATTGAACTGGTTAAAGGCTACGGGTTTGCGAATTTAGAGCATCGCATAGAAAACACCTCTCAAACCATTTTTCATATTGCTTCGGTAAACAAACCGATTACAGCTGTAGGTGTGATGTATTTACATGAAAATGGAATACTAAACATTGATGACACTTTGGCTAAACATTTGCCAGGTTACCCAAATGGTGATAGTCTAACAATAAAAAATCTACTTTCTCAGACATCAGGAATTCCATCTTATAATAGATTTCCAGATTACAGCGAGTATGCAAAAAGAGAAAATTCTTTGAAAAATGTAGTGGATTGGTTTAAAGATGAAGACCTATTATTTGAACCAGGTTCAAAATATGGTTACAGCAACTCAAATTTTGTTTTACTGGCTCATATAATTGAAAATGTGACGGGTTTGGATTACCATAATTTCATGGAGAAGAACATTTTTGAACCTCTAGATATGAATAATACAAAACCTTTTAGGTATGATGAGATAATTGAAAATAGAGCTGAAGGATATGATCCTGCTAACACAACTTCAGGTTTAAAGAAAACAGGGTTTTATAATAATTCCATCAAAATAGGCAGTGGCGCACTCTATTCTACTGTAGGTGATTTATTAAAACTCGATCAGGCATTGTATTCAAAGGATGTTTTGAGTGAAGAAACTAAAGAATTAATGTTCACATCGATTGGTGAAAATGAATATGGTTTGGGATGGGGGATTTGGAAAAGATTTGACAAAAATAAACACGACCACGATGGAGCATCACCTGGTTCGGTAGCCTATTTTTCGAGATATCCAGATGAAAAAGTAACTATCATCTTTTTGGGAAATATCAATACAGGTGCATTTAACCGAATGAAATACGATTTGGCCGCTATTTATTTCAACAAAGAATACGAAATTCCGAAGCCAAAAAAGTATATGTACCTTGATGAAGATTCATTAAAACAGTATGAAGGTAGATTTGAATTTGAGAATGCTACCTTTTTTGACCTTAAAGTGAAAAAAGGAGCACTTCGGTTTCTATGGCGTGGACGTGGAGAACTAGGAAATTTACTCTCACCACTAGGAGATGGAAAGTTTTACATGAGGGCAAGAGGTGATCAGATCGAATTCATAAAAAAAGATAATATAACAGAAGTCTATTATACCGAACGCTCGGGAACAAGTAAGCTTAAAAAAGTTAATTAAAACAGCACACAACACCGCGTATAACTTATGCCGTTGCCAAACACAAAAATTCAATACCTTTCATTTTAATAAATTTTCGTATTACTCACTCAGCCGAATAACGGCACGAGCCATACACGTAACACGTTGTAAGCAATTAATAGGAACATCGAGAATGACAATAAGACTTCTGATTTTGATATTTAGTTTGCTGTTTTACTCAAATAGTTTTGGACAAACTAAAGCTAGCTTCAAACCCAATTTTAAAAAATCAAAGAGGACTACTCACAAAATAAAGAAAGAACAGAAATATACATTTGGATATTTAGAAGTATTGGAAAATAGGCAAGACCGAAACAGTAGAACAATTGAAATTCCAATTTACATTTTCAAGAGCCGAAGCGAAAATCCAAAGAAAGACCCAATTGTTTATACGGTTGGTGGTCCGGGATACACAACTATGCCGTCAGCACAATTTATGAACTACTATAAATATCTTGATGACAGAGATTTCATTCTTGTAGAGCAACGTGGAAACTATTACGCAAAACCACACTTGGATTGTCCCGAATGGTCACAGGCAATCTATGAATCCAATCAGCCAAATTTTGATTTAGCTAATTATGATTCCCTATTTGAACAATCGGTAAAATCCTGTAAAGAACGACTTGAAAAGCAAGGAATTGATTTAAATGGTTACAATACCAACGAAATAGCATCGGACATCAATGACTTAGTAAATGTATTAGAAATTGACAAATACAATTTACTTACCATATCGTACAGCACCAAAATCGCTCAAGTCTTGATGCGAGATTATCCAGATAAAATTAGAAGTGTCTTAATGGATTCACCACTTCCATTAGAAGTCAACTACGATGAAGAAAGCGTGCAGAATCTTATGGAATCAATTTCAACATTGCTTTCCGATTGTGAAAACGATACGGAATGTAATTCCGCTTATCCTAATTTAAAAAATCGATTTTTTGAATACTTGAAAGAAAAGACTGCTAATCCCCTAAAAGTTGAAATTGAAAATCCAAAAAGTGATAAAACAGAGACCTTTTACTTAAAAGGAGAAGATTTGATTACTGTTTTTACTTCAGCTTCAACTGGTAGTGTTCCAAACGTTCCATTTGAGATTAATAAACTATTGAACAATGATTTGACTTCTCTAGAGGATAAACTGGAAGGTTTATTTCAGGAACCGGGAAATGGAGCTGGATTAGGAATGCGACTTTCAGTATGGTGTGCCGAAGAATATCCATTTAATTCTATAGACAGAATAAAAAATGAAACAATCAAATATCCTGAAGTAAAAGGGCTTTCGCCTGCTGTTTTTGGTAACAAGATTTGCGAAATATGGAGTGTCGAAAAAGTAGCGGAAATTGAAAATCAAGCAGTCAAAAGCGCCATACCAGTCTTATTCATCAATGGCGCATACGATAACGAAACACCTGTGAAATGGGCAAAATCAATGACTGCCAATTTTACGAATAGTTATCATCTGATTTTCAAAGGTTGGAAGCATACACCAACCACCAATTGGAGCAATCAATGCGCTATGGAATTGGCTAACGAATTTTTCAATAACCCAAAAGAAAAACCAAGCTCTGATTGCTTTGGACAAATTGGAAATCCTAAATTTAAAACAGAATAAATAACTGCTTACATCAATGGCTATACCCCTGGCAAAGCCAGGGAAACCTGCCTGCCCCAATAGCATTGCGCTATCGGACACGCGACAGGTAGATTCCAAAAAGGTCTAATTGAATTGATATTGGTCTTTCCACCGACGTACTTTTCTAAAAGTACTTTGGCGGACGCGCTGTAATTTGTATTTTGGGATTTGCTCCAAAGGAGCCTGGTCAGGGCCGTTGGCAGTAATTA
>CAMYJF010000005.1 GCA_947258555.1 uncultured Eudoraea sp. | reverse complement strand
ATTTTCATAATCTATAATCTTTGCATTAGCTCGTGCTAATATTATTGTTTTCTAAATAGCAAAACGGCTTCATATACTCCACCACAACCACCATCTGGATTGAAATCTTCAATGGTAACCAGGAACTCTGCATCACCAGCGTCAACATCATAAGTTGTAATAGCAGTTGTAGATCCTGTCTGACCTATACTACTTCCGTCACAACCCAAAGATCCTGAGTCAATGGTTCCGGTAATAGCTGAGAAATTTCCGCATACAAGGTCAATTGACATAGTATATGCAGAACCAAATCCGCCCGGATCGTATAAGAAAGGAATCTGTCTGTTCGTACCGTTCGCAGTGATCTCAACTACTTGACTAAAGCCATCCCCTATACCAAATGGGGCAGAGCCACTTTGTTGAATGATCTCATACGTACCGGTAAAGAAATCTTCCGGAACAGGACAAATTACAGTCGGAGTGTATAAGAACGGTGAACTAAAGTAGGAACCTGTGATAGTACCTGAATTGTCATCATTTGAGAAACGTCGGCCATCAGACAATACCAGTTCGAATCGAATTGGAAATTGATCACCACCAGTGATATCTGATTCAGCGCGTCCGACAAATGATAGTAATTCGGGAAGCGTTATACTATATGTAAATCTCGGTAGTCCGAATTCACCTGTCGTAAATTCAGAGCTATTTACCGTTGTAACTAAGGCTTCAGGAACGTCGGTCCCAGGGCCAACCTCATCGGTATTATCAAGAAAGCCTACAAATACCTCAACACTAGAGACTAAAGAACCATTCTGTTGATCTTGTATTTCGAGGTCTACTGTAAAATTGCCCTCAGGGTCACCAATAGGGAGTTCGTTAGAGACTAGATTAACGGTACGCAAAATGGCACCCCGTTGTTCTGCACCCCTGATCTGATCGAAGATCTCCTCACCGTCTTCACATGCTGTGAAGACGATAAGAAAGATCGCTATGCCTTTACCTAGATATCTGTTTAAGAAATTTCTCATAGTTATCTATTAAGATATTAGTTAGCTGGTGGGAACGTAGGACTAGATGGGTTGGTATCCCAAAACACCTGAGTCGTAAGGTCCAATCTTTGCGTTAAATTAGGATTCGTGATCACTTCATTCTGTGGTAATAAGAATGTACGTGGGAACGGTCCCGGATCTACTTGCCAGTTAGGAACTACCGTAGTAGGAAAACCAGTCAACCTGTAGTAACCGTATGCTTCAGTAGCACCTCCGTAGAGCGTGATAAAATATTGCTCAGCGAAAATGTTTTCCTGATCGTCACCAGTAGCTGCATCAAAGGCGGCTACTTGTGCATCGATATAGGCAGTTACTTCCGCAGGAGTAGGTGCGAAAGAAAGATCTGCACCACCGTCATTAGCACCATAGCTCTGAACTTTATCGATAGACTTTACAAGTCCTGAACGCAAGTGTGTCGACTTTTCAGCAGCGGAAGCGGCCATTATGCCTCTCCAAAAATCCACATAGGAAGAAAGGATGATTGGCTCAAGCCCAGCCCCACCGGCACCTTCACCAAGGCCAACGTTTCCAAAACTGTCATCGTCAAAACGACCACCAGCTGGATATATACCTACAGCAGCTCTCAAGAAGTTGTCTGGAGGTGTACCTTCGTCATTACCATGGGTTCTTCCCCAGTATCCGTTAGGAACACTACAGTATGTATGTCCACCGGCTACAAAGTGTGGAGGAGGAACCACTAGCGAACAAGAAATGGTTTCTTCGTTAGGATCTGCATCCGCACCTGGCGTAGCGTCAACCTGACGATAGAAATAATATCTTATTCTTGGATCTCCTAATTCCAGCATGGTTTCCATCAACCAGTTAGACTGGTAGATATTTGCACCTGAAGATGTGTAATCCGCAGCGTAGTCTGGATGACGTGTATCCGGATTCAATTCATTGATCCCATATGCAAACTCTAAATCATCATCTTCAGAAGAGATGTAAGCTCCGGAAGCAATAATGGCGTCAAAAGCGGATTTGTTATTCGTTAATACATACGAACGAAGTCGGATTGTATTTATAAGCTTGATCCACTTGGTTGTATCGCCACCATAATACAAGTCGGTGGCGCCTTGAACATTAGGACCACCTGCTAAAAGGGCTTGTGCCTCATCTAACAGTCCAAAAGCAGCTGTATAAACCGCCTGACCATCATCCAACAACGGGGCTGGAAATTCTGCAGCATTACCTGCTTCACTCCATGCTGCCTGTCCGATAAAATCAGTCAATTGCATTAAACTGTGAGCTAATAAAGTTTTACCTACGCCAATGTGAAAAGAATAATCTGTTTCACTGGCGGCATTGATTTCTTCAAGGGCCTGAATATTGGTAAGCATACCAACTCCGGCACTTGAATACGTCCGTGACCAAACACCATTCATAGTAGCACTAGAATAGTTGTTAAAATAATCACGTCCGAACATATAATCAATCCTAGTTAACTCTGCAGCTCTATCGCTAAATACAGCTTGATTTGTTCTATAAGCAAGCTGAATGGAATTGAGAAGCAAATTAGGATCGGCCTGATCTGCACCCAATTGGTTCGGGCTAACTAATTGATTCAATTCTGTCGTTTCACAAGCAGAGAAAAAGCCAACTGCTACTAAGACGATCGAAAGATATTTTACTAATTTTTTCATAATCTCTATATCATTAACAATTTTTATTAGAATGACGCTTTTATACTTATTCCATATCTTCTGGAGCTTGGACCATTGATAAAGTCGAATCCACGACCGTTACCAACACCAACACCTTGAACGTTCGGATCGAAATTCGCACCGTCCGGAGTGTTGTAAGCATCATACCAAAGGTTGAAACCTTGAGCAGTTACTGTTAATGAACCAAACGGTGTTTTGTCTAAGAACTTATCTGGGAATGTATACCCAAGAGATAATTCTTGAAGACGAAGTACAGACGCATCGTAGATGCGGGTTTCGGTTGGTCCAAACAATAAGTTACTAAAGAAATAAGTAGAGTTATTGATCTGAGTCGTATTGGTTTCACCTGTAGTTTGATTAACACCAGGTAAAATGTAAGTATTCAAACGATCCTGTGTTTCAACGATCAGTCCCCTACCTAAGAGTACGGCAATTGTACTAGAAAGAATATCTCCACCTTTTACGTGGCTGATCTGGAATCCAAGATTCCAATTCTTGTACCTAAGCGTATTTATAAAGTTCATTGTGTAATCAGGGATCGCATCACCTATAATTGGGACGTTTCCATCATTATCCTGACTAACTGTCACATAGCTACCACCGGCGTTAACCAGGAAGTTACCATCAGCATCACGACCGATCGCTTCTCCAACGATAGTACCTAGAGATTCTCCTTCAATCGCTGCGTTAGATCCTCTAAACAGACCTCCACCTACAGCTAAACTACCTGCATAGGCAATAAAGTCCTGATCTTGTTGAGTAACGATCTCGTTGTTTGTAAAGAAGTTAACTCTGGAATTCCAGTTAAAATTCTGACTCTTAAAGATGTCTAAACCAAAATCAGCTTCAAAACCATTGTTCTTGATCTCTCCAATGTTACTCTGTGTGAAAGAGAATCCTGTGGATGGAGATAATGGCTCCCTTACAATAAGGTCATTCGTTCTTCTGTCGAAGTACGTGAAATCTAAACTGATCCTGTTTCTCCAGATTCGAGTTTCCAGACCCACCTCAAGCTCTTCTAAGAGCTCAGGCTTAAGATCCGGGTTCGCACGGAAGCTACTGATCTGATTCGTTGTAAGTGGACCAAAACCACCGCCTCCGACTTGAGTAGTTTGATTAACAACATTCACAGTAGGATATCCTGATGGGAATGTAGCAGAGGTTCCGAAACTTGCTCTTATTTTCATGAAATTAATTCCATTATCACTCTTGATCTCGTCAAAAGCAACAGAAGGAAGGAAAGAAAGACTCACACCAGGATACGTCTTGCTGTTGTTATCAGAGATCAGGTTGGAAACATAATCTTTCCGTGCAGACACGTTCAGGTAGAGCATGTCGTTATAATCTAATGTAGCCTGACCTAAGACACCGACAATATTCCTCTTCTGTGAGAATTGGAATGGTGTTTGAGTCGAATAGTTAAAGTGTCTTTTGATACCAAATACGATCTGACCGTCACTTCGTACACCCTGGCTATCGAAATTATCCTGTCTTGATGTCGCACCTATTGTAAAGGTAAGACCCAATTTTTCAGATAGATCGTAGTCGCCATTGACAGAGAAGAAGTGTTCCCAGATAGAATTGTTGTTATCGAATGTTTCAAGGAATCCGAAAATGGCCTGGTTAAAGTTAACCCCACCTTTGTTGGATCCGTTGACGTTTCTTTCATTATAGAAATCCAAACCAGTTCTCCAACCGATATTTAGATTATCATTAATGTCATATGTGAGCTGAGCGTTCCAGAAGAAACGGTTTGTCAACTGGCGAAAGGTTACATTTTTCGCAGTCCAGCGCGGGTTGATAATGTCATTACCATTACGGTAGTATACACTAGAACCATCTACTGGATTTTCAAAAGGCAATCCCATCAAATCCACAGATCTCGGTGTAAAGAGAACGTTACCATAAACAGAAAGACCGTCTGTACCATTACCCCTTGAAGAAGCAATTGGTGGTGTACGGTAATCTGTTCTTGAGAAGTTCATCGCACCACTGATGGTAAATTTGTTGCTCAACTGTGAGCGACCACCCATAGAAAGGTTAACACGACCCAGCGAGTTGCCAGGTGTAAATCCTTCATCTTTAAGGTGACCTAAGTTTATATTATAATTGGTTTTGCCGTCATCAGACGAACCTGCAGCATTTACTGAGGTGTTGATCACGAATCCCGACTTAAAGAAAGCAGGTACGGACTGATAAGGTTTCCAGTCGTAACGCGCTCCTTGTAATTCAGGAAAGGCTTCTTTGGTAGTTGTTACCGAAGTTGTAGAGTATGGGTGCTCCAGTGTTCCTGCATCATCAATAGAAGCTTGACCACCCCAACCGGCTGTACCGCCTCTTTCAAAACTTGGTCCCCAGTTAGAGAAGAACCATCCGAAAGCTTGGTCAAAACCATTACCAAATTTATTCTGGTAATCAGGAATGGATGCCATTTCATTCGTAAAGAAAGACTGGCTCACGGTGATCTCATTCTTCTTAACTGCACTACCAGCGGCTCCTGCCTTAGTAGTAATTAAGATCACACCGTTCTTACCCTGCGTTCCGTAAAGAGTTGCAGCAGCAAGACCTTTCAAGACTTCAACACTGGCGATGTTGTTTGGGTCAATATCAAGGAAACGGGAAGAACCCACGTTACCACCGATAAAGCTACCCGCATCGTTTGTGTCATTACTGAAAGGAACACCATCTACAATGAAAAGTGCCTGGTTACTACCACTAAAGGAGCTAAGACCCCTGATAGTTACGTTGGTAGCAGAACCTGAAGCACCACCAGCAGAGGTGATCTGCACCCCGGCAGCTTTACCTGCAAGGACCCTGGCTACATCACCTTCAGTACGTTGTTCTAGTTGATCAGAACCTACTGAAGTTACTGCATACCCAAGTGCTTTCTTTTCTCGCTTAATACCCTGGGCTGTAACAATAACCTCTTCCAGTGCCTGGGCATCTTCTTCCATTTGTACATTAACTGTATTGCCTGCGCCAACGGATACACGAACATCCCTCTGACCAATATAGGAAAAGAGCAGTGTCTGCCCTTCAGAAGCCTGAATCGCATAATTACCGTCAAAATCTGTTTGGGTACCGGAAGTTGTACCTTCAACAACGATATTCACACCAGGTAACGGAAGTCCGTCCTGGTCGGTAACTGTACCTGAAACCGTCTTCTCTTGCGCAAAAGTTAAATGCACAACAAACGCCAATAACAGCGTTAAGATTCCATTTAAATTTGTTCTCATTTTTTAATTATTTGAATTAGCTACCTGCGAAAATCATAATTTCATGTTAATAATCCAAACTTATTTTAATAAAACTTTAAGAAGGGACTCAAGAATACTGGGATTTGAGCGAGAATCCCCAATGGGTTATTCAGACATCATTTGTTAAAATCTTGAAGGATACCTAATCATAGAATTAGACAAGCACATAAAAGCGCTAAAGCCCCCTTTTTTATTACACAATTTTCAAACGAATTTTAACAGGTGAATTAAGTTGATCTTCCAGGTTTGGTTATACTTCAATTTGCTATATATATTAAGGTATACTTTTTTTTGCCTGAAAATTGTCTATTTGCAGGATGTAAGTTTCCCGATTTGGTTGCCTTGACAATCAAAATTTATTCAATGAAAATATCGGCTCATAGATTTGAATTATGCCGAATTATTGCTACATTTGCCCGCCCTTAAAATAAGGGATAACAGATATTTATTTAGAAATAAATGCCTACAATATCACAATTAGTACGTAAAGGAAGGTCCACGATTACCAAGAAGAGTAAATCGGCGGCTTTGGATTCCTGCCCTCAAAGACGAGGGGTTTGTACGCGTGTTTATACCACTACTCCAAAGAAACCTAACTCAGCTATGAGAAAAGTAGCCAGGGTTAGATTGACCAATGGAAAAGAGGTAAACGCATACATACCCGGAGAAGGGCATAACCTCCAGGAGCACTCGATAGTATTGGTAAGGGGCGGAAGGGTGAAGGATTTACCAGGAGTTAGATATCATATTGTGCGAGGGGCTTTGGATACCGCAGGGGTTTCCGGCCGAACACAAAGACGATCTAAGTACGGTGCCAAACGCCCTAAAAAGTAACATTACTTTTTAAGAAGAGGAAATGAGAAAAAAACAAGCTAAAAAGAGGCCACTCTTACCGGATCCGCGGTATAATGATCAGTTGGCTGCCCGTTTTGTAAACATGTTGATGTGGGACGGGAAAAAATCGGTTGCATTCAAGATCTTTTATGATGCGCTGGATATCGTCGAGGAAAAAAAGACCGACGAGGAAAAATCTGCACTTGAAATTTGGAAAGACGCATTATCCAATGTAATGCCTCACGTTGAAGTGAGAAGCAGACGTGTGGGGGGAGCAACTTTTCAGATCCCTATGCAGATCCGTCCGGATCGTAAGATCTCTACAGCTATGAAATGGTTGATCAGCTTTTCGCGTAAACGTAGCGAGAAATCTATGGCCCAAAAATTGGCTGCCGAGATCCTGGCAGCATCAAAAGAAGAAGGTGCAGCGGTGAAAAAGCGAACTGATACGCACAAAATGGCAGAAGCCAATAAAGCATTTTCACACTTTAGATTTTAGGAGCCATTATGTCCAGAGATTTAAAATTTACAAGAAATATTGGGATTGCCGCACATATCGATGCCGGGAAGACCACAACTACGGAGCGTATCCTATACTATACCGGAGTTAGCCATAAGATGGGCGAAGTGCATGATGGTGCGGCTACGATGGACTGGATGGAGCAGGAGCAGGAGCGAGGGATCACCATTACTTCTGCAGCTACTACCTGTACCTGGAATTTCCCTACGGATAATGGTCAGTTAATTGACGAGTCAAAACCATATCACTTTAATATTATTGATACGCCCGGCCACGTTGACTTTACCGTGGAAGTGAACCGATCTCTCAGAGTACTTGATGGATTGGTTTTTCTCTTTAGTGCTGTGGATGGGGTAGAGCCTCAATCAGAGACGAACTGGAGATTGGCAGACAATTATAAGGTGCCTAGAATGGGCTTCGTGAATAAAATGGACAGACAGGGATCTAATTTCCTGCAAGTATGCCAGCAAGTTCGCGATATGTTGAAATCCAATGCTGTGCCGATCGTATTGCCTATTGGAGATGAAGCTGATTTTAAAGGAATTGTCGACCTGGTTAAGAACAGGGCGATCGTTTGGCATGAGGATAATCTGGGGGCAACTTTTGACATTGTAGATATTCCTTCGGAGATGGAGGAAGAAGTAAAAGAATATAGAGCAGCACTTATTGAAGCTGTCGCTGAATACGATGAAAATCTGTTAGAAAAGTTCTTTGAAGATGAAGACTCTATAACAGAAGATGAAGTGCATGCCGCATTGCGGGCAGCCGTCATGGACATGAGTATCATTCCGATGATCTGCGGTTCTGCCTTTAAAAATAAAGGAGTACAGTTTCTTCTGGATGCTGTATGCCGCTACCTTCCATCGCCCATGGATAAAGAGGCGATTGTTGGGATCGACCCTCGCAGTGGGAACGAGATCTCCCGTAAGCCTGATGCGAAAGAACCTTTTGCAGCACTTGCTTTTAAGATCGCTACCGATCCTTTTGTGGGAAGACTGGCTTTCTTCCGGGCTTATTCCGGAAAATTGTCAGCGGGGTCTTATGTATTGAATAATCGTTCAGAAAATAAGGAGCGGATCTCGCGGATCTACCAGATGCACTCCAATAAACAAAATGCAGTTGATTCTATTTCTGCAGGAGATATCGGGGCGGCTGTTGGATTTAAGGATATTAAGACCGGAGATACCCTCTCAGATGAAAAACACCCGATCGTTTTGGAAAGCATGAACTTTCCGGATCCGGTAATTGGTATCGCTGTAGAACCTAAGACAAAAGCTGATGTGGATAAGTTAGGAATGTCTTTAGCGAAATTAGCAGAAGAAGACCCAACTTTCCAGGTGAAGACAGATGAGGCTTCGGGCCAGACAATTATCTCAGGAATGGGAGAATTGCACCTTGATATTATAGTAGACCGACTCAGAAGAGAGTTTAAGGTCGACGTAAATCAAGGTCAGCCACAGGTAGAATACAAAGAGGCCATAACTCAGTCTACCGATCATAGAGAAATATATAAAAAGCAAACAGGGGGTCGCGGTAAGTTCGCCGATATCGTATTTACGATGGAGCCTGCTGAAGAAGGGACAAGCGGATTAGAATTCGTTAATCAGATCAAGGGGGGTAATATTCCAAGAGAATATATTCCTTCCGTTGAGAAAGGATTTAAAGAGGCTATGAAGAATGGTCCTTTAGCCGGATTTGAGATGGATAGCATGAAGGTAACTCTTAAAGATGGATCGTTCCACCCTGTGGATTCGGATTCTCTGTCCTTCGAACTCGCGGCTAAAATAGGGTATAAGGAAGCTGCCAAAGGCGCACGTGCCGTATTGATGGAGCCTATTATGAAACTGGAGGCATTAACTCCGGAAGAAAACATGGGTGATATTGTCGGGGATTTGAACAGACGCCGAGGACAAGTAAATAATATGGATGATCGCGCCGGATCTAAAGTGATTAAAGCCGAAGTGCCACTATCTGAAATGTTCGGATATGTGACTGCGTTGCGGACACTTTCTTCCGGACGTGCCACGTCTACGATGGAATTTTCGCATTATGCAGAAACTCCATCGAACCTGGCCGAAGAAGTGATCAAGGCCACGACAGGTGTAACGGCATAAATAGAATAGGATGAGTCAGAAGATCAGAATTAAACTTAAGTCGTACGACCACAACCTGGTCGACAAATCGGCTGAAAAGATTGTAAAAACGGTAAAAACCACCGGAGCTGTGGTTACAGGTCCTATTCCATTACCGACACATAAAAAGATTTTCACGGTATTGCGGTCGCCGCACGTGAACAAGAAATCTAGAGAACAGTTCCAGCTGAGTTCTTACAAGCGCTTGCTGGATATATATAGCTCTTCTTCTAAAACCATTGATGCTCTTATGAAATTAGAGCTGCCCAGTGGTGTGGAGGTAGAGATCAAAGTTTAAGTAACATAGCTGTCAACGTTTGGCAGCGGACATGTCCGGCGCGTTTCGCAAAGGAAAAACGGTAACAAAAATGAATTCGGGGTCGGATTATTTTTGGCCCCGTTTTTTTATCCGGAAAATAAAGTAGAATAAGAATAATAAAAACAAACGTATGTCTGGGTTAATTGGAAGAAAAATCGGCATGACCAGCATCTATGACGAGAGTGGAAAGAATATTCCATGTACTGTGATAGAAGCAGGTCCATGTGTCGTTACCCAAGTCAGAACCGAAGAGGTAGACGGGTATAATGCCCTTCAACTCGGTTTCGATGACAAGGCAGAAAAGCGTACGTCTAAGGCCGAACAAGGTCATTTTAAAAAGGCAGGTACGTCTCCTATGCGAAAAGTTGTCGAGTTCCGTGATTTTGAAGGTGAACATAAATTGGGAGCGACGGTAGGAGTCGACATTTTCATCGAAGGTGAATTCGTCGATGTATCAGCCACTTCAAAAGGAAAAGGATTCCAGGGTGTTGTAAAACGTCACGGATTTGCTGGTGTGGGTCAGGCGACCCACGGTCAGCACAATAGGTTAAGAGCGCCTGGATCTATCGGTGCAGCTTCGTATCCGGCACGTGTATTCAAAGGCATGAGAATGGCCGGAAGAATGGGCGGTGAGAAGGTTAAAATACAGAACCTCAGAGTATTAAAAGTACTTCCAGAGAAGAACTTGATCGTACTTAAAGGCTGTGTACCTGGTCATAAGAACACATATGTAACCATTGAGAAGTAATGAAGGTAGCGGTTTTAAACAATAAGGGAAAAGACACAGGTCGGAAAGCAGAGCTTTCGGATTCAGTGTATAAGATAGAGCCTAATAATCATGCGATATACCTCGATGTGAAGCAATATATGGCACATCAGCGGCAGGGTACGCATAAAACCAAGGAACGAGCGGATATCGTAGGAAGTACGCGTAAGATAAAAAAGCAAAAAGGAACAGGTACAGCCCGTGCAGGAAGTATCAAGTCTCCGATCTTCAGAGGGGGCGGTCGAGTTTTTGGTCCGAGACCACGTGATTATCAGCAAAAATTGAACAAAAATGTCAAGCGATTGGCACGAAGATCTGCCTTGAGTTTGAAAGCTCAGGAGAAGGCAATTATGGTCCTTGAAGATTTCAATTTAGACGCGCCAAAAACCAAAGATTTTAAAGCCGTTCTGAAGTCGCTCGGACTCGATAGCAAAAAGTCCCTGTTCGTCTTGGGCGATACGAATAATAACGTATATTTGTCCTCTCGAAATTTGCAAGGTTCTGAAGTTATAACTAACTCAGAATTAAACACTTATAAAATAATGAATGCTTCTAACATTGTCCTTTTTGAAGGGGCATTGGAAGGCATCGAAGCGAACCTGGTTAAATAGAGAACTCATGAGCGTGTTAATAAAGCCGATCATAACAGAAAAAATGACAAACGATAGCGAGTTGTATAATCGCTACGGATTCATTGTTGATACCCAGGCTAACAAGCTTCAGATCAAGGAGGCAGTAGAGACCACTTATGGTGTTTCTGTAACCAAGGTGCGAACAATGAATTACGGGCCACATAGAAAGACCCGTTTTACAAAGACAGGTGTCCAGCAGGGAAAGACAAATGCTTTTAAAAAGGCAATTGTTGATGTACAGGATGGGGACACTATTGATTTTTACAGTAATCTATAAGCAGACACCATGCCAGTTAGAAAGTTAAAACCCACAACTCCCGGACAGCGATTTAAGGTCGTTAACGGTTTTGATGCATTGACATCAGACCAGCCGGAGAAGAGCTTGTTAGCCCCGATCAAAAAATCAGGCGGGCGTAACAACCAGGGAAGAATGACCATGCGATACAGGGGTGGTGGCCACAAAAGGCGCTACAGGATCATTGATTTTAAAAGGGATAAGTTCGATGTGGAAGCAGAGATCAAATCCATTCAATACGATCCCAACCGCACTGCATTTATCGCCCTGGTGGAATACACAGACGGCGAAAAAAGATATACGATCGCCCAAAATGGAATGAAGGTTGGGCAGAAAGTCGTTTCCGGGAAGAAAGTTGCTCCCGAGATCGGCAATGCCATGCCTTTAAGTGAAATTCCATTAGGTACGATCATTTCCTGTATTGAACTCAGGCCAGGACAAGGTGCTACCCTTGCGCGAAGCGCAGGTACATTTGCCCAGTTAATGGCCCGGGACGGGAGGTTTGCCACCGTGAAAATGCCTTCGGGTGAAACACGGATGATCCTTGTGAATTGTATGGCGACAATAGGGGCTGTTTCTAATTCTGACCACCAGTTGATCATTTCCGGGAAAGCCGGTAGAAGCAGATGGTTAGGAAGAAGGCCAAGAACCAGACCGGTAGCAATGAACCCTGTCGATCACCCAATGGGTGGTGGTGAAGGAAGGGCTTCCGGAGGTCATCCCAGGTCGCGTAAAGGAATACCTGCGAAAGGATATCGCACACGTTCCAGAACCAAGGATACGAATAAATATATCATCGAGAGAAGAAAGAAATAAAAGCACGATAGATGGCACGTTCATTAAAAAAAGGACCATACGTACATTATAGCCTGGAGAAAAAGATCGCCCAGAATGTGGAGTCAGGGAAGAAGACCGTCATTAAGACCTGGTCTCGCGCCTCAATGATCACTCCGGATTTTGTCGGTCAGACCATTGCAGTCCATAATGGCCGTCAATTCGTTCCGGTATATGTTACTGAGAACATGGTAGGACATAAACTGGGAGAATTTTCACCAACACGGTCCTTCCGGGGACACGCCGGTGCAAAGAATAAAGGTATCAGGTAATAGGCTATGGGAGTTAGAAAAAAACAAATGGCCGAACGGTTTAAGGAAGAACGCAAGCAGATCGCTTTTGCGAAGTTGAACAATTGTCCGACTTCCCCTCGTAAAATGAGGATAGTGGCAGATCTGATTAGAGGCGAAGGCATAGAACAAGCCTTGGCCATTTTGCGATTCAATCCTAAAGAAGCTTCGCGCCGACTAGAAAAATTATTATTGTCCGCCATTGCCAATTGGCAAGCGAAAAATGAGGAGGCAAATATTGAAGAAGCCGATCTCTTTGTACAGGAGATCACAGTAGATAGCGGTCGCATGCTAAAAAGATTACGACCCGCACCTCAAGGTAGGGCACACAGAATACGAAAGAGATCCAACCATGTAACCTTGGTTTTGGGATCCAGAAACGCAGAAAGTTAATTGAATGGGACAGAAAACGAATCCAATTGGTAATCGATTAGGTATCATCCGAGGATGGGAATCTAACTGGTATGGTGGAAATGACTATGGAGACAAGCTTGCGGAAGACGACAAGATCCGAAAGTACATCCATGCTCGTTTGGCTAAGGCCAGTGTTTCCAGGGTGATCATCGAGCGTACGCTTAAGTTGATCACGATAACCATAACAACTGCCCGACCAGGGATCATCATAGGTAAAGGCGGACAGGAAGTTGATAAACTCAAGGAGGAATTAAAAAAGATCACGAACAAAGAGGTTCAGATCAACATCCATGAGATCAAAAGACCTGAGGTAGATGCCAACCTGGTAGCAGCAAGTGTTGCTCGCCAGATCGAGAACAGGATCTCCTTCAGACGTGCCATCAAGATGGCGATAGCTGCTGCGATGCGAATGAATGCCGAAGGAATTAAAATACAGATATCAGGAAGATTGAACGGTGCAGAAATGGCGCGTTCAGAATCTTATAAAGATGGTAGGATCCCATTATCTACCTTCAGAGCTGATATTGATTATGCCTTGCATGAAGCTCATACGACCTACGGCCGTTTGGGGATCAAAGTTTGGATCATGAAAGGTGAAGTATATGGAAAGAGGGAACTCTCTCCACTAGTGGGATTGTCTAAAGGACAAGGAAAAGGAAAGCAAGACGGCAAGAAGCGCCGTAGGAAATAATTGGTAAATCGGGTATACTCATGTTACAACCGAAACGCACAAAATATAGAAAACAGCAAAAGGGCCGAATGAAGGGCAATGCAGGTCGCGGACATCAACTTTCCAATGGAATGTTCGGGATCAAGTCTTTGGATTCGAGTTTTATTACCTCAAGACAGATCGAAGCAGCTCGTGTAGCGGCTACCCGATATATGAAGAGGCAAGGTCAGCTGTGGATAAAGATCTTCCCGGATAAGCCTATCACAAAGAAACCTCTCGAGGTTCGGATGGGCAAGGGAAAAGGGGCACCGGAATATTTCGTTGCCGTAGTGAAGCCTGGCAGGATCATGTTTGAAGTTGCCGGAGTACCAATAGACGTTGCTAAAGAAGCATTGCGTCTGGCGGCTCAGAAACTGCCGGTAAAAACAAAATTTATAGTGGCCAGAGATTACGAGGCGCAATAATAAGTAGAAGTGATGAAACAGTCAGAGATCAACGAAATGTCCCTAGAGGAAATAAAAGAAAAAATGGTCGATTTTAAGAAGCAGCATGCAGATCTTAAAATGGCACATTCGGTGACCCCGCTTGAGAATCCGCTTCAGATCAGGAAGGCGAGAAAGACCTTGGCCCGATTGGCAACAGAATTAACGAAAAGGGAGAACCAATAACAGTTTCTGGTTTATGGAAAAAAGAAATTTGAGAAAAGAACGTGTAGGCGTTGTCACCAGCAACAGAATGGAAAAGTCCATTGTAGTAGCTGAAGTGAAACGAGTTAAGCACCCCATGTACGGAAAGTTCGTCTTGCGCACAAAGAAATATGTAGCACATGATGAAACCAATGACTGTAAAATTGGCGATACCGTAAAGATCATGGAAACCAGACCGCTCAGTAGAACGAAATGCTGGCGTTTGGTTGAAATCTTAGAAAGAGCGAAATAAGATGGTACAACAAGAATCAAAACTTAAAGTAGCCGATAATACAGGTGCAAAGGAAGTATTAACTATCCGTGTGCTTGGAGGTACCAAGAGGCGATATGCGTCTATTGGCGATAAGATTGTGGTTACGGTTAAGGAAGCAACCCCGAATAGTGGGATCAAAAAGGGAACAGTCTCTACTGCAGTTGTAGTGAGGACACGCAAAGAAGTGCGCAGACCTGACGGATCTTATATTCGATTTGATGACAATGCTTGTGTATTGTTGGATCCTGCGGGCGAAATGCGGGGAACACGGGTTTTCGGACCTGTCGCAAGAGAGTTGCGTGAGAAAAAGTTCATGAAGATCGTTTCATTAGCCCCAGAGGTGCTATAACAGGAAATAGATGAAACTAAAGATAAAAACAGGAGATACCGTACGCATCATTGCCGGAGACCATAAAGGCTCCGAAGGAAAAGTGATCGAGGTTGACAAGCAAAAGAAAAAGGCTCTTATAGAAGGCATTAATATGGTGTCTAAACACGAGAAGCCAAGCGCAAAGAATCCACAAGGAGGAATTGTGCAAAAAGAAGCGCCTATTCATATTTCGAATCTTTCCCTGATCGATTCAAAATCAGGAGAAACTACTCGTGTTGGGTATGAGGTTCGCGATAATGTGAAGGTAAGGGTGTCTAAGAAATCAAATGAAGTTATTTAGTCATGGCATATATACCTAGATTAAAGCAAGAATACAGAGAGCGCGTTATCCAGACTTTGAGAGATGAGTACGGGTATGACAACGTGATGGAAGTACCGCGTTTAGAAAAGATCGTGTTAAGTCGCGGTGTGGGCGATGCTGTATCAGACAGGAAGTTGATAGACCATGCTGTTGATGAATTATCGATCATCACCGGACAGAAGGCTGTATCGACGATCTCCAAGAAAGACGTCGCCGCATTCAAATTGAGAAAAGGGATGCCCATTGGGGCAAAAGTGACCCTTCGCGGTGAGCGGATGTATGAATTTTTAGATCGACTGGTGACCACTGCGTTGCCTAGGGTTCGTGATTTTCAAGGGATCAGATCCACAGGGTTTGACGGACGTGGAAATTATAACCTGGGGGTAACGGAGCAAATTATTTTCCCAGAGATCAATATTGATAAAATAAACAGGATTAACGGAATGGATATCACTTTTGTGACATCCGCCAATACAGACAAAGAAGCCCAGTCGCTTCTCGCTGAATTGGGATTACCATTTAAACGAAACTAGTATGGCTAAGGAATCCATGAAGGCCCGGGAGAGAAAACGGGCAAAGATGGTTGCGAAATATGCAGAGAAGCGTAAAGCGCTTAAAGAAGCCGGAGATTATGAAGCACTTCAAAAATTACCGAGGAATGCTTCACCGGTACGAATGCACAATCGCTGTAAACTAACCGGAAGACCTAAAGGGTATATGAGAACTTTTGGGATCTCCAGGGTTACGTTTCGCGAAATGGCCAATCAAGGGTTGATCCCAGGTGTGAGAAAAGCCAGTTGGTAAACGAAATAAAAGTTAGCGTATGTACACAGATCCAATAGCAGATTTTTTAACCCGTGTTCGGAATGCCAGTATGGCAGGCCACAGGGTAGTGGACATTCCTGCGTCCAATTTGAAACGTGAGATGACCAAAATCCTCTTTGACCAGGGTTTTATCCTGAGTTATAAATTCGAGGACGACAAGGTTCAGGGAAATATCAAGATCGCTTTAAAATACGATCCACAAACCAAAGAACCGGTTATCAGGAAGATCGAACGTATCAGTAAGCCCGGACTGCGGAAGTATTCAGGTGCTGATGAGCTACCACGTGTATTGAATGGCTTAGGTGTAGCCATTATCTCTACATCACATGGCGTAATGACGGGTAAGCAAGCGCAGCGCGATAATGTTGGTGGGGAAGTATTGTGTTACGTTTATTAGGATCATACAAAAGATAAAAAGATGTCTAGAATAGGTAATAATCCCATAGCGATCCCAGAAGGTGCCACTGTAGAAATACAGGACAACCGGATCACTGTAAAAGGAAAGCTTGGGGAACTTCAGCAAGAATTTTCGGACGTTGCCGTGAAAGTGGAAGATGGCGAGGTACAAGTATCACGACCATCAGATTCTAAAACACATAAAGCAAAGCACGGACTTTACCGTTCGTTGATAGCTAACATGGTTGCCGGAGTTTCTGAGGGATGGACAAAAGAATTGGAATTGGTCGGTGTTGGATACAGAGCCTCCAATCAAGGACAGAAATTAGATCTGTCTTTGGGATTCTCTCACAACATCGTCTTGGAATTACCAACAGAAGTTAAGATCGAAACGATCTCAGAAAAAGGTAAAAACCCTATTATTAAACTCACCTCCCACGACAAGCAGTTGGTGGGTCAGGTGGCTTCTAAGATCAGATCATTCCGCAAGCCTGAGCCTTATAAAGGAAAAGGTGTGAAATATGTAGGGGAACAAATACGAAGAAAAGCAGGTAAATCTGCATAAGAATTGAGATATGGTATTATCTAAAGTAGCACGAAGAAAACGTATTCACAGGCGCATCCGAAAGATCGCTCAGGGTTCGGCACAGAAGCCCCGGTTTTCTGTTTTTCGAAGCAACAAAGAGATCTATGCCCAATTGATCGATGACCGCACAGGGAAAACGCTTGTAGCAGCCTCATCAAGGGATAAAGAATTTAGTAAAGCCAAAGGCACAAAGACGGATATCGCCAAGGAAGTAGGCAAGGTAGTAGCCGAAAAGGCAGTAAAAGCCGGTATTGATATAGTGGCTTTTGACCGTGGCGGATATTTATATCATGGACGTGTTAAGTCTCTTGCAGAAGGGGCCCGGGAAGGCGGATTAAAATTTTAATTAGAGTATGTACGCAAAGTATAAGAATGTAGAAACAGTTAAGCCCGGTGGCCTTGATTTAAAGGATCGCCTGGTAGGTATACAACGGGTTACCAAGGTTACCAAAGGTGGACGCGCATTTGGATTCTCAGCCATCGTAGTTGTTGGGGATGAAAATGGCGTTGTAGGCCACGGTCTTGGAAAATCTAAGGAAGTAGCAACCGCAATTGCCAAGGCTATTGAAGATGCCAAAAAGAACCTGATCCGGATCCCACTTGATAAAGGGACTCTTCCGCATCAGCAAAAAGGTAAATATGGCGGAGCCCGAGTTTACGTTCAACCTGCTTCACATGGTACAGGTGTGATCGCCGGTGGCGCTGTGCGTGCTGTATTGGAATCTGTGGGGGTTCAGGATGTATTATCCAAGTCCCAGGGGTCTTCCAATCCGCATAATGTGGTAAAGGCTACGTTTGATGCCTTGTTGCAACTCCGCGATGCAAATCGCGTTGCCCAACAAAGAGGTATCTCAGTAGATAAAGTTTTTAAGGGCTAAGGAATAGGGTCATGGCAAAAATAAAAGTTAAACAAGTTAGAAGTAGTATTAAGCGTCCGCAGAATCAAAAGCTCACGCTTAAGGCACTTGGTCTAAAAAGAATTGGACAAGTTGTTGAACATGACGATAGTCCGGCAATTTTGGGCATGATCGCCAAAGTGCAACATCTTGTGGAAACAGAGAAAGCATAAACGAAATGGATCTGAGCAATTTAAAACCCGCAAAAGGTGCGGTTCATAAGGCAGGTAAGACAATAGGTCGCGGACAAGGTTCTGGAAAAGGCGGAACAGCCACCCGAGGACATAATGGAGCCAAATCCCGTTCCGGGTATTCTAAGAAGATCGGTTTTGAAGGCGGACAAATGCCTTTACAACGCCGCGTTCCTAAATTTGGGTTTACCAATATAAACCGTAAGGAATACCGGGGAATTAACCTGGATACGCTCCAGGAATTGGTAGATGCCAAGAAGGTGAAAAAGACTGTTGGTTTGGAAGAATTGGTTGCACTTAGGTTGGCAGGTCGCAATGACCTGGTGAAGATCATGGGTCGTGGTGAATTAAAAGCGCCGCTGAAAATAACAGTTCACAAATTTACAGCAACCGCAAAAACGGCCATTGAGGCTGCAGGCGGTGAGGCCAATAGCCTCTAACATACAGGAGATGAAAAAGTTTTTTGAGGTCATATCGAATATCTGGAAGATTGAGGAACTGCGAAACAGGATCCTGATAACCCTTGGGTTATTAACGGTCTATAGATTTGGAGCGCAAGTTGTTCTTCCCGGGATCGATACATCTCAATTAGCTGAATTATCATCCAATACAGAGCAAGGCATCTTAGGTATTCTGAATGCATTTACAGGAGGGGCTTTCGCCAATGCTTCTGTTTTTGCACTAGGGATCATGCCTTATATCTCTGCCTCTATTGTTGTGCAGCTGATGGGAATTGCCGTGCCTTATCTTCAGAAATTAGATAAGGAAGGTGAGAGTGGAAGAAGAACTAAGAACCAGATCACGCGGTGGCTAACGATCGCGATCTGTATCGTTCAGGCGCCGGCTTATCTGTACTCTCTTGGAGCCCTGGGTGTTCCGGATAGTGCCTTCTTATTAGGGAAAGGATTAAACTTTATAATACCTTCAGTGATCATCCTTGTTACGGGCTGTGTTTTTGCCATGTGGCTTGGTGAGAAGATCACGGACAAAGGTATTGGAAACGGGATATCATTACTTATTATGATCGGGATCATTGCCACCTTGCCGCAATCATTCGTGCAGGAATGGATATCCAGGACAACTAATAATACAGGTGGACTCATGTTCATGCTGATCGAGGTCATTCTGTGGTTCGTGGTGATACTTGCCAGTGTTCTACTGGTCATGGCTACGCGAAGAATACCTGTACAATACGCCAGGCGAACTGCATCTGGTGGATATGAAAGGAATATAGGAGGCTCCCGACAATACATTCCGCTAAAGTTGAATGCGTCAGGAGTAATGCCGATCATCTTTGCACAGGCCATCATGTTTGCGCCTGGCTTATTGGGTCGGACATTTAATAATACAGCAGTAGGTCAATGGATGGAAGTACAATTTCAGGATATATTCGGTTTAGCGTATAATATTCTGTTTGGCGTACTGATCATCATATTTACCTATTTCTATACCGCCGTTACTGTGCCCACGAATAAGATGGCAGATGATCTGAAAAGAAGTGGCGGATTTATACCCGGGATCAGACCTGGGAAAGAAACAGGAGATTTCCTGGATAAGATCATGTCCCTGATAACACTTCCGGGATCGGTATTCCTGGCATTATTGGCCGTTTTACCAGCCGTTGTTGTGAAGTTGATGGACATTCAACCAGGATGGGCCCTTTTCTATGGAGGAACGTCTCTGCTAATTATGGTAGGGGTGGCAATTGATACGGTTCAGCAGGTGAATTCATACCTCTTGAACAGGCACTATGACGGATTGATGAAAGCAGGCAAAAACAGAAAAGTAGCATAAATTATGGCAAAGCAAGCACCTATTGAACAAGACGGTTCTATCATAGAGGCTCTTTCCAATGCCATGTTCCGTGTGGAGTTGGAAAACGGCCATGTGGTAACCGCACATATTTCTGGTAAGATGCGTATGCATTATATCAAATTATTACCCGGGGACAAAGTGAAGTTGGAAATGAGTCCCTACGATTTAACGAAAGCAAGAATTACGTACAGATATTAAAATATCGCTATGAAAGTAAGAGCGTCATTAAAGAAGAGAAGCCCTGAATGCAAAATCGTTCGCAGAAAGGGACGGCTATATGTGATCAACAAAAAGAATCCTAGATATAAACAAAGACAAGGATAATCATGGCTAGAATTGCAGGTGTAGATATTCCAAACCAAAAGCGGGGAGTCATAGGACTTACCTATATCTACGGTATTGGGAAAAGCAGGGCAGAGGAGATCCTGACAAAAGCTGAGGTTAATGTAGACACTAAAGTATCAGATTGGTCCGATGATGAGATCGGAAGGATCCGGGACTCTGTTTCTGCTTATAAGATCGAAGGGGAACTGAGATCTGAGACACAGCTGAATATAAAGCGTCTAATGGATATTGGTAGCTACCGTGGTATTCGCCACAGGCTTGGCCTTCCATTGCGCGGTCAGAAAACCAAGAACAACTCCAGAACCCGTAAAGGAAAAAGAAAAACTGTTGCTAATAAGAAGAAGGCAACCAAGTAATAGCTAAGAGCAAATGGCAAAAACAGGAACAAAGTCGGCGAAAAAGCGCAAAGTGGTGGTTGAGTCTAATGGAGAAGCCCACATTTCTGCCTCTTTCAACAATATTATTATTTCTCTTACCAACAAGAACGGCGATGTGATCTCATGGTCATCTGCCGGTAAATTGGGTTTCCGAGGCTCCAAAAAGAACACACCTTATGCCGCTCAGGTAGCTGCAGAAGACTGTGCTAAAGTAGCCCACGAAGCCGGTTTGCGGAAAGTAAAAGTATATGTGAAAGGCCCGGGTAACGGCAGGGAATCTGCGATCCGGACGCTTCACAATTCAGGGATCGAGGTAACTGAGATCATCGATGTTACACCACTGCCTCATAATGGGTGCAGACCTCCCAAACGAAGAAGAGTTTAATCCTAATCCGAATAGGAAGAATTTAATTTTCACGAAGGCGTAGCACAGATTATCGAAGGATAGCCTTAATTCATAATCGCGCTTTCATAAATAAAGAAGATGGCAAGATATAGAGGACCAAAATCAAAGATCGCCCGTAAATTCGGGGAGGCGATCTTCGGAGACGACAAGTCTTTCGAAAAGAAAAATTATCCCCCGGGACATCACGGTAATAACAGACGCCGTGGTAAGAAATCAGAATACGCGATCCAATTAATGGAGAAGCAAAAAGCCAAGTATACCTACGGCATTTTGGAGAAGCAATTCCGCAATCTATTTGCTGAGGCGAACAAAAGCAAAGGGGTTACAGGTGAGGTTTTACTCCAATTATGTGAATCCAGACTGGACAATGTTGTATACCGAATGGGAATGTCACCTTCCAGGAGAGGCGCCCGTCAATTGGTATCACATCGCCACGTTACCGTAAATGGAAACTTGGTGAATATTCCTTCGTATAAGTTAAAGCCGGGAGATGTTGTCGGTGTGCGGGAAAAGTCAAAATCCGTTCAATCGATCTCTTCTGCTTTAGAAGCGAACAGCTCTGTATACGAGTGGATCAGTTGGAATTCAGATAAGTTGGAGGGCACATTTGTTGCCGTTCCTGAACGTATCCAGATTCCTGAGAATATCAAAGAACAGTTAATAGTCGAGTTATACTCTAAATAAAACACCAGAACACACATGGCCTTATTAAATTTTCAGAAGCCCGATAAAGTTATAATGATAGATTCATCAGATTTCGAAGGGAAATTCGAATTTCGTCCTTTGGAACCTGGGTATGGCCTAACTGTCGGGAATGCGCTAAGACGTGTATTGCTTTCTTCCTTAGAAGGATTTGCGATCACTTCCGTACGTATCGATAAAGTTGAACATGAATTCTCTGTGATAGAAGGTGTTGTTGAAGATGTTACCGAGATGATTCTGAACTTAAAACAAATTCGTTTTAAGCGACAAATAGAAGATGTGAACGAGGAAACTGTTTCCATTTCTGTAAGCGGGAAGAACCAACTTACAGCAGGAGATTTCCAAAAGTTCATCTCTGGCTTCCAGGTATTGAACCCAGATCTTGTGATCTGTAATATGGATTCAAAAGTGAGCCTGAACCTGGAGATCAATATTGAAAAAGGCAGGGGTTATGTTCCTGCTGAAGAAAATAAGAAGTCAAACGCACCTTTAGGTACCATTGCAATGGATTCCATTTTCACCCCGGTGAAAAATGTGAAGTACAGCATTGAAAACTTCCGTGTTGAGCAAAAGACGGATTTTGAGAAATTGATTTTTGAGATCATCTCAGATGGATCTATCCATCCCAAAGATGCGCTGACAGAGGCGGCAAAGGTCCTGATCCATCACTTTATGTTATTCTCCGACGAGCGAATCACCCTTGAGGCTGATGAAATTGCACAGACGGAAACATATGATGAGGAATCCCTGCATATGCGCCAGTTGCTTAAGACCAAATTAGTAGACATGGACTTATCTGTTCGTGCCCTGAATTGCTTGAAAGCGGCTGAAGTTGATACGCTTGGCGACTTGGTATCCTTCAACAAGAACGACCTGATGAAATTCAGGAACTTCGGGAAAAAGTCACTTACAGAGTTAGAGGAACTTGTGATCAACAAAGGCCTGAACTTTGGAATGGACCTCGCCAAATATAAATTAGACAAAGACTAATACGCATAGGATCTTTAGATCATATGCCTATAGGAGAAGAAGATGAGACACGGTAAGAAAGTAAATCATTTAGGACGTAAAACAGCGCACAGAAAGGCGATGTTAGCCAATATGGCGTGTTCCCTCATTGAACACAAGCGTATTAATACCACAGTGGCCAAGGCGAAGGCTTTAAAGCAGTTTGTCGAACCACTGATCACTAAGTCCAAAGCCGAGAATAATCAATCGGCTGAAGAAGGAATGCACAACAGGCGATTGGTATTTAAAGACCTGCGCAATAAATATGCTGTTACTGAACTGTTTAGCGCAGTTTCGGATAAAGTAGGTGACAGAGCAGGTGGATATACGCGAATCATCAAGTTGGGGAACCGACTGGGAGACAACGCAGATATGGCCATGATAGAACTTGTAGATTTTAATGAGATCTATAACGCCGGGAAACCTAAGAAGAAATCTACACGTAGAAGCCGAAGAGGTAAGAAAGTTGCCACGCCACCGGTGGATACGACGAAAACAGATGAATCTGAAGAGTAAAATGTTTATAACTCAAAGAATAATAGGAAAAGGGTAGCTTTTGTAAGCTATCCTTTTTTATTTTCTTTGTGTGGATTAAATATCACATGTATTCATGAAATATGCACCTAAAAGAAAAGCACTCATATTACTAGCCGACGGGGCTATATTCTATGGGAAGTCTGTAGGAGATAAGGAAGGTACTGCCTTTGGCGAGGTATGTTTTAATACCGGGATGACGGGATACCAGGAGATCTTTACAGACCCTTCTTATTTTGGTCAGTTGATGGTGACGACCAATGCCCATATCGGGAATTATGGAACACATCCTGAGGAAATAGAATCAGAAGGTATTAAGATCAAAGGCCTTATATGCAAGAACTTCAGTTATGAGTATTCCAGACCAGTTGCAGAGAAGAGCCTTGAAGAATTTTTGAATGAAAATTCCCTGATGGCTATTTCAGATGTAGATACCAGGGCCCTTGTAAGTTATATTCGCGATCATGGGGCTATGAATGCTGTGATCACTACGAGGGTAGAAGATCTTGAAGGGCTCAAAAAAGAACTGGCCAATGTACCGGGAATGAAAGGCTTAGAATTGGCCTCACGTGTTTCAACAGAGGAACCTTATTACTTTGGGGATGAAAAGGCCACTTATAAGATCGCTGCACTTGATATAGGGATCAAAAGGAATATACTGCGAAACCTGGCCAAACGAGATGCATATATCAAAGTATTCCCCTATAATGCCTCTTTTAAAGATCTGGAAGCTTGGGCACCGGATGGATATTTTATTTCGAATGGTCCCGGGGATCCGGAACCTTTAGAAGAAGCCATTGAGGTGGCCAGACAGATCATTGCAAACGATAAGCCCCTCTTCGGGATTTGCCTGGGCCACCAGGTGATCGCATTGGCCAATGGTATTTCAACCTATAAGATGCACAATGGACACAGGGGAATAAATCATCCTGTACTCAATTTAAACACGGGCAAAGGTGAGATCACCTCACAAAACCACGGTTTTGCTATAAACAGGGAAGAAACGGAGGCTCATCCCGATATCGAGATAACGCACCTGCATCTAAATGATGATACGGTCGCCGGAATGAAGATGAAGGACAAACAGGTGTTTTCTGTTCAGTATCATCCGGAAGCCAGTCCGGGCCCGCATGATTCCAATTATCTGTTCGACGAGTTCTTTGAAATGATCAAGGCTTCAACTCGGTCTGAAGTATCTGTATAACTGAAAGAATTTTCACAATATTCCAAATTGAAAAGGGGGCTACTTATAGCCCCCTTTTGTATCTTTACCACCTCAAAAATACAAACCAAATACTATGAGTACGATCATTGATGTACATGCCCGTCAAATTTTTGATTCCCGGGGCAACCCAACAGTAGAAGTAGATGTTGTCACCAATACAGGTGCAATAGGAAGGGCTGCAGTTCCTTCAGGGGCCTCTACAGGAGAACATGAAGCCGTAGAATTACGCGATGGTGGAGATAACTATATGGGGAAAGGCGTATTGCAGGCTGTGAAAAATGTGAATACAGACATTGCAGAAGCCATAAGGGGCATGCTTGTCTTTGAGCAGAATGCCATAGATCAAGCAATGATCGATCTTGACGGCACGCCAAATAAATCAAAATTAGGGGCTAATGCCATTCTTGGGGTATCGCTGGCTGTTGCCAAGGCGGCTGCCAATGAACTTGGAATATCGCTCTTCCGCTACGTAGGGGGTGTTAGTGCTAATACGCTACCTGTTCCTATGATGAACATCATCAACGGAGGATCACACTCCGATGCGCCTATTGCGTTTCAGGAATTTATGGTGATGCCTGTAAAAGCTAAAAATTTCACACATGCCATTCAAATGGGGAGCGAGATCTTCCATCATTTGAAAAAAGTGTTACACGACAGAAACCTGAGTACAGCTGTAGGAGATGAAGGGGGCTTTGCCCCGGAACTTGATGGAACCGAAGATGCGCTGGAGACCATTGGATTGGCTGTTAAAAATGCAGGGTATACTCTTGGTGATGATGTGATGATCGCATTGGATTGTGCCTCGGCAGAATTCTATGTGGATGGCAAATATGACTATGCCAAGTTTGAAGGAGATAAAGGTGCCGTACGCAGTTCTGAAGAGCAGGCTCAATACCTTGCAGATCTTTGCGCCAAATATCCTATTATATCCGTAGAAGATGGAATGGACGAGAATGATTGGGATGGTTGGAAGAAACTGACTGAACTTGTCGGGGAGAAAGTGCAGCTGGTTGGCGATGATCTTTTTGTCACCAATGTGGAACGCCTCTCCAGGGGGATAGATAATCAGATAGCCAATTCCATTCTCATTAAGGTAAATCAGATCGGGACGCTTACTGAAACGATCTCAGCTGTGAATATGGCTAAAAATTCGGGTTATACTACCGTGATGTCACACAGGTCGGGCGAAACAGAAGACAATACCATCGCAGATCTTGCAGTGGCCTTGAATACAGGTCAGATCAAGACCGGATCAGCCTCCAGAAGCGACAGGATGGCCAAATACAATCAACTACTCCGTATCGAAGAGGAGTTAGAGCAAACGGCCTATTATCCGGGAGTAGAAGCATTTAATTTAAATAGATAGAATAATTTATCAGGGGCACCAACCTCCCTAAACCAGGACGCCTTATGAATACCTTTCTTTTTGTTGCGGCAGAAAATGACGGACTTGTAAATTGCAAGGCCGGGGGTATGGGTGATGTGGTCAGAGACGTTCCCAGACAGATTTCAGAATTCGGAGATAAGGTACATGTTGTTGTCCCTGCCTATAGTCGATTACATACTGAGGGCAAACTACTGGCAGAAGTGAGCTTTCCGCTTAGAGGAACGACTTATACAACTGAACTCTATGAGGTAGCTCCAAAGAAAGAAATTGACAACATTGTCCACTATGTGATCCATCACCCGGAAATAGAGCCGGGAGACATTGCTAAAATTTATCACATAGATCCGGACGAACCTTTTTATACAGATGCCATCAAGTACATTATCTTTTGTACAGCGGTGTCACAAGCGGTGAAAGATGGTTGTTTTGGAAAGGTTGATATCATTCATCTTCACGACTGGCATACCAGCTTTATGCTATTTCTGAGGGAATATCATCCTGACTACACCAATTTAAAGGACAGTAGATTTGTCTATAGCATACACAATTTAGCGATTCAGGGTATTCGGCCCTTTGGAGATAATTACTCATCAGTAGACAACTGGTTTCCGGACCTGGAGTATGACAGGGAGGCCATGAAGGACTACCGTTATGAAGATTGCATAAATCTGATGGCTGTAGGAATCCGTTTGGCAGATGCCGTGCACACGGTATCCCCTTCATATAAGGAAGATGTGCTTCTTCCCAGTAACCCTCCTGAGTTTATAGGTGGGGAGAGCCTGGAATTAGATCTTCAGAAGGCCGATAAGGAGAACCGACTTTTCGGGATCCTGAATGGTAGTAATTATAAGAATATTCGGGAAGCAACTTCCGGAACACTATACAAGTTGATCATCAAGGCTTTGTTTGAATGGGGCCAGGAAGAATCTAAAAAGTATAAAGCTCATTTTTTAGCACATACGGGAGAGAAAGTAGTTCCCTTCCTGGATAATCCACCGGCATTTGTATGCTCATCAGTAGCCCGGCTTACAGAGCAGAAATTCTATTTCTTTATGAGATCGCCCGAAGCATTGGCCAAAATCTTAGAGAAATTAGAAGCTGTTAATGGCGTGCTTGTCTTTTTAGGTACAGGGATCCCGGAGTATGAAGAAATGCTCAGAGATATGAGTCGCACCCACTCCAACTTTATCTTTATTAATGGCCAATCGGAGGATGTAATAGATGCCATTTATTTGGAGACGGATCTCTACTTCATGCCCAGCCTGTTTGAACCTTGCGGCATTAGCCAAATGCTCGCTATGCGAAATGGACATCCTTGCCTTGTTCACCATACAGGAGGATTAAAAGATACTGTATCCCATATGAAAACTGGTTTTAGCTTCGATGGGAATACCTATGATGAAAAGATCCAGAACATGATCGATTCTTTTGATACGATCCTGGACATCTACCAAAATGATCAGCCCACCTGGAAAAAGATCCGTGCCAATGCCAAGCGAATGCGCTTCACCTGGAAAAAGTCGGTGGATGAATACTACACTTACCTCTATCAGCTGTAATCCTGAGTAAAATCCTTTAAATACGGGATTGCACCCATTGTTAACATCCTTAGTTTTTAGTACCTTTACAGGACCTTTCATGAACTAGAAAATCACATAAATGTCCGACAAAGCATACTTAGAAATTGGCGGTGAACGATATGAATTCCCTATGATCACGGGAACAGAAAATGAATCCGCTGTAGATATCAAAACACTCCGTGCAAGCACCAAAATAGTAACAATCGATCCCGGGTATAAGAATACGGGCTCTTGCGAAAGCGCCATAACTTTTTTAAATGGAGAAAAGGGGATTTTGCGCTACAGGGGATATGCCATTGAGGAATTAGCCGAGCATGCAGATTTTCTTGAAGTGGCCTACCTGTTGATATTTGGGGAATTGCCTGATGGAGAACAGCTGGAGAAGTTCTTAAGCGATATTAGAAAGGAATCACATGTCGATGAAGAGATGAAGAAGATCATTGATGCGTTTCCACGTACCGCCCATCCTATGGGTGTATTGTCTTCTATGACAAGTGCTCTAATTGCATTTAATCCCAGCTCAGTAAACGTGTCTTCAGAAGAGGCAATGTACCATGCTATCGTTCGTATCCTTGCAAAATTTCCGGTATTAGTAGCCTGGACAATGCGCAAGGTGAAAGGACTACCTCGTGAATACGGTGATAACAGCTTAGGTTATGTTGAAAATATCCATAAGATGATGTTCCGCCACCCACATGAGGAATATAAAAAAGATGAGTTGGCTATAGAAGCACTTGATCAATTGCTCATCTTGCATGCAGATCACGAACAGAATTGTTCTACTTCTACGGTACGGATCGTTGGATCTTCGCATGCCGGCTTGTTTGCATCCCTGTCTGCAGGAATTTCTGCGCTTTGGGGTCCATTGCACGGAGGTGCTAACCAGGCTGTGCTGGAAATGCTTGAGGCTATCAATGAAGATGGAGGAGATACGGCCAAGTATATGGCGAAAGCTAAAGACAAGAGCGATCCATTCCGCTTAATGGGCTTCGGGCATAGAGTATATAAGAATTTTGATCCTAGAGCCAAGATCATAAAGAAAGCAGCTGATAGTTTGTTAGACGATCTTGGTATCGAAGATCCGATCCTGGATATAGCCAAAGGACTTGAAAAAGAAGCCCTCGAAGATCCATATTTCGTAGACAGGAAATTATATCCAAATGTCGATTTTTACTCAGGTATTATCTACCGTGCACTTGGGATCCCTGTAGAAATGTTTACTGTTATGTTCGCTTTGGGAAGACTGCCCGGCTGGATCGCGCAGTGGCGTGAAATGCGACTTCGTAACGAACCAATTGGTCGACCAAGACAGATCTACATCGGCGCTAACGAACGCCCATTTGTTCCTATTAAAAAACGCAAATAATAGCGGGAAAACCCCATGCTGCATCTTAATATCGTTGATGAAACAGCACCCTTAAAAGCTGTTGTATTAGGACGTGCTGAAAGTAGTGGTCCTGTACCTAAACCCGAAGAAGCTTATGATCCAAAATCTTTAGAGCATATTCTTTCGGGGACCTATCCCAAGGAGGCAGACCTCATAGATCAAATGGAAGGGTTTGCCGATGTATTTATGAAATACGGGGTGGAAGTCTTCAGACCTGAAGTTATTCAAGATTGTAACCAGATCTTTGCCAGGGATATCGCTTTTGTGATCGACAATAAGCTGATAAAGGCTAATATCCTGCCGGATCGTGAAGAGGAATTTGAAGCCATATTGCATGTACTGGATTATATCCTGCCCGAACACATCATGTATCCGCCCGAAGAGGTACACGTAGAAGGAGGTGATGTAATGCCCTGGCACGATCATATTTTTGTAGGCACGTATTCCGGCAATAATTACCCGGATTATATTACGGCTCGTACCAACCAGACCGGGGTGGATTATATCCGGCAAATGTTCCCTTATAAAAAGGTTAAGTCGTTTGAACTTAGAAAATCTATTATAAACCCACGCGATAATGCACTTCATTTGGATTGTTGTTTTCAACCTGTGGGATTGGACAAGGGGATAATCCATAAAGAAGGCTTCTTAATAGAAGAAGAATATCAATGGCTTGTCAATTTTTTTGGAAAAGAGAATCTGTTTGAGATCACAAAGGATGAAATGTATCAAATGAATTCGAATGTTTTCTCAATCTCTCCGGAAGTAGTCGTTTCAGAACAAAAATTCACCCGACTCAATACCTGGTTGCGAAGCCAGGGATTTAACGTAGAAGAGATCCCATATGCCGAAGTTGGAAAACAAGGCGGACTCTTACGCTGTAGTACCTTACCTTTGGTCAGGGAAGTTTGAAGTATATAAAATGCAGAGCACGAATACCATCTTAATGGTCCGCCCGGCTAGTTTCCGCAGCAATGAGCAGACGGAGATGAATAATTATTTCCAATCCGATCTTGATCTGAGCCCCGAAAAGATAAATGAGCTTGCAAGACAGGAATTTGATGCCTTTGTCGAAGTATTGCAAAATGCAGGAGTTCGAGTAGTTGTAGTTGAGGACCTAAAAGATCCCAATACCCCGGATGCTGTATTTCCCAATAACTGGGTTTCGTTTCACAATACAGGCATGGTGGTACTATACCCCATGTTTGCGGCCAACAGAAGGCAGGAAAGGCGAATGGACATTTTAGCCCGATTAGAAGAGGAAGGTTTTCGAATTGAGGATATCATGGATTATACCCGGGCCGAAGAAGATGGTCTTTTCCTTGAAGGTACTGGAAGTGTCGTACTCGATAGAGTTAATAAGAAAGCCTATTGCGCCTTGTCGCCACGGGCAGATGAGGAACTTTTCATTGAATTCTGTGAAGACCTGGAATACACCCCGGTAATATTTATTGCCTATCAATCTGTCAATGAGGAACGACTCGCCATTTATCATACCAATGTTATGATGTGTGTTGCCGATCAATTCGCCATTATTTGTGCCAAAAGTATAGATGACAAAAAAGAGCGTAAAAATGTGCTAAGTCATTTAAGCAAAGATGGGAAGGAGATCATTGAGATATCTGAAGAGCAATTACATGCCTTTGCAGGGAATATGCTACAAGTTCAAACCAAGGATGAGAAATCTGCCCTGATAATGAGCACAGCTGCTTACGAAAGTCTTGATCCCGGGCAAATTTCCAGGATAGAATCATACGGACCCATTATACATAGTTCCTTGTCTACTATCGAGACCTGTGGCGGCGGCAGTGCACGCTGTATGATGGCAGAGGTTTTCCTTCCCGAAAACTAAGGTTATTTACGGGCCAGAGTGTAACAAAAAATACCGACCATTACGATCATAAAAGCCGCAAAGGGCAATGAAGTTATGATCAATATTTTCTGAGCGGCCACCAGCACATCTATATCAGATCGGATATTTCCCAATACAAGTAATGCCATACAGGAAAGCAGGATAATGGCTGCCCATAGGAGTCGGTGCGATTTCCTGGGGATCAATTTTCCGCGATCGGTGAACATACTCAGTACTAAAACGGCCGAATCAACAGAGGTTACCAGGAATCCAATAAGTAGAAGTATCGTAAGTCCGTTCATCAGATCGGACAGGGGTAAGGCCTGAAAGAAGGTAAAGATGGATGTAAATACATTGTCAAATTCACCTTGGTAACTTGTCCATGTTTCTATCATTTCAAATGCCGATGATCCAAAAGCAGAGAACCAAAGGAAGGTCCCTATAGAAGGGATGATCATTACGCCCAATAAAAGTTGTCGCAGGGTTCTTCCCTTTGATATTCGTGCGATAAATATCCCCGTAAAAGGGGCCCATGCAAGCCAGAAAGCCCAGTAGTAGAACGTCCAGTCGGTGAGAAAATCAAGACCGGGATCGAAACGTCCGGTAGCCAGACTCATTGGAATGAAATCGATTATGTATTGATATAAGGCCAGGAAAAGATTTTTTAGAACCCTGAGTATGGAGCTGTTTAAGAGGACAAAGAGCAGGACCAACAGTGTTAACAGAATATTTACCTGTGAGAGTATTTTAATTCCTTTATTAAGTCCTTTCCAAGCCGATATAAAGGCCAATACGCAAATGATGGTTGTTAGGCCTAATGAAGTACCAAGGCTTGCCTTAGAGAGGTTTAGGTGTTCTAGTCCCCCACTTATCTGAGTAGCCCCCAGTCCAATGGCTGCTATCAGCCCAAAGACAGTCGTTAATATGGTGATCAGATCGATACCCGAACGCGCCCACCTGGATTTAATGCCGTCTTCGATGGCACTGCTTATACGAACCTTCTTTTGCCTGTTAAAGAGACTATACCCGACCACTGCAGCAAAAATTCCATAAAAGGCCCAGGCAGTAAATCCCCATTGATAGAAGGTATATTCCAACCCGATGATCTCAGCAGAGGTAGAAGCTTTTATAGGGGGGTTGCGCGCCATAAAAACAGGTTCCTGAACAGCTCGAAGGAGAATACCGGCTCCCATACCCGCACTGTATAGCATAGCGATCCATGCCCAAAGAGAGTGTTCAGGTTTGTCTCCGCTATTTCCAAGCCTGATCTTACCCCATGGGGATAGGGCAAAAACTAAGACGAAAAGTACAGCTGCCATTCCGAGATAGAGATAAAAATAGCCTATGGTATTCCGAACCCAGAGTGAAGCAGTATCTACCCATCCGAAAGTTTGTTCCGGAAAAAGGAGTACCCAAATTGAGAGGAGTGCCAAAATGGCCAGGGACCCCGAAAGGAGGCGGTTATTTTTTAAGTAGTCGCGAATGAGAGCGTGCTTTGATAGCTAAAAATAAGCCATCGCCTGATAAGTGGACTATTTATTCCTCCAGAACTTTGAAATCGCGAATGGCCTGGTTAGGTTCCATGATATTATATCCTTCCCAAAATGCGGGATCATATTGCCGCATATAAGTAGCTTTGATCTTGTGGTTTTCCTCAGCACCTTCAAATGCTGTGGAGGGTATGATCTCGGAATTAAAGGAAACAAATTCCAATTTTTCTGTGGAATAATTCATGATATCTATACCCAGGCTAAGTTCATTTTGTTTCCGCCTGCCTTTAACATGCTTATTTTTTTCGATCACCTTTAACGGCCTGTCCACCCCCATTTTTCTCCCTATAACATTTTCAATGAATTTAATCTCATACTTGTCATTGATCGATCTTTCAAACAGCGCACTCCCACTGTACAAATGTTCCTGGTAGGTGATACCGAGAAGTCGAAAATTCCGCAATAGCTTCACATTTTTATATTCGAGTCGGACAATAGCGTAATTCTCGATATTGACATATAAGGTCCCTTCAAAATCGGCTCCCCCTCTGGGTTCAAAGGAGATCACATAGACACCTTCTTCATTGATGTCTGTATAGCCTTCGACTTTGAAACGATACTTTCTGGCCTTTTGTATGACATTTATCTTTGTGTCTTCCTGATAAAACAATGATGTCATCAGATCATTCAATACACCCTTTCTGTTTTCCAGAAAATAATGCTTCTTATCCGGGTCTGTATTAACTTCTACCTTGATGCCATCCTCTTCCGCCTCAGCTTCTTCAATATCACTGATGATTGAATCTACTTGTACCTTTGTTCCGAATATCCCCGATTTGATCTTTAAATAGGAATTCGGCTTTATATTTTCACTAAATATCGACTCCATTCGTCCTCCTAGCGCTTCGAAGGAATCTTCATTGGACTTGTCATAGAGCTCAGCTGCTTTTACAATTGTGAGTTTATGTGCATCCGGTTTACGATAGAAATCGCCTAAAGTCTCCGTGTAATACGATGAATTCCTGGGAACCAGGTCGATCACAGAATCGATCAATTCCTTGCTTAATTCTTCAATGGTCGACTTTTTAAAAGCAACATCAAATTTTCGAATCGAATTAAGGCTGGATTGCCTGAGGAAAAAACGTTGGCGGATGGGCTGCTTATTATAGTTAAAGGGCATGCGTTCCTGAACTTTCTCAATGATCTCGTTAGCCGTTAGCGGATTGTCAAACAAGTACACACCACTAAGCTTAATGGCTTTAGGCTGAATATAGATCACACTGTCTATAACGGTATCCCAGGAAATTCCAGTTTTTTCATATCCCATCGAAGTGATATATATAGAATCAAGAGGCGTCTTCACCTGATCCAGGTCTAGACTGAACAAACCCTCATCATTGGCGATCACGCCTTCATTTTCACCAAATTGGATAGTGGCATAAGGGATCGGGCTTTTTGTTTTAGAATCGATTACAGCGGTCGTTCGAACTTGAGCATTCAATCCTTGGCCCATTGCTAGTAATAGGAGTGTCCCAGCTAGTCGAAAATAAATCTTCATGGATGTTTTTATGAAAGTAAGACGATCCAAGTTAATTAATGTTACGTCTATTTTTGTCCATATTCAGCGATGTTATGGATCATCCCTTTAAAAATAAAAAAGTGAAAAGGCTGCATGATATACCAATATATACGGCCTTTCAATCCACGTGGTCTGAAGGTAGCCGTTTGGTGAAGAATAAGAGAGTCGTCTATTTTAAATTCCAACCAGGCTTCGCCAGGTAATCGCATCTCAGCGAGGAGTAATAAGCGCCCTTCTTCTTTATCTGCCAGAAGTACACGCCAAAAATCCAGGGCGTCCCCGGTTGAGATCTCATCCGGTCGGGTTCTACCGCGTCGCAGTCCAACACCCCCCAATAATTTATCGAATACCCCCCTGAGTTTCCATAGCCAACTTGCATAATACCAACCCCGATTTCCCCCGATACTCCATATATTATCCAGCACCTGTTCTTTGTCTTTTATCGGTCTCTTTTGCGCATCTTTAAGCACCCCATATTTGGGTACTTGAATGTACTTTTTCAAATTTGTTTTGATCCGGCCTGAGACAATACTATCCTTCCAGCTGCTGAGGACCAGATTCTGCTCGATCTTTTTAAAGGCCAATTGTATAGCTTCCTTATAAGAAAGTGTCTTTATCCCCAGTATTTTCTCTAATCGGTTGTCCTGTGCGATTACTTCCATCTTCATACTTTCAACCAGATTAACCGCTAATTTGTAGGAGGTGGAGGTCACAAAATAAAGCCAATAGGAAGATAGGCGGGGTGTCATGACGGGAACCGTCAGGATCAAGTTCTTAAAACCACGTACCTCCGCATACTGCTTCATCATTTCCTTATATGTCAGGATATCCGGCCCCCCGATATCAAAAGAATCATTATAGGTTTCCCGGTTGCCAAGCACACCCATCAAAAATTGTATGACATCCCGTATGGCAATGGGTTGCGTTTTTGTTAGCACCCATTTTGGGGTGATCATCAGGGGTAATTTTTCACATATATCCCGAATGATCTCAAAAGAAGCACTGCCTGATCCCACAATAATACCAGCCCTTAGTACCGTAAGATTGAAAGATCCTTCGCGAAGGATGTCCTCGACATTTTTTCGGGAGCTGAGATGTTTTGATAAATGATCATCATTAACGATCCCACTTAGGTAGATAACTTGCTCCACTCCGGCCTCATTCATATAGGTGTTGAATGTATGAGCCGTAGTTGCTTCCAATGTATCGAAATCCTGAGTGGAGGAACTCATAGAATGGATCAAATAGTAGGCTATGTCTATATCTGAGGGTACAACATTCTCCTGGTATGGTTTCAGGAAGTCAATTTCGATAACTTGTATCCTGGCCATGGTTTCCTTATCTATCGAGAGTCGGTTTCGATTGCGGACAGCACAAATCACTTCATGCCCATTACGCAAAAGCTCGGGCAACAGCCGCATGCCGATATATCCGTTGGCACCAGTTAGTAGTATCTTCATGCTTAAAGGTCTTCTATAGATAAAGGTGCATTATCTGCTTTGTATCCGAGCATCTTGGTAATAAATTTTTGTATGGCTTTAGTATCAGATCTAAACTGAATAAAATATGTATCCCTGTGCAGCGTACAGAGACCTAGATCGCCTTTATAGATCACTAGCTTATAGAACGGGATCACTAAAGCGAAGGTTTCCAGGAGGGATCGAAAACGAATAATGATGCCTTTGGGTCGCAATTCAATGTTGCAGCTATCCATGTTGTTATCCAGGATCAACAAATTTCGTACAGTTTCACTGCTCTTGGTGATCTCAAGCTTGGGTGAGCCAATACCGCCCAGGTTCCATCGTTCTTTGAGCGTAAACGGCTTCCCTACTTCTTCATCCACATCACGGGTGATCTGCTTATTGTTATAAGAAACATTAACAAGCATAAATAGCTGTTCCTTTGGGTTATTCCTGATAAAAGTAAGGAAATCGACAGCCCATTTAAAATGATTGGCTAAGCCTTAACATATGGACAAAATTTACGTAGTTTTAAGGCCTTAATTCGATCTGTAAAATGAGCCTTCAGGAGCGCATCATCCAGGAAGTTATAAAAGCTGCCAAGACACATTACGGAGCCGATCTCCCATCGGTTGAATTACAAGCAACACGCAAGGATTTTGAGGGAGATATTACGGTGGTTATTTTTCCAATGCTGTCGCAGATCAAGGGGAACCCTGCAGAGATCGGTCAAACATTTGGTGAAGATCTGCAGGTAAAGATTACCGAAGTTAGTTCCTTCAATATCATTAAGGGCTTTTTAAACCTGGTGCTATCCGATTCCTATTATCTCAACTTCTTTAAAAACATTAATACAGAAGCATCCTATGGGATCCGGGCAAAGGATGGTGGGAGGTATTTGGTAGAGTACTCATCTCCTAATACAAATAAACCCCTCCATTTGGGTCATATCCGCAATAATCTACTGGGGTATTCTGTGTCGCGCATACTGGAAGCAGCGGGAAAAGAAGTGCAGAAGATCCAGATAATCAATGACAGGGGTATTCATATTTGTAAGAGCATGTTGGCCTGGCAACGTTCCGGAAAAAATGAAACACCTGAAACTACAGGGTTAAAAGGGGATAAATTGGTTGGAAATTACTACGTGGCCTATGACAAGATCTTTAAAAACCAGGTAGCCGAACGTATGGCTTTCGGACTCTCTAAGGAAGAAGCAGAGAAAGAAGCACCCATATTTCTGGACGCCAAGGAGATGTTGCGAAAGTGGGAAGCAGGCGATGAAGAGGTAGTTTCTCTCTGGCAGACAATGAATAGTTGGGTGTACAAAGGGTTTAATGAGACCTATGCAAATCTGGGCGTATCCTTTGACAAGCTTTATTACGAATCTGAGACCTATTTGCTGGGCAAAGATATTGTTGCAGAAGGTTTGGAGAAGGGCGTGTTTTTTAAGAAAGAGGATGGTAGTGTATGGATCGATCTTACCGAGGACGGTTTGGATGAAAAGATCGTACTACGTGCAGACGGTACTTCGGTATATATGACACAGGACCTGGGTACAGCCGTGCAGCGGGCAAAGGATTTTCCAGGCACGGAAGGCATGGTGTATACTGTGGGGAATGAGCAAGATTACCATTTTAAAGTGCTCTTTCTGATCTTAAAAAAATTAGGCTATTCCTGGGCAGACAGCCTTTTTCATCTGAGCTATGGGATGGTAGATCTTCCAAGCGGGAAAATGAAAAGTCGAGAAGGTACAGTTGTAGATGCTGATGATCTCATTCTTGAAATGGCTTCGACTGCTGAAGATATTTCAAACGAACTAGGAAAGCTGGAGGGGTATTCGGAGGAGGAAAAAACTACGCTCTACCAAATCATAGGACTAGGGGCACTAAAATACTTTATCCTCAAGGTAGACCCCAAGAAACGCATCTTGTTCGACCCTAAGGAATCTGTTGATTTTCAAGGTAATACGGGTCCTTTTATTCAATATGCCTATGCCAGGATCCAGTCTATATTACGCAAGGCAACTTCCGGTTGGGAATCAAAAAATTCAAATCCTAAAACACTTCATTCCAAAGAAAAGGAATTGCTAAAAGTCCTGGAACAATATCCCATTATTGTCAAGGCGGCTGCCGAACAATACAGTCCCGCTGTGGTAGCTAACTATGCGTATGAGTTAGTAAAAGAATTTAATTCCTTCTATCAGCAAGTGACCATTTTAGGGGAAACGGACGAAGACATAAAAACGTTCCGTATTCAACTGGCTAATAAAGTAGGGGAAGTCATTAAATCTTCACTTGGACTACTGGGCATTGAGTCGCCCGAACGTATGTAATCCTTCTAGAAACGTACCCTGAAACTGACGTTTGGCGTAAAGCCAAGAGACAAACTTTTTACTGTTTCAATATTGAATTGTTCGTCTAGTCGGAAGTAGGTATTCAAGATATTTTCACGATCTAAGACATTTAGGACCGAAGCCCCTATACTGGCATTAACCCTTCTTGAAAGCGGAAAATCATAGACTGCTGAGGCATCAAGTCTGATATATTGGGGTAGTCTACTGCTGTTTGGTTCCTGATAATTGATACGGAATGGAAAATTGGACGTATCTATATCATTAGGAGGGTCCAGGGGTTCCGTAAAAGGCTTTCCTGTGCGATAATTAAAACCAACACCTACCTTCAGATTTCGATAGGCATAGGTTGTAGCAGCAGTAATGGAATGTTTTATGTCTCTGTTATTGGGAAAATTTGGCGGAATAATATCTTCAAATGTGTAGTTGTTGTCATTAAACGTATAACTCAACCAGGTGCTAAAATTAGCATCGCGATGGTTTATTAAGAATTCAACCCCCTTATTATCATACTTCCCTATCTCCCCGTTAAATTGGTTCTGGTTCTGAAAACCCTGGGTAGAAGTACTTATCCCATCTACTTCCTTATAAAATCCTTCCAGGCCTACATACCAATTCTCTTTTTCATAATTAAAGCCTATAGAGGCCTGCTTACTCTTGGTAATGGGGATTGATTGCCCGTCTGATAATACCCATCGCCTTTTTTCTATACCCAGAAAATTCTCATCCAGGTCTATGAATTGATTGGTCGCCTGGTTCTTAAACTCGCCCAGTATTTCCATCCTGAAATTGTTGGCCAGAAAGGCATGAAAGTTCAATCGGGGTTCCAGGATAAACTCATCAAAGGTGTCCAGGTTTTGTAAGTAATTCACACGGAGTCCGCCGCTGAGATGCATGCGATTGTTATCAGACGTATAATGGAGTTCCGAATAACCTGCATGACCTCTGACCACACTTTTACTTTCATTATCAAAAGGAGGTTCTGTAACAATCGTCCCATTGGTGATCCCGGTTTCGGTTAGCTGATAGCCATTGAGCCATGATATGGTAGGTGACAAGTCATAGAAGGTATTCAGGCGAACACTCCGTTCGTCCACAATATTTTTTTGCGTGAGTTGTTGGCGGTCTGCCACCGTGCTTGTAAAAGAATCCAGGTTGTATTGTGTGTAATATCCCTGTAAACTACTTGTAAAACGATCAGACCACTTACTGTTGAGCGTGCCTCCGAATGAAATATTTTCTTGATCCAGGCTATTTCTATTTGTCGTAGAGATGCGCAAGTCTGTTTCCTTATAATCAAAAGCATTGTTGATGTAGATAAAACTCAATCGCAGTTTGTGATCTTCATTGTAGTCGTAAAGGAATTTTCCGCTGAAATCGTAGAAGTAAAAATTTTGTTCCTGGTTAAAATCACGATCCGTCGATGTGTTTGTATTGGTCACCTGAATATCCTGAAAGGCTCGCCCTGCAAACTGCTCGTAGGTTGGGGTATTCAAAAAATCTGTAATGGAACGCCGGGCAGAGAACTGCATGGCCATGTCTCCCCGAAAAGGAACATGACCATATATATCACCACTGATCAGGTTAAAACCACCTCCGCCATAGGAGGTATCCTTGATCTCATCATTGGTGTCCATTTTTATGATCCCACTCACCCCGTCTCCATATTGGGCGCTTGTCCCATTTTTTATCAAGGTTACTTCTTCGGTCAAATAAGGGTTAAATGCTGAGATAAGCCCAAAAAAGTGTCCGGATTGGTACATTTTAATATTATCCCACAAGATGAGGTTCTGGTCGTTCGTACCCCCACGAATATTGATATTGGATACAGTCTCATCAATACTTTTGATTCCCGGGAGTGCCTGGATGGACTGTAGGACATCGGGTTCTATTTGTCCGGGCAGAATGCCAAATTCTCCGGGATTCATTGTGATGCTGGCATCTAATTGCTTTGTCAGGCCTGAGGTCAGTAATTCATAGACAACCACTTCTTCGAGTTGCTGATAGTTGACCCCAAGGGCAATCTCTTTACAAGGCGAAGCAGTCACAAAGTCTTCGGCTGTCACAAACTGTGTGCGAAAACCAATGTGACGAACTCGCAATACTGCTTTGCGTGGAATGTTCGTTAGCCTGAATTCCCCATCCATATCGGCAATTGTCGCAATGCTGCTTCCTAACACTTCAACGGATGCCCCTGAAATTGTACTTTTTTCAAAATTATCCAGCACTCGGGCACATATATCCACTGTACTGCTTTTAGACAGGGTATAATAGCGCTCGTTGAGCTTGTTGATAAGCAATTGGGTTTGTTCCCTGATATCTTCAAGGATAAGAGGTAGGCTTGTAAATTGAGGGATCTCTATTGTCAGTACTGACAGATCTTCGTCGACAAATGAGAATTTCACATCAAAGTCATCTTCAAGCTGAAGAATGTACGTCCTTAAGTTGATGGTTTCCGGAGATACAACTTCCTGAGCCCGGATCGAGAGATGGGCTAACAGGATAAGAATAAAGGCACTAAGATGTCTATGGAATCTCCTTGGCATAAAAGAGCACTTTGTTCCCCTCTAAGGTATAGCTTATTTGTGCAGGGGTGCTAATACTCTGTAACGCCAAATCCAGGCTTGTGTTGCTAAATGTACCGGTAAATTTTTGGCTGAGATCTATGTTCTCAGTCTCAATGCGGATGTCGTATTGCCGCTTGAGTTCATCCAGTACGAAAGCCAATGGGATACTTTTGAAAGAACTTTCATTTAACACCCAGCTCGGTTGCGTATTAACGGGAACTGTATCAGTGATCATGGAACCGTCCATTATAATAAAGGAGGACCCGGCAGGTAATTTGTATTCTTTGTCTTCATATGTGACACTAACTAAACCTTCGTAACAACTCACTTCAAAGAAATTTGGTCGTTGTTCCACATTGAATTGTGTTCCCAATACCTGAACGATACCCGATTCTGTATCTACACTAAAAGTCGCACCTTTAGCTACTTTAAAAAAGGCTTCCCCTTTTAATGTAACCCGGCGATCCGAGGCCCATTTCTTTTTATGGTATGTTAATTTGGACCCGGCATTCAGGATCACTTCAGAATTATCCGGTAGCTGAATTTCAGATCGCTCGGCGTACTGGGTATTTACACGCTCCGTGAGGGTAGATACATAGCCAAGAGACATGGCAAAGATCACAGCTATGGCAGCAGCCACCTTCCAGAGGGTGCGATACGGTTTGAGTCGTATCACTTTGGGCTCCTGTGCAGCGCGTCTTTTAACATTGTCTAAGAACGCCTGCTCCGCATCAAATGCGGGGGCTTCAAGCTGCGATGATATGTCGGCTAACTTAAGATATGAACTGTATTCCGGACTCGCTTTAAAAGCTTCGAGTTCTTCCGGACTCAGTTCGTTATTAAGCCATTTTGCCAAGTAATTCTCTTGCATGATTTTGTGGCGTTTCTACATTTTAACAATTAACTTTCCAAAAACCCTACCTATATCTTTAAATTCCATCTATTTGTTCGCGTAAAGTCTTCAAAGCCAGATGCATACGTTTTTCTATCGCTTTTATGCTAACCCCTTCCATTTCGGCTATTTCCGCGTATTTTTTCCCGTCGATCCTATTCAATAAGAAGGTAATACGCTGATTTTCGGGTAAACTGTTCAAAGCCCGGTCCAGTTTGTCCTTATACTCCTTCTCTTCCATTAAAAACTCGGGAGATTCATGGGTCTGTCCCGGTTTCTTATCTGTGTATTTGAGTCTTACTTTCTCTGCTTTTATAATATTAAGGTATAGATTATTGGCTACTGTATAGACATATCCAGCAGCCTTCTCCGGACTTACTTTCTGACAATTTTCCCAAAGTTTTATAAAAGCTTCCTGGACAACATCATAGGCCTTTTCCTCGTTCCCAAACTTATAATAAATGGAATTGAATACCGTTTTAGAATTAGTTTTGAAGAGCTCGCTATATACCTGCTCTTCGCATACATTATCCATAGGGAGTTGGGTTCTTATGGTGGATTTCCCCCAAAGATATTTGAAAAAAGAGTCTGGACAAAGTAGGGTTTATTAATTCCTGGTTGTTATAAGCGTGTACAAACAAAAAAAATAGTCCAAATCGTTATGAAAAAGTTATTGCAACAATCTATCTACGCTGTTCTGCTTGCCTTGGCTCTGACCTTTACCGGATGTCAGGAAGAATTTGAACCGCTACCTGATCCAGATCAGGAACAACAGACCCTTATGGCCAGTTCTACTACTGGTCAACTTATTGCCGGCACCGTATCCAATGACGGTTCTTTTGACAATATAGTTGATGGCGCTAGCTGTTTTGACATTAAATTTCCTTATACCGTCGCGGTAAATGGAATTACTATTACCGTCGAGAATGAAGATGGTTTACGCATTATCGAAGAGATCTTTGATCAATTTGATAATGATGTTGATGAATTAGATATCCTTTTCCCTGTTACAATCACCATTGCAGATTACTCGGAGATCGTCATAGAAAGTTTCGATCAACTACGTGACCTTGCTGCGGAATGTATTGAAGGAGGAGATGATGACGATATTGAATGTATAGATTTCGTCTATCCTATTACATTATACACTTTTGACCTGAATGAACAACAAACAGGGAGTGTCACTGTCGAGAACGACTACCAGTTACGACGCTTTTTTGCCGGTTTGGATGATGATGACCTGATCAGTATTGATTTTCCGATCACTTTGGTTAAATCTGATGGAACGGAAGTATTGGTGACCAGTAATGAAGAAATGGTACAGGCTATTGAAATGGCTAAGCAAATGTGTGATGAAGATGATGATAATGACTATAATGATGATGACTTCACAGAAGAACGCCTTCGTGCCTTATTGGTAGAATGCCCTTGGTTCGTGAAAAAGATCGAGCGCGATGCCGTAAGTCTTACTGATCAATATTTTGAATACTTATTCAATTTTACTGAAGATGGTACGGTCGTAGTGAAAGATCGTGAAGGGAACATGCTTACTGGAGCTTGGGATACACGAGTTACAGATCACCATGTAAAATTGATCATGGAATTTGATGTCCTCGTAGATTTTACCTTAGAGTGGTTTGTGTATGAAATTAGCCCAGGTAAGATCAAGTTATTTGCCAGTGATCGGGATCTGATCGTAATGGAGAGTGCTTGTGATATCATCAATGATAATCCGGATACGCTACGTGAAATTTTGAAGGAATGCGTCTGGGTGATCAAGAAAGTAAAGAACCAGGGTGAAGAGATAGACCGTTTACTTGGATGGGAATTCCAATTCCATGCTGAAGGTGTTGTTACCTTGAGTAACGGTGAGTCTACTTCTGAAGGAAGCTGGGAGATCACGATGAATGCACAAGGAAGATTGGTCATGGCGTTAAGCTTTGGCTCAGAACCTGCAATTACTTTCGAGTGGCCGTTGAGTGACCTTCGTCACGATCGATTGAAGTTTGAGATAGAAGAGATCGATTATGAGCTTGTATTACAGCGTGTATGTGATGATACAAACACCGATGGTGACCTGGTAGAGATCAGAAGTATTATGGCTCAAGGTCCATGGATCGTTGCTCAGTATAAGGATGATGGTGTCGATGAAACTGAATTGTTCACAGGAAGCACTTTCGAATTCCTTCCAGATCATTTAGTATCCGTTACAGTGAGTCCGACAGGCCCAGCTTATATGGGAATGTGGAGAGTGATCCGCAATAGTGAAGGTAAGATCAAGGTTTATTTAAACTTTGGCGACGCTGATCCTTATGGCGAATTAACTGACGACTGGAAACTGGTTGAAATAACACCAAATCGTATTGAATTGCGTGATGTCAGTGATGACTATTCACCGGCGGGTACGGTAGATGGTACAGATTTACTGGTCTTCGAAAGAATCTAGTAAGCAAAACATACGCAACCAAATCATATTTGCCCCCAATTTTGCAGAAAAGGGTGACTTCCGAAAAGGAGTTACCCTTTTTGATTTTAGGTGCTCCTGACTTCCTCTATCCACTGGAGTTGCTTAAATTTGCACTTCTTTTAGTACACAGATAGAATGTTCGATAGTTTAAGTGAAAAGCTGGATAAGGCCCTGCACGTCCTCAAAGGACATGGCCAGATTACTGAGATCAATGTTGCCGAAACGGTCAAAGAGGTCAGACGTGCCTTATTGGATGCCGATGTCAACTTTAAGATAGCCAAGGAATTCACCAATAGGGTGAGAGAAAAGGCATTGGGCCAGAATGTATTGACTACACTACAGCCCGGGCAGTTGATGGTCAAGATCGTCAAGGACGAATTGACAGAGTTGATGGGTGGTGAGGCCGAAGAGATCGATCTTTCCGGTCAACCTTCCGTAATTCTGATGTCCGGACTACAGGGTTCCGGTAAAACCACCTTCTCAGGAAAACTTGCCAACTACCTGAAAAGTAAAAAATCTAAAAAGCCCCTTTTAGTCGGTTGTGATATATACAGACCTGCTGCCATTGATCAGTTGCATGTAGTTGGCGATCAGATCGGTGTTGAGGTGTATTCCGACAGGGAAAGTAAAGATGCCGTGGCCATTGCCAAAGCGGGGATCGCCCATGCCAAGTCGAATGGACATAATGTTGTCATCGTGGATACAGCTGGCCGACTCGCAATCGATGAGGAGATGATGGCAGAGATCGCCAATATCCATAAGGCGATACAACCCCAGGAAACCCTTTTTGTCGTAGATGCCATGACGGGTCAGGATGCTGTAAATACAGCAAAAGCCTTTAATGAAATTTTAAATTTCGAAGGTGTTATCCTTACCAAGTTAGATGGGGATACACGAGGAGGTGCTGCTTTATCTATCAAATCGGTCGTACAAAAACCGATCAAATTTATAGGTACAGGTGAAAAAATGGATGCCCTGGATGTCTTCTATCCCGACAGGATGGCTGACAGGATCTTAGGGATGGGCGATGTGATCTCATTAGTCGAACGTGCCCAGGATCAGTTTGATGAGGAAGAAGCACGCAAGATCCAGAAGAAGATCGCAAAGAATAAATTTGGCCTTGATGACTTCCTGTCTCAGATCCAGCAGATCAAGAAGATGGGGAATATGAAAGACCTGATGGGAATGATCCCCGGAATGGGCAAGGCCATGAAAGGTATTGATGTCGAAGATGATGCATTTAAGCATGTAGAGGCGATGATCCATTCCATGACCCCGGATGAGCGGGCCAATCCCTCAACATTAAACGCTTCCAGGAAAAAGCGCATCGCTAAAGGAAGCGGCCGCAGCATACAGGAATTGAACCAGTTGTTGAAACAATTCAACCAAATGAGTAAAATGATGAAGATGATGCAAGGTGGTGGTGGTAAGAAAATGATGCAAATGATGAACCAAATGCGTAGATAAGACAGCGAATGATACTACTAGACGGGAAAAAGGTCAGTAATGAGATCAAGGAGGAGATCAAAAAAGAAGTTTCCGGGATAATAGCCAGGGGGGAGAAAGTCCCGCATCTGGCAGCTGTTCTTGTAGGGAATGATGGGGCGAGCTTGACCTATGTTGGCAGTAAGGTAAGATCATGCAAAAGGATTGGTTTTGAATCTACACTGATCCATTTACCTGAAGAAACTACGGAAGAAGAATTACTACAGAAAGTCGCCGAGCTTAATGCGAATGGCGAGATCGATGGTTATATCGTTCAATTACCCTTGCCAAAACATATCGATGAACAGAAGGTGCTTATGGCCGTAGATCCGGAAAAGGATGTTGACGGTTTTCACCCAACGAATTTCGGAAAGATGGCCCTCGATATGCCCAGTTTTATTTCGGCCACTCCATATGGTATCATGGAATTACTTAAGAGATACGATGTGCCTCTTCAGGGCAAACACGTAGTTGTGATCGGGAGGAGCCATATAGTGGGAAGGCCTATCAGTATATTGATGAGCCAGAAAGGAGATCCTGGCAATGCCACTGTGACGTTAACCCATAGCAGGACACAGAATTTAGCAGAGATCACCAGACAAGCAGATGTTGTAGTATCGGCATTGGGCGTTCCCGGTTTTCTTAAAGCAGATATGGTTAAAGAAGGTGTTGTTATCGTAGATGTAGGTATCACGCGCGTAGCCGATGAAAGCAGAGAGCGAGGCTATTATATCACAGGAGATGTGGATTATGACGCTGTCTCTCAAAAAGCGTCTTTTATTACGCCCGTTCCCGGTGGTGTGGGCCCAATGACTATTGCTATGCTCCTCAAGAATACCTTGCTTGCCAGGGAGCGACATGGGCAAAACTAGTATTTCGCAGATTTAAATTGGAATATCTACTCTAAAGTGACAGACCCGGTAGAATCAGCAGGTGTGATCACATCAATATCTTCAGAACCTTCGTTGTTAGTGCAACATCCTAAAAAGATTATCCCGAGCAGGATAATCAGGTAGATGAGTTTTTTCATGATTTGGGTATTTGGGTATATCTTATAACGATCACCAACCCGTTTATGGTATCCGAATCCACAGTTATTTAGTATCTTTTATCACAACAAGATTGGTATCATGAGCAGAGGTGGAATCAGGGAACTTACATATAGACTCAAGAGATGAAAACTAAAAAATATATCATACAGGCCCTTGTTGCCGCAGCCCTCTATGTATTGATCTCAATGATCCTGGAAGGGGAATATTCAAATGAGATATTGATGCGAGAGATCGCGGAAGGATTGGTCTTCGGCGTACTTTATGGAGTATTTATAGTAGTAAGAGATAAATATATGGGAAGGAAAAAGGAGTGATCTAATTGGCAAAAAGCTGATCGATATCCTTAAACGCTTTGAATTCCAAGGCATTGCCTGCAGGATCTAAGAAAAACATGGTTGCTTGTTCTCCTACTTCTCCCTCGAACCGGATATAGGGTTCTATGATGAATTCTACGCCTTTGGATTTCAATCTTTTTGAAAAAGGTTTGAAATCTTCCCAGGGCAGAACTACTCCGTAATGCGGGACAGGTACGTTCTTACCATCTACTGGATTTGTATGCAGTCCCTCTTCGGCTTGGGGTTTGTAATGGATGACGAGTTGATGCCCAAAAAGGTTAAAATCTACCCAGTGATCACTGCTTCTGCCTTCTTCACATTCCAGGATCTCGCCATAGAACTTCCTGCATTCGTTCAAATTATGAACCGGTATGGCTATATGGAAAGGTGAAACAGAATTCATAGTATGAAATTACAGATTATCGACATCATTGCCTAAAAGGAAATCAACAATAGATGTATTAACTTCTTCCTGATGTAAGGCATGCCCGTACCCCTCTGTACTAATAAGTCGGCTATCTTTCCAGGCCTTATGAACATTCACGGAACCGTGATAAGGTGCAACCCTGTCTCGCTTATCGTGGATTAATAATCCTTTCTTCATGTTACTCGCTGCAAATTTGGTAGTAGAGAATTCTCGGATGGTATATCCGAATTTATCCAGCACTAAGCGGTCAAAGGCACGCATCATGCGATCATTCAGGCCAAGCACAGCCTGGTATTCTTCCATGATCTCATAAAACTCTGATGGGGCACCTGTGGTTACGATCTGCTTTAAGGTCGGATTGGGGCGTTTGAATTCATTAAAAAGAATCGTCATGCCTCCTACAGAGTGTCCTACAAGGTGAACGGGATTATGAATTTGTAGTAACGCTTCCAGGCATTCCCCATAAAGAACGACATTCAGGAATTTCCCGCTAGACCGCCCATGTCCTGGGGCATCAAAAGCAATGACATTAAAATCGGCTTCTATCAGCATGGAGATAAGGTTGCGCCAGCGTGCTGCATTGCTTTCCCAACCATGTACTAGAATCACGGTATCCCCGGATCCTTGCCATTGGTATTCCTGTATATCAAGGTTTTCGATTTTACGGCTTACCGATTTCGCACTTTTGAGAAAATCGACTTGTTCCGGACGTACACCGCCCTTTCGGATGCGACAAAACGTGAGAAAGGCCCAATATGCGGCTAAACGGGGATGGACTATTACAGTGGCATTGTAGGTGTATCCGATCAGTTTTGGTAGGATCTTTTTAAATTGTTGCTGCATCGTACGGTGAAACTTGACCGCTAAAATAACATCTTATTCTTCTTTCCGCTTTATGCATTCGATCTTCCAGGTCGGATAAACGATAGACTCATCAGGATTTACCCAATCTCCCGACCATTTAAAGCCGTCTTCAGTCATTTCTGAAAAGGTGATCTTATAAAACCCCTCCATGCCATTCGGGGCTTTTTGCTCTTTGTAAAGAACCATAGTGCTGTCATTCCTATTCCCTTCCCAGGCAGGCAAGGTGGTAGAAGGAAAATTAGTACTGTAGTAATGTACATACCAACGGGTACTATCGGCTATGAATTGCCGTATGCTGCCACCATGGGTGCCACCTTCATGCAAAGCATCGTCCTGGACAGCCATTCCATTCAGAATATACTTGAAGCGCCATAGCATCTTTTTGGGCTCGTCCCAGGATTGATCCGGTTTGCGCCTTACTGAAGAACAGTCGCATTCTCCTATCAAAGGGGCGTAATCTTTTATTTGTTCAGGTGCTTCCGGGTTGGGTAGTCCAAATGGGTGTTCTGCTGAGGCTTCATAGGCAAATTGGGCTTGTGCGCTAGCCAGACCAAAGATCAAGGTAGCTAGGAGTATAATAGATTTCATAAAAGAGCTTTGCTTCAAATTACAATTTTAAAAAAAATCCAATTCCCCCTGCCAGTTAAAGCTTTCCTAAAATTATAGGATCTACCAGCCTACCATCATGTATTTGAGTCTGGCCTTATCCGGAATTTGCACGGCTTCAATAGACAAGCTGGGATTATATCTCAAACTTCCTGGGAGCTCTTCTTTAGATATGGTGAAGTAGACATCACTATTTTTCACAAAGATGACCAGGTTATTCAGGGAAGTCACAATTTTTCGGATCTCATAAGCCTCCTTGATATCCTTAAAAGTACTGTTTACACTAATGTTTCCGACTGTTTTATAACGCGGATCATGGATTTGAATATTCTCAACCACTGCCGTACTATCCTTGGAGGGTGTTATAGTAAGGAGCAAGTCGCCCCCTTTTTGGTATACGCGGATCTTATTTTGAGAGCTTCCCAAAATACTTGTCGAGGTATCCCGAATAATGGAATCGTTACTAAAGAGACTCTCAATATCAGCTGATGGGGTACCTTTTGTCAGAAGTCCTACTTGCTCGGATTGGATCAGGAAGGTCGTGTCCTTTTCTTGTTTACATTGGGTCAAGCAGCCTATTACTGCCATCCCAAAAATCAGGTTTCGAATCATCTGCATCTTATCGTATCACTTTTTTCAGTACGCCGAGGACTCCTCTTATGAAAGTAGCTGATGTAAGTACCTTAATTACCGGATTTTGGCGAGTACTTCGCCTCCTGCTGCTCGTTCGCTTGGTAGAGGTTCCCTCTGATCGCTTCTGCTCTTTCTCAGCCAATTTCTCAGCTTTTTCAATTTTTTCAGACAAGATCTCATAGGCGCTTTCACGATCGATCTCCTTATTATATTTCTCAACCAATTTAGACGCCCCAATTACTTCCTTGAGTTCGCTATCAGATAGGATATCCATCCTGCTCATAGGTGCTCTGAGCATCGTGGCAGCCAAAGGAGTAGGGCGTCCCTTTTCATCCAGGGCAGTAATAAGGGCTTCTCCGATCCCGAGGCTGGTAAGCACTTGCTTAGTGTCGTAATAATCCGAAAGCGGATAATTCTCAGCTGTGAGCTTGATGGCCTTTCTGTCTTTAGCCGTAAAAGCTCGTAAGGCGTGTTGCACTTTCAATCCTAATTGCGAAAGAACAGCTCCGGGTACATCTGTAGGATTTTGGGTCACGAAATAAAGCCCTACACCTTTAGAGCGGATCAGTTTAACTATACTTTCTATTTGGCCCAGCAGGGCTTTTGATGCTTCCTTAAAGATCAAATGGGCTTCATCAACAAAGAAAATAAGTTCCGGCCTGTCACTGTCGCCTTGTTCCGGAAAAGAATCATATATCTCAGCAAGGAGACTGAGCATAAATGTTGAGAATAATTTAGGCCTGTCTTGTATATCAGTGAGTCGGATTATATTGATAATACCCCGCCCATTTTCATCGATCCGCGTGAGGTCGTCTACATCGAAAGATTTTTCCCCAAAAAAAAGATCGGCGCCCTGCTGTTCCAACTCTATGACTTTCCGTAGTATCGTTCCGGTAGAACTGGTAGAGATACGCCCATAATCTTTAGAGAACTCTTTTTTGCCTTCCCCGGTCGCATATTGCAATACCTTTTTAAAATCTTTAAGGTCGAGCAAGGGGAGTTTATTGTCATCGCAGTACTTAAAGACGACGGCTACGATCCCCTCCTGGACGGTAGAAAGATCCAGAATCCTGGACAATAGAACCGGCCCGAATTCAGATACTGTGGCTCTTAATTTAACCCCATCCTGTTCGGAAAGCGATAAGATCTCAATAGGGAAATCCTTGGGCGTAAATGGGATCCCGATCTTTTCATGCCGCTCATCGATCTTGGGATGCCCGGGTGATGGCTCGGCAATACCACTAAGATCCCCTTTTAAGTCCATTAATAATACTGGGATGCCTTTTTCGGAGAGGTTTTCAGCGATGATCTGGAGGGTTTTAGTCTTTCCTGTACCCGTGGCACCGGCGATCAGACCGTGGCGGTTCAAGGTTTTCAGGGGAATTTTCACATGTGCGCCGGTGATCGTTTCGCCCTCGAGCATGGCAGCGCCCATGGTGATGAAATCGCCCTTGGTTTTATATCCCTCTTCTATATGTGCAAAGAATTCTTCTTTGGTACTCATCAATGTTTAATTTCGATAAAAATAGGGTAATTTTAAGCAACTCAAAAATGGTATCAGCTTATGAAAATAATGCAAAGACTCTGCGTAATAATCGCATTTTTTATCGGCATATTCGCCTGGTCTCAGGAGATGAACCAGATCGTATTTCACCCTTCCCATGAACCCTTAAAAGCCAATGCACCATTCAGCGATGTTGTCGAATATGGTAATATGTATTTTCTGGCCGGACAGATTGGGATGGACCACTCGACAAGAACAATGGTTGAGGGCGGAATAAAGGCAGAGACAAAACAAGTGATCATGAACATTAAGGATGTCCTGGCCCAACGTGGCCTTACCCTGGACCATGTTGTAAAATGTATGGTCATATTGAGTACTATGGAGGATTTTCAGGCCTTTAACGAAGTATACTCCCAATATTTTACCAAGAAACCTGCCCGAACGACTTTTGCGGCAAGCGGACTTGCCAGGAATGCTGCCATTGAGATCGAAGTGATCGCGATCCGACCCGAATAAATGAGGGCATGGCCGAGGAAATACTATCTTTGACGCATGGCTGATCCTACCGTACTTGACGCTGTTGAAAAAGGCACTATGCTTCCGCTTATGGAAGAGTTTTACACGATCCAGGGCGAGGGATATCACAAGGGGACTGCCGCTTATTTTATTCGTATAGGTGGATGTGATGTGGGCTGTCATTGGTGCGATGTCAAGGAAAGCTGGGATGCCAACCTGCACCCGGCAACTGCGATAGCTCCCATTGTAGCGAATGCGGTGACTTACTCCAATACTATTGTAGTTACCGGAGGAGAACCTTTGATGTGGAATATGTCCCCGTTGACAAATGCGCTAAAAGAAAAGGGGGTAAGTACCCATATTGAAACTTCAGGAGCCTACCCATTTACCGGACATTGGGATTGGGTTTGTCTTTCTCCTAAAAAAAACAAACTGCCGCTGCCTGAGATCTATCCGTTTGCAGATGAATTAAAAGTGATCGTATACAATAAACACGATCTGGTTTTTGCAGAAGAGCAGGCGTCAAAGGTGAAAGAAAATTGTGAATTATACCTTCAACCGGAATGGAGCGTTCGCGAAAAGGTTACCCCAATGATCGTGGATTATGTGATGGCCCATCCCAAGTGGAAAGTATCCCTTCAAACACACAAATACCTGAATATTCCTTAAGCATTTTATTTTCCGCCATTGGCTTGAAGATCCAGGATACATTCTGCGTCCAATGCAGGCGCAGCGATGCCTTTAGCCGACAGGGATTGTAACATGCCCATCATGCCTCCGCCAAATTGGATCTCTGCCAGCATAAGGCAGTTATCAACCACACAATGATTTGGAGCTATCGGATCCTGATGTTGATTTACTTGCGGTGTACCCAGGTCAACTAATCCAAAGAGGTGTCCGAATTCATGCATGAGGGTAGCAGCTTCTATATCAGCCTCACTGATTGATGAACTCTGCGCTGCGAGCGATTTGATAGTTTTCTCGTAGATGATCATGGAAGTGTTTCTATATGATGCCCCCAAGGTGACAAGTTCATTTTCCGGATCATCTCCTTCTGAATTCGTATCAGAGAAATAAATATAGATCGCAATAGTATCGTCTTCATTGTACAAGGTTCTTACATCTGCTTCCAGATCTGCTGCTTGTTGTATGGAAAAAGTCTCTACACCTTCAGAAGGTATTTCGCGATACACAACACTGATGTCGTTTTTAAAAGTCCTGGCCTCTAGGAAGCTAACAAAATCGGCCATGGCCAAGGCCGTAGGCCGGAAACCGGGATTGTAGACGGCTTCTATTACCATATTACTATAGGTGTCATTAGCCAAAATATCGTTAGCTGAGTCACCAGTACCCAATAGGTTCAACGCCTTAAAATCAGGCGTAGGCTCCGTAATCGGATCATCTTTTGAGCATTGGATCAATAGCAAGCTAAAGAGCAAGAATGGTAGGAATACAATCTTTTTCATACTAACAAGTGCGTTGTTTTGCCCTAAAATAACGGTATTTGCTGGTATTTTGGTATTAATACAGTGTTAAACGGGCTAAATAATCGAAATGAGGTCCATCCAGCACTTTTTCGGCTCGCAGGCCACAGCTAACAGCAACACCTTCGAGGGTATTGAAGTCAACATAGACCCATGGAAAGGAAGGTTCATAGTCCCCTTCGTAATACAGGGCAAAGAGAACATCGCCATAATACCCCTCCTTCTTTGGTAATATGGGCTCTCCTTTTTTATTAAGATCGAACATAAAACGAATATCACTTGAATCCAGCAGGATCTGACCTTCTGGCTTCAGTAGCTTTTTAAGATGTAATAAATAGGGTTTCAGATTGCTGAGGCTGCCTGCAATACCTATTCCATTCATAAGCATGAGGATGGTATCAAAGGTAGACCCCAGGTATTCGAGAAGTTGGGATTGCACCACGTTTTGTATTCCCCTCTTTCGGCAACAAGCTACAGCACCTGGCGACCTATCCATGGCAGTAACGTCTAAACCTCGATCCTGCAAGATCAGGCTATGGGCTCCGGCACCCGCCCCAACGTCCAGAATGCTGCCTTTTGCCAGGTTAAGCGCCTTGATTTCCAATGCCGGCATACTGTCTATACCCCTGAATAAATAGGAAACAGGGAGGACATCTTTCTCGCCTAGTGAGGTAAAAGTGATAATATCTGCATCCTTCGATCGCTTTAAATAATTAAGTATAGCTTTTCCTAATAAAATTGACATAATGTGCTAATTAAAATAAAAGAAAAAATTTAAGATTGTGAATTACATTAGATCAAACGCGAAGAACGGATCCAGATGGAAATAAGAAAAGATCAGGTCATCATTGAAATCTTTGCTGGTCTTGCCTCTAATTTCAGACAACAATTTATGGAAAATGAGACGACGACCATGTCAAATTTCTATCTTAGCGAAACCGGTCAAAAGATCCTGGCAAATAGCACAGAATTGTACAGTGCCGGGCTAAGCATCCTGGAATTTGACAACTAAAGAACGTACCGATTTAACTGCACTAGCTGCAGGCAAGCAGAAAGAGAACAAGCGATTTTTTGCGCAGCTTAAGAAAAAGCCACCAAAAGGTCTGGACACGTTGATGGCCGATTTGCATGATGCTGAATTTCAAAAGACTGATTGCCTCGATTGTGCTAATTGTTGCAAGACCACCGGCCCGCTTTTTACACAGACAGATATAAAGCGACTTTCCAAAGTATTCAAACTAAGACCAGCTCAATTTATCGACACCTATTTAAGGCTGGATGAAGACCATGATTATGTGCTTCAATCTGTGCCATGTCCGTTTTTAGGGTCTGATAATTACTGCAGTGTGTATGAACACCGGCCTAAGGCATGCAGGGAGTATCCCCACACAAATCAGCGTAAATTTCAAAATCGTGGCCCCTTAAACCTTAAGAACGTAGCTATATGCCCTGCCGCTTATAACATTGTGGAAGCCCTGAAATTAAAAGTAGATTTTTAGTTATTTTTGAGCGTCATGGAAGCCATAATTGAATATTTTGAAACGATCCCCTCTGCTCATAGAAGTCTTATTCTTGTGTCAGGGATCACATTTTTCTGGTTGCTTGAAGGAGCCGTACCCTTATTCAAATTTGACTATCGCAAATGGCGGCATGCCCTCCCTAATTTCTTTTTCACCTTAACTACCTTAGCCGTCAATTTTGGGCTGGCCTTTATTCTGCTGATGACGAGCGATTGGGCTGTAGCTAATGATTTTGGGATCATTAACTGGTTTCCTGAAATGCCGCTTTGGGCCTATGTGGTCATGGGAGTTCTCTTATTGGATTTTTTTGGGGCCTACCTTGCTCATTATGTAGAGCACCAGGTGAAACCACTATGGATGATCCATTTGGTGCATCATACAGATCATGAAGTAGATACCACTACTGCGAACAGGCACCATCCTTTTGAAAGTGTTATTCGTTTTGTCTTTACCACTCTGGGTGTATTAGTTGTAGGTACTCCTGTTGGCATTATTATGCTTTATCAATCACTTTCATTGGTCGCCACACAATTTGGTCATGCCAATATTCGCTTGCCGCGTAAAATTGACAAAGCGTTGAGTTGGGTGATCGTTTCTCCCGACATGCACAAAGTCCACCACCACTATGTATTGCCGTATACAGATTCTAATTATGGAAATATTTTTTCTATTTGGGACCGCTTGTTTGGCACTTACATGGAATTAGATCGTGAAGTAATCATTTATGGTGTTGATACGTTTCCGGACAAGGAAGAGAACGGAAGTATCGTGGGATTGCTAAAACAACCCTTTCACAAATACCGGAAACCTACGACTGGAAAACAGCTCGAAGTTTAAGGGTATAACAAATATTTTCCACGGATCTTCTTAAAATCTTCAAGAGACTTAGCCCAACTTTCTTTGATCTTGGCTTCGCTCCATCCTGCTACTATTTGCTCTTGAAGTTCGGCAGTACCCGCATGTTTTGTGAAACCGGAGGTATTAAAGAATTCTGATTTTGCCGCACTTCCTTTATAGGCCTTTATCAGCCATTGCAAACTCATTTCCTTCATGAAGGGTACTCCCCGGAGGTCTTCGCCGTAGCAGCTTAGCCCATTAAATTTTGGTGATTTGGATCCAAAATTAGGTTTGGGTATGTAACGTAATTTAAACTGGGTTGAATCATGATAAGGTGAACCATATCGTTGAAATTGAAAATCTGTTCCCCTGCCTGCATTCATATGAGTGCCTTCAAAAAGCCCAAGACTTGGGTAGAGGTTGATGGCTTTGTCATTAGGTAAATTAGGGGAAGGCCTTATCGGGAGCGCGTAGTTGCTTTGGTGTGTATAATTCTCTAATTCAATCACTTTCAGATCTGCCATTGCCCCGTTCTCCAACCATTTCTCACCATTGACCATCAACGCATATTCACCTATCGTCATACCGTATACCAGTGGGATGGCATTTAATCCCAGGAAACTTCGATTTTCTTCTTCCATAGTGGGTCCGTCTACATAATGTCCGTTCGGATTTGGCCTGTCCAGTACAAGGACCGGAACACCTGCTTCTGCACATGCTTCCATGACGTACTGAAGGGTGGCTATATATGTATAGAACCGTACACCTACATCCTGGATATCAAAAACGACCACATCCAGGTCGGCCAGATGATCCTGTGACGGCTTGCGTTGAGCGCCATAGAGTGAAACGATCGGGATACCCGTACGTTCATCTTTGCCATCCGTAACTTTTTCTCCGGCATCGGCTGTACCTCTGAATCCATGCTCCGGTGAAAAAACCCGTTTTATATCGATCTTATGTAACAGGAGGGAATCCACAAGATGTACATAGGACGCTTCTGAGTTTGAGTGGGATCTAAAGATCACGCTTGTTTGATTGGCAACAATGCCCACTCGTTTATTTTGAAGTTGTTTCAGATAGGCCGGTATCCTGTTCGCTCCCACTGTGATCTCGACTGTCGAATCTTTAGAGGAGCTTCGGCCTTCAGAGTCGCTTGAAGGGACTCCCTGCCCGCAAGAAAGGACTATCAAGACCCAACAGAAAAGTGTACTTTTGATAGGAGAGAAAAGAGGCATACTTGAATTTAGAATATTTTATCGCCAGGCGTTTAATAAGGGGTAAGGATCATAAAATTAACATTTCGGCCCCAATAATAAAAATAGCCATCGTTGCCATTGCCATCGGCTTGGTTATGATGCTGATCGCTATAGCAACAGGGCTGGGCCTTAAGTACAAAATACGGGAGAAAGTCGCCGCTTTTAACGGGCATGTCCAGATCTATAATTATGACAACAATGCCTCCGAGGTTTCGGTAGTCCCTGTCTACAAAATGCAAGATTTTTATCCGGAATTCAAGGGTATAGATGGCATTGAGCATGTGCAGGCAGTGGCCAGTAAAGGTGGGATCATACGTACGGCAGAGACGTTTGAAGGTATTATCGCCAAAGGGGTAGGACCTGATTATAATTGGACGGTCTTTGAAGAATTCATAGCCTCCGGCAGGGTGCCCGAATATTCTGGAAAACTCAATACAGAAGTACTCCTTTCACGCCTGATGGCAAACAGGTTGCAACTACAAACCGGGGATACCTTCTTTGCCTTTTTTCTAAAAGATGATGATGCCTCCCAGACTCCGAATCAGCGAAAGTTTGAGATCGTTGGATTGTATGATAGCGGATTTGAAGAGTTTGACGGCAGCTATGTTTTTGTCGATATCCGTCACATTCAGCGTATGAATAAATGGGAAGAGGACCAGATCGGGAATTTTGAGGTCTTTCTTAGCGACTTCGATGATATTGAAGAGAAAACCAATGAGATCTACGGACAAACAGTTTCCATTCTCGATACACAGAATATCAGGACCAAGTATTACAAGATCTTTGAGTGGATCGGTCTATTTGATTTCAACATAGCCCTCATTATCGGGATCATGATCATAGTAGGGGGTATTAATATGATCACAGCTTTGCTGGTATTGATCCTTGAGCGTACACCGATGATCGGCGTATTAAAAGCATTGGGGTCTACCAATTGGAGTATCCGTAAAATATTTCTGATCAATGCGGCCTACCTGATCGGCATTGGATTGCTTTGGGGAAATATCATCGGCCTGGGTCTCATAGCCCTTCAGGATAAATTCCGATTCTTGAAATTCCCAAACCCTGAAGAGTATTATATAGATTATATTCCTGTATATATCACACCTTTCACAGTCCTTTTGTTAAATCTGGGTGTGTTACTGCTCTGTCTGCTTATGCTGCTCATCCCTTCGAGAAGTATTGCACGGATCTCGCCCGTAAAAGCCATTCGGTTCGAATAAGTCGATATTCGTAATTCACTAGTTTCCTTAGCCCCGTTTTAAGTTTTACCTTAGCATCCCGAAAGGAAAATGGTCTGTTAAGATCCATTTGATATACTATCTATGCAGTACGAAGACAATATCCTGGGCACAATCGGTAATACACCGCTGGTAAAAATGAATCGGCTTACTGCTGAGCTCCCTTGCCTGGTTTTAGCCAAGTATGAAACCTTTAATCCCGGGAATTCAGTAAAAGACAGGATGGCTCTGCAAATGGTGGAAGATGCTGAAAAAGACGGGGGGTTAAAGCCGGGTGGGACCATTATTGAAGGAACATCGGGAAATACCGGCATGGGCCTGGCATTGGCTGCAGTGATCAAAGGCTATAAGATGATTTGCGTCATCAATGATAAACAGTCCAAAGAAAAAATAGATATTCTAAAGGCCATGGGCTGTGAAGTGCATGTCTGCCCTTCAGCAGTTGCCCCTGATGATCCCAGGTCGTATTATTCTGTTGCTGCAAGATTGGCTAAAGAAACACCTAATTCGGTCCATGTAAACCAGTATGATAATCCGTCTAATACGAAAGCTCATTTCTTAAGTACCGGACCTGAGATCTGGAATCAAACAGATGGGAAGGTGACTCATTTTGTTGTGGGTGTGGGTACGGGAGGAACGATATCAGGCGTTGGAAAGTATCTAAAATCCAAAAATCCTGATATTAAAATTTGGGGCGTAGATACGTATGGATCGGTGTTTAAAAAATACCATGAGACTGGGATTTTTGACGAAAAGGAGATCTACCCATATGTAACTGAAGGCATCGGTGAGGACATACTTCCGGCCAATGTGAATTTTGATATCATTGATGGCTTTACTAAGGTGACCGACAAAGATGCTGCCATATATACACGCCGACTGGCCCGTGAAGAAGGCATGTTCCTCGGGAATTCAGCCGGGGCCGCCATCAAGGGCGTACTCCAGTTAAAAGAACATTTTACAAAGGACGATGTAGTCGTTGTACTTTTTCACGATCACGGAAGCCGATATGTAGGTAAAATATTCAATGATGATTGGATGCGAGAGCAGGGGTTTTTAGAGTAGAATTTATAACTTGATAAAAATCCATATTTATGATCAAGAAAACACTTCTTTTAGTTTTAGCCCTCTTATTTGCCTACCCTGTTATAGCCCAAAATGTGTCACAAAAGGAGAAAAAAATTCTCAAGTCTGTAGCGTCTAACAATTCTGAAGCACTTCAATTTTTAGAGAAGGTTGTAAATATAAACAGTGGCACGCTAAATCTTGAAGGAGTAGAAACGGTGGGAAAGGTATTTGGAGAAGCCTTTGAAGAAATAGGATTTACGAGTACATGGATACCACTACCTGCAGAGATGAACCGTTCGGGTCATTTATTTGCAGAGACTGTGGGAACGAAAGGCAAGAAATTGCTGCTGATCGGACACCTTGATACCGTATTTGAAAAAGATAGTCCGTTTCAAAAATTTGAAAAGGTGAACGATACATTGGCCCATGCCCCCGGTGGGAATGATATGAAAGGCGGAGATGTCGTTGTACTTTATGCCTTAAAAGCATTGTATGAAAATGGATTGCTCAACGATGCCCAGATAATAGTGGCCTTTACCGGAGATGAAGAAAGCACGGGTAAGCCTTTGTCAGTGAGTAGAAAAGATCTGATAGATGCTGCTAAAAGAAGCGATATTGCGCTGGGTTTTGAAACGGCTACAGGCTTTGATTATGCCACGGTAGCTCGGAGAGGTGCCAGCGGCTGGGCCGTTGAGGTAAAAGGCAAAAGAGCGCATTCCTCCGGTGTGTTTAGTGAGCGTGTCGGAGCTGGAGCCATATTTGAAATGTCACGAATACTCAATGATTTCTATGAAGAAGTCAGGGGGGAAGAATTTCTGTCTTTTAATCCGGGGATGATGCTGGGAGGTACTTTTACAGACTATGATCCAATGACAAGTGGAGGCACTGCTTTTGGGAAGTCCAATGTCGTATCTCAAACGGCTATGGTGCGCGGGGGATTGAGATTTATTTCAGAGGAGCAGAAGGAAAATGCGAGGGCAAAAATGCGCGAGATCGTAAATCGGAACTTACCGAAAACTTCAGCTACTATAAGTTTTACGGACAGTTATCCTGCCATGGCACCCACAGCAGGGAATATGGTGCTCCTGGAAGAGCTAAACCAGGTAAGCCTAGATCTGGGCCAGGGAGGGGTAAAACCTTTCGATCCAGGGAGGAGAGGAGCGGCAGATGTCTCTTTTGTGGCAGAATATGTGGATTGCCTCGATGGCTTGGGAACAATGGGTTCCGGAGCGCATACACCTCAGGAAACAGTTAACTTGAAGACATTTGAAGCGCTGACAAAAAGAACCGCTATCTTGCTTTATCGTCTGATCAAATCCTAAGCTCCCATGTACGAAAAATTAGAACAACATTACGGGTATTTGTTCGAACCTGAACTGCTGGATGCCATTAACAAAGTTGGGGTTCCGAGGTCTGTCAAGCAAGGGGAGAAAATAATGGACATAGGCCAAACCATTACGGCCATGCCGCTTTTGTTTGAGGGAGCTATTAAAATCCTAAGAGAAGATGACGATGGAGATGAACTCTTGCTATATTTCTTAGAAAAAGGAGATACCTGCGCCATGACCTTTACGTGCTGCCTGGGTTCAGGTACCAGTGAAATTCGGGCCATTGCCGAGACAGATATTGAGATGATGATGATCCCGGTGGCTTGTATGGATAAATGGATGCAGGAGTACCGAAGCTGGCGCAAATTTGTGCTGGATAGTTATCACGAACGTATGCATGAATTGTTGGAGACCGTAGATAGCATTGCCTTTATGCGCATGGATGAGCGCCTGATGCGATATCTCAAGGATAAGGCCATGGTCACCCATGACGATGTGATACAAACTACTCACCTGGAAGTGGCCCAGGATATGCATACCTCACGTGTTGTGATATCAAGATTATTAAAGCGACTTGAAAAAGAGGGAAAAATAGAACTTAATCGGAATTCCATAAAGGTACTGGCTTTGTAAATAAGTCGTAACCCAAGTTACATTGCTTAGTTGAAAGAAATCTTAATTTTGTACCCACAAATTCAGATAGGAATGAACATAGAACAAATATATACCGGATGCCTGGCCCAGGGCGCTTATTATATTGAAAGCAAGGGTGAGGCTGCTATTATTGATCCGCTGAGGGAGGTAGAGCCTTATATAAAGAAAGCTGCAGAAAATGGAGCTAAGATCAAATATGTCTTTGAAACGCATTTCCATGCAGATTTTGTCAGCGGGCATGTAACCCTTTCCAAGCGCACCGGTGCCCCAATAATTTATGGCCCAACAGCAAATCCGGCTTTTGAGGCCGTAATCGCCGAAGATGGACAAGAATTTCAAATCGGTGATATTCGAATTAAAGTCCTCCATACACCCGGACACACCATGGAAAGTACAACCTATCTACTGAGAGATAAAGATGGTAATGATCATGCCATTTTTTCGGGCGATACGTTATTTCTCGGTGATGTTGGCCGCCCCGATCTGGCGCAGAAAGCAGCTCACATGACACAGGAAGATTTAGCCGGTATGCTGTTCGATAGCCTGCGTTCCAAGATCATGCCTCTGACAGACGACGTGATCGTTTACCCTGCCCATGGCGCGGGTTCTGCGTGTGGTAAGAACATGATGAAGGAAACCGTAGATACCTTGGGGAATCAGAAGAGAATGAACTACGCCCTGAGGGCGGATATGACACGTGATGAGTTCATTCAAGAAGTCACAGAAGGATTGTTACCTCCTCCAAAATATTTCCCGCTTAATGTAAAAATGAATAAAGAGGGCTACGCGGATATTGCTGAAGTATTAGAGCGCGGAACAACAATGCTATCACCTGAGGCATTCGAGGTGGCTGCCAATGATACAGGAGCTATCGTGCTCGATGTTCGCCACCAGGATGATTTTGTGAAAGGACATATCCCCCGATCAATTTTTATAGGTTTAGGTGGTGATTTTGCACCCTGGGTAGGAGCACTCATTGCCGATGTAGAACAGCCTATTCTTTTAGTGACTCCAGAAGGAAGTGAAGAAGAAGCGGTTACCCGACTGTCACGCGTTGGTTTCGACAATACGCTGGGGATCCTTAAAGGCGGTTTCGAAGCCTGGAAAGAGGCTGGAATGGAAGTAGATTCTATTAAGTCGATTACAGCAGAGGAGATGAAAGCCACTTTGGAGAAAGAAACGGTTCCTGTAATAGATGTACGAAAAGAGAGCGAATACAAATCCGAACACGTAGTAGATGCTCAGCTGGCATCGCTGGATTTTCTTAATGACCATCTGGCCGAGATACCAAAGGATGAAACTTTTATGGTTCATTGTGCAGGGGGATATCGCTCCGTGATCGCTTCATCGATATTAAAGAGTCGTGGTATCCATAACCTGATAGATATCAAAGGAGGATTCGATGCTATTAAAGAAGCCGGCATTGAAGTAACAGACTACGTTTGTCCAAGTACATTATAAGCAAATGATACAAGCCCTAATCCCCTGAAGTTTCTGATGACTGAAGGGCAAGGTCAACTACGGCATCAGGATATTTCACCGCATGGGAATACATATAGCGCCTTGCTTCGGGGGTATCCCGCTGGGCGATCAGGTAAGGTTCAAGATCATCCAGGTGTTTTACAGCTATTTCAGCTGGAATATATCCATATCCTTTAAACGATCCTTCGCTCAAGTAAGCAAATCCGTATTCATCAAAATTTCTGCCTTTGGTGCGAATAAGGAGATCTTCTTGCCCTGCTTTCATATAAGAGACGGCCTGATCCACTCTTAAATTGTATTCGGTTATATTTTCATCTTCACGGCAGACCCCTTTGCAGCTGATCCGAAAATGATTGCAGGATGACACGTTTTCCTGTAAATGGCAATATTTCGGGCAGAGATCGAATTCTAGGCAGACCTGTTCCATGAATAATCGGCAATCCGTAGTGGTCGTAAATATGATCAAAGGCGCAGATACATTTTTCAAAGAATTATAAGCCAGGTGTTTAATGCCATTTCGGTCCTCATAAGAGAATAGCGCATACTGTCTTAAAAAGCCTTTTTGAGCGCTGTTATACAAGGGAAAATGATGTTTGATGGCAGCGGTTTCCATAAGCAGAGCCAGTAATTCGCTACCTGATTCCTCGTGATCGATCTGAGCCGTTTCCCGACACATGCGTACTTCTTTCGTACTCTTATCATAGAAATGCCCGAGTACGCGTTTCTGGATATTCTTAGCCTTGCCTACATAAATGATCTCACCGGATGCATTTTTGAAATAATAGATTCCCGGAGAGGAAGGTAATTCTTCATAGATTTCCCTCGATAGAAGGGGTGGCAGTGTGGCTTCCTGGGAGCGGGCATTGAGGAAGGTCTTTATCACTTCTTCAGAGCTCTCAGAACCTAAGATCTTTTCAAATAAGAGCACGGTTGCCTGAGCATCGCCACGAGCCCGGTGCCTGTCGTACAAAGGGATCTCAAGGGAGGAACAGAGTTTGCCCAGGCTATAGGAGTTAAAACCGGGGAATAGTTTCCTTGATAAGCGCACCGTGCAGAGTTTCTTTCGGACATAGCTTTGTCCCAGGCCTTTCAGTTCGTGCTTGATCACATTGTAATCAAAATTCACGCTATGCGCGACAAAGATCTGGTCTTGTGTAAAGTCGTGAATTTCAGATGCGATATCAGAGATCAATGGCGAATTTCGTACCATCTGATTATCTATCCCTGTGAGGCCTGTTATAAAGTAAGGAATCTCACATTGCGGATTCACCAGGCTGTGGTATTCATCGATCACCTGCTCCCCATCATGTTTAAATATGGCGATCTCGGTGATCTTATTCCCTACGATCCCGTTTCCGGTGGTCTCTATGTCGACGATGCAGTACAAATAAGCTAAATTGAAAGAATAAAATTAGTGGATTCTGCTATGATAGCCCAAATGAAAATCTTGCCGATCCCATAATTCTGTTTAACCCGGCAAGATTAGGGCTTGGATATAACAAAAAACCCTGGCGATGACTGCCAGGGTTTCGTTGTATTATTTCAAATTTCAAACACTTTCCGCCTCCATCATGGCGAGCACCTCATTGCGAATAAGTGCATATCCTACACTATTAAAGTTATAGGTAGATAACTCTTTAAACATTTCCATGGCTTCATCCGTATTGCCTGATTCCATATGCGCCTTAGCCATCCAAAATTTATCATACACATTGGTTTCATCCAATTCTGCCATATGCTCAAGGGCCTTTTCATAGTTCTCCTGAGAATAATTAATAAGAGCATGTACACGATGATAGCCCCGCAATTTATGGGGGTCTTTGATCGTTTCTAAAGTTGATTTTATTTCATCAGACTTTGCCACCGCTCCATCATGATCGCCATCTAAGGCCATTGCCACGGCCTCCCAATATTGCATATTTGCTTTTTGATTTAACCTGGCTGCTTCCGTATCCACATCTTCGGCAATTTTGCTTGCCAGAGGCTTCCATGATTCGATAATAGCTTTAAGACTTTCCACGTCATCAAAATGCATGGCGATCATAGCAGAATTAAAATGGCAAGCTGCTTTTGTTCCGGTTTTATTGCTTTCCGGTATGTCCATTCCATCTACGGAAGCATTTACTTCTTTAAAATATTCCAGAGCTTTTTTATAATTTCCGTCCTCATACAAATAGGTATAAGCTTCAAAATTGAAAGAACCGGTACCGAATTCACTTGCCGCCCGTGCATCCTGATAATTCTTACGTGCCGCTTCAAAATTTCCGAGAAAACTATTCGCATGGCCAGCTTTGGAAAAGGTAATCGGATCTTCCGAGTCGAGTTCGGAAGCTTTAAGGTAACTTTCTAAAGCCCCTTCCAGGTTATTCTGGGCCCTGTAGGTATCTCCCAGATCTATATGCTTACGCGCACTATTAGGAGCGAGTTCCACCGCCTTTGCCATATATTCCTCAGCTTTTTGGAAATCTTTGGGCTCAAAGAACATATACGAAAAACCCAGTGCAGAGAGTGCAGGTAAATGCTCATTGTCTAATTCCAACGCTTTTTCGTAATGAGCCCTGCCTTTTTGAAACTCGTCTATTCCGTCATATGTATTTGCTAAATATACCTGTGCTCGCGCAGATTTTGGGTATTTTTCAGCCAATTGCTTCATCACCTCCAATTCTTTAAGATCGTCATCGGCCATACCGGCTTCTACATAATCCAGCATAATGGATTCGGCTTCGTTGGCTTGATCCCGCATAGCTAGAAATTTATCCCGGTTTTCGCTCCAATCTTTGGCAGAATTTGCGCTCAAGGCGCGGTACAATTGAGCGCTGACAAAATTAGGATCAGTTTTCAGGGCTTCATCAAATAAGGGTCTGGCTTTTTGTCCATTCCCTTCATCGAAATAGGCCAATGCTGTGTTGAACTTTTCCAAAGCCTCTTCTGAAGCTGTACTAACAGGAAGTTCGCCATCATCGACAGCATTCTCCTGTGTTTGTTTTTCCTGGCAAGCGGTAAACACAAAAGCACCCATTACCAGTAATAATGTGGTTAGTTTTAATCTTTTAATCATAATGATATTATTAAGTGAATAAATGGGAGGAAATTTTTCCAAGGTAGTGAAAATCAGTGAGAAATAGTGTTTGTACAATTGGAGAAAACAGCTCCCCCGATAGCTATCGGGGAGGGAAACCCCGATAAGAGAACACGGCAAATCCGTTAGGATTTCCCAAGTTCGGAATCCTACCGTTTTTAAAGTTATGGTTTTTTGATTTGTTCAAGAGGAAAGCTGAATTATAGCCATTGTTTTGTTAGCAACTGATTCATGCATATCCATTTGTCTCGATTTCTATACACTCCCCAGTCAAACTATTTATCCTAATAGTGAAATAAAAGCCTTACAGTTGAGTCAATTTGCCAATTAAAAGTATCATATAAAAAGAAAACCCTACTACGACTCAAATCAATGCCAATATTTGAATCGTCGTTTTTTTTCAACAAAGCAAGAAAAGCAATATTATGTAGGCTTCATTGCACAATAACGCAGGTTCTTATGCCACCTTCGGACTCTTTTATCTACTACTTTCACATCAAGAAGTGTCGCACCACACTCTGCAATAATCTGCTCCACTACATGGGGTGAAATTGTGTGGACCTGAATTGGTGGACGGCCACGGATAGTTTTCCAAAATGGTTTTAACCTTTCCATTTTGAAGTTGTACATCTTTTCTGCAAGTGATCCTGGCTTGGGCCTGGGGCTTTTTGGTGTGCGGACCTGAAATAGTGCTTTGCCGCCAGGCTTAAGTATGCGGAAAAATTCTTTGATGTATTCGACCTGATAGCGCGGTGCCATATGCTGTAACACAATATTTGTGTATACGAAATCAAAAGTGTTACTGTTTAAACATTTTAGGTTTGGTTCAGTGTTAGTAATGTAAGTGCAATTTTTGTCGAATTTATTGTATCGAATGGCACCAGCAATCATGGTGCTGGAAATATCCACTCCAGTAACTTGATCAAAGTGATAACAAAGAGCTTGAGTTAATCTTCCTACACCACAACCGAAATCGAATGCATTGCCATAGTTGATCTCAACATCAATGCTTTCTAGATAGGCAATTACAGAGTTGATTTCATTTCGCCCTGTCTCAAAAAATTCTTTTGGATCCCATTTATTTCCACGTTTTTTGTCGTCTGTGAGAATTGCCCAGAGGGGATCGTCTGATCCAACTTTCTCATAAGCTTTTTGAACATTTTTAAGTGACATACTTAATTTTGTATTGAATATTCTTATAGATTAAATCATCTTTAAGTTTATCAACTGGTTGCTAACTCGTCATATACGATCTAAGATAGCATTTTATCCGTTCAGGTTTCCGGATAAGAATTCATTTATGCTGCTGTTCTCCGGTCCTGCAGATACACCTGGCTGTACCTGCGGTCCAGGTGTCTGAAAAACAAAAAATCTCCTCAAGTTTACCTTGGCAGGAATTCTGATATCGATAAAGGAGATTACCTCACTGCGTTCGGTGATCACCATAGCTACAGTCCTGCAGATCCTTCAAATCAGGTGCCTTTTCATAAATGCCCTACCTGATCCGGATTTTAAATAGCGTTCAAAATCATAAGCCAATTGCTTCTTTTGAAAATATGAAACATGAATGAGACTGACGGGAAGTTTGTCTTTGGTGAAATGGATTTCACCATTATTATGTGCGAGTAGTCTGGAAGGTAGGTTACGTGAATATCCTGTATAGAATTGCCCGTTCGAGCACTTCAATATATATACCGAATAGATTAAATTCATAAATAAGAATAGCCTTATTACCCGTAATTTCTGTTCATAGCCTAAAAATGAATTTGAGAATTGGATCTATATCCACCGAAGCCCAACAACTTGATTGTCAGAATCTTTAAGGTTGGTAATTAAATAATCCTCCGTCGCCATTAAAAATGGCTATGGAGGATATAGAAAGCCCGCCTTCGCTTTTGTTGTACAAAAGCTTCGGCGGATGTGGTGGACGTGTCCACCGTCCGCGTGTCGCTGAAGCTTTAGCGGAGGCGCAAGCCCGCTGTTGGGATTATGATATTGTGAAGCACTAAAATTAATAAGCCCGCCTTCGCTCTCGAGTTTCTCGAGCTTCGGCGGGCGAAGGTGGAGCCGGGGAGATTCGAACTCCCGTCCAAACAAGAAATACCTATGCTTTCTACATGCTTAGTTTTTGTTTAATTGTCGGTGCGTAACTCACCAAAAACCGCATACTACGCACTTAGCTTCTTAAGTTTTGAACAACTGCCGAAGCTTCAGTTATTCTATGTTGACATTTATGGTGCCCCTAATTTAGACGCCGCCAACAAGGGCTTCCAAGGGACATCTCGCTTCTCTGCCTAGCAGAGACGAGGCATGATCCTACTATAATTCGGATTATGCGGCAAGAGCGTAATTAGATTCGCCATTTAAAAGATGAAATATGATATTTACGAGCTGTATCTCAGCGCTCGGCATGCTTACATAGCCATTGGTCTCGCTGTCAAAACCAGTCGGCCCCATATGTTTAAGAACGTTATCTATAAAAAAGGATTGCCAAGGTAACAAAAAGTTTGCGCACCCCTTTTAATCCGAGTATTTTTGCGCAAATTTTATACCAAAAGAAAATGGTGCACTTCGGACTAATCAGAGAACGAAAAATACCACCGGATCACCGTGTGGTCTTATCCCCAACTGCCTGTCAAAAAGTCTTATCTGATTTTCCGCAGGCTCAAATCACTGTTGAATCTTCACCCATTCGCGTTTTTAGTGATCAGGAATATCGAGATGCGGGAATCAAGGTGGCTAATTCTGTGGCCGATTGTGATGTACTGCTTGGAGTAAAAGAAGTACCAATAGACCAATTGATTTCAGTCAAAAAGTATTTTTTCTTCTCTCACACCATCAAAAAACAGCCCTACAACCGGGATCTGCTCCGGGCTATACTGGAAAATAACATCGAGCTCTATGATCACGAAGTTATTACCAACGAAAAAGGAATCCGACTCGTGGCGTTTGGACGCTATGCCGGCATAGTAGGTGCCTATAACGGGATCCGGGCATTTGGCTTGAAACATGAACTATTTCAATTACCGAAGGCAAATACGCTCAAAGATCGGGCTGCCCTTATTGAAACCCTTAAGGATATTCATCTCCCGCCCATGAAGATACTTGTCACAGGTACGGGAAGGGTAGGGGGAGGTGTTCATGAGATACTTACAGGAATGGGGATGCGGGAGGTAGGTGTTGAAAATTACCTGAATGAGCGCTTTGAAGAAGCCGTATTTTGCCAAATAGATGTTTTGGATTACAACCGCAGAATAGATGGCAAATCAATAGATATGCAGGATTTCTTTGATCATCCCGAGGAGTATGAAGCCAATTTTATGCGCTTCGCAAAGGCAACAGATCTTTATCTTGCTGCCCATTTCCACGCACCCAAAGCCCCGCGCTTCTTTACGCACAAGGATACACAAAGAGAAGATTTCAAGATCTCGGTTATTGCCGATATCAGTTGCGACATCGATGGACCTGTACCCACTACTATAAGGGCATCAACAATTGAAGAACCAATCTATGGCTATGATCCTGAAACAGGCGATGAGGTAAGCTATTTGAATTCAGGTGCTATTGCCGTAATGGCTGTGGACAACCTCCCGGCCGAATTACCTCGTGATGCCAGCAGGGGCTTTGGCTTTACATTTGTTGAAGAAGTTGTTCCTTCCTTTTTTAATGGCGACGCAAAAGGAATTCTAGAGCGAGCACGAATGACCCAAGATGGAAATCTTACACCCAACTTCAAATATCTGCAAGATTATGTAGATAAAATTTAATCTAAAATAAGACTTAGGAAAGCTGTCTGACCGTTGTGTGCAGGGCCACTAAATTTTCCAGCAGACCGGCTAATTTTTCCAAATGAAGCATATTAGCCCCATCACTCTTTGCATTGGCCGGGTCGAAATGTGTTTCTATAAACAACCCATCAACGCCACTGGCTATTCCGGCCCTGGCTAGGGTTTCGATAAGTTCAGGCCTTCCACCGGTGACACCGGAAGACTGGTTGGGTTGCTGGAGGGAATGGGTAACGTCCAATACTACAGGAGCAAAAGCCTTCATGGTGGGTATTCCACGGAAATCAACGACCATATCCTGATAGCCGAACATAGAACCTCGCTCAGTGATCATGACCTTATCATTCCCGGCATCTTTAACCTTAGTCACCGCATGTTTCATGCTTTCAGGACTCATAAATTGTCCTTTTTTCAGGTTCACCACTTTCCCGGTTTTAGCTGCTGCAACCACTAAGTCTGTCTGCCTTACCAGAAAGGCCGGTATTTGTAAAATGTCTACATAGGCTGCCGCTTTTTCGGCATCAGCTATTTCATGGATATCAGTTATCGTAGGAATATTAAAGGATTCGGAGACTTTTGCGAGAATTTTCAAAGCTTTCTCATCCCCTATACCGGTGAAGGAATCTAGTCGACTCCTATTTGCCTTCCTAAAACTCCCTTTGAATACAAAGGGGATTTGAAGGGCATCAGTAATTGCTGTGATTTGCTCGGCAATGTGCATGGCCATTTCCTCACCTTCAATGGCACAAGGGCCTGCCAAAAGGAAAAAATTACCGCTTTCAACATGCTTTATTTTAGGGATGTGGCTTAAATCCATCAAAAAAATTTCTGGCTAAAGATAGTAGATTCCAAAGGATTTATTCATTCAGGTTAACGGCAGGACAGGCTTTGAACGTCATTTTAGTTTCCGGAAACCCGCTAATAGGCCCTTTTGTGTTTTCAGGTTTATTTAAGAGTCCTCCCACTTCCTTTGCGTATCTTTGCGCGCTTAAATGACGGCTATGCCCAACACAAAGAATATTGCAATAATCGCCCACGTAGATCATGGTAAAACCACTTTGGTGGATAAGATCCTTCATTTTTGCCAGCTCTTCCGCGATAATGAAAAAACCGGGGAGCTCATTCTGGACAATAATGACCTGGAACGAGAAAGGGGAATTACTATAGTTTCCAAAAACGTTTCAGTGACCTACAAAGGCACAAAGATCAATATTATAGACACACCCGGTCACGCCGATTTTGGGGGTGAAGTAGAACGTGTTTTGAATATGGCAGATGGCGCCCTCCTTCTTGTAGATGCTTTTGAAGGCCCCATGCCGCAGACACGATTTGTGTTGAAAAAAGCCATAGATCTTGGTTTAAAACCCTGTGTGGTAATAAACAAGGTCGATAAAGAAAACTGTACCCCGGAAGAGGTTCACGAGAAGGTATTCGACCTGATGTTTGAATTAGGAGCCGAAGAATGGCAACTGGATTTCCCGGTTGTTTACGGTTCCGCCAAATTCAATTGGATGAGTACAGACTGGAATGTGAAAACAGATTCCATTGAACCTTTACTGGAAATGGTGGTTGATCATATTCCTTCTTTTGTGCCCGAATCAGGAAGTACACAGATGCTTATCACTTCATTAGACTATTCTTCTTTTACAGGAAGAATTGCCATTGGCAGGCTCACGCGTGGATCATTAAAGGAAGGCCAACAAGTATCCCTGGTAAAGCGGGATGGAAGTATTGTGAAATCGAAAATTAAGGAGCTTTTTACCTTCGATGGCCTTGGTAAAATGAAAGTGGCTGAGGTAGCAACAGGAGATATTTGTGCTATGACGGGTCTGGAAGGGTTCGACATAGGCGATACAGTTGCCGACCTGGAACAGCCTGAAGGAATGGAAACTATTGCCATAGATGAACCCACTATGAGCATGTTGTTTACGATTAACGACAGTCCGTTTTTTGGAAAGGAAGGCAAATTCGTTACCTCTAGACATCTTAAGGAGCGACTGGAAAAAGAACTGGAAAAGAATTTGGCGCTACGCGTTGAGGAAACGGATAGTGCTGATAAATTCACTGTTTTTGGCCGTGGGGTATTACATCTTTCCGTGCTGATCGAAACAATGCGACGTGAGGGCTATGAGCTTCAAATTGGACAGCCGCAGGTGATCATTAAAAAGATAGATGGCGTGTCTTGCGAGCCTATGGAAGATCTTACCATAGATCTTCCGGAAGAGGTTTCGGGAAAAGCGGTGGAAATGGTCTCAAAGCGAAAAGGAGAGATGACCCGGATGGAAGCCCGTGGAGAGCGTATGGTTTGTGAATTCATTATCCCTTCCCGGGGTATTATCGGACTTAGGAATCAACTCTTGACGGCAACGGCAGGGGAAGCTATCATGGCACACCGATTTTTGGAGTACCAGCCTATGAAGGATGACATACCACAGCGCCAGAATGGATCGCTGGTGTCCATGGAAAATGGGAAGGCTATTCCCTATTCTATTGATAAGCTTCAGGATCGCGGTCGGTTTTTTGTAGATCCGGGTGAGGACATCTATGAAGGCCAGGTAATTGGAGAGAATACCAGGGGTGATGATATGGTGATCAACGTAACTAAAACTAAAAAACTTTCGAATGTCCGCTCCGCAGGAGCAGATGATAAGGCCAAGATCGTGCCCGCAGTAAAATTTTCATTAGAAGAGGCCTTGGAATACATCCAGAAAGACGAATATGTTGAAGTAACCCCAAAGCATTTGCGACTTCGCAAGATCTTTCTCAAGGAAGTCGACAGAAAAAGGAATAAAATCGTTTAGGTAGTACTTTGATCCGGTTAAATTAATGATCAATCAATTGGAGCCTGGTGCAAGGCTGCAGCTGCCGCACCGATAATACCGGCATAATTGCCCAAGTAGGCGGGAACGACAGGTGATTTTACGGAAAGATACTCCTTGAACTCATCAAAGTTTTTAGCAGTTCCCCCGCCTAAAATGATCAGATCCGGGGATATAAGGAGTTCTACATAATGCAGGAAGGTGTTAAAACGCTTCCCCCATTTTTCAAAAGTTAATTCTTCCTTTTCTTTTATTGAGGCCGCAGCCCATTGTTCGATCTTCTTGTATTTTTTATAAGGGATCTGACCTAGTTCAAAGTTAGGGATCAGCTCGCCGTTATAGAAGGCGCCACTGCCCAGTCCCGTTCCAATAGTGATAATAACAACTAAGCCGTTCTTCCCTTTCCCCAAGCCATAATTCATCACAGCATAGCCGGCTGCATCCGCATCATTGACAACTGTTACGGGTAAGCCGGTAGCTTCTGTAAACAATTCCTTGATATTTACGCCGACCCAGGATTTGTGAAGATTTCCAGAAGATATACAAACGCCGTGTTTGACTATTGTAGGGAAACCACAACCAACAGGGCCTTTATGGTTAAAATGATCGACTAGTTGTTTGACAACAAGTGCCATGGATTCGGGTTTGCGATCCACGGGCGTAGGTATACGGTGTCGTTCTGAGATACGTTGACCGGTTTCGGTGTCCACCAGGGCACCTTTCATACCAGAACCACCAATATCAATACCTAATACGATCATAGATTGCCAACTACTTTGAATCCTGCAAATGTAATAAAATCATCCAGACACATTTGATCAGGGACTATCTGAAGGTGTAATTTGCTTGAGAGGCTCTACGTAGTAGTCAATGGAATTCAGGCTGTGATTGGGGTCAATGGAGTCCAGGATATTGTCCATTAGTTTCCCAAAAGCAGTAAGTGTCTTTTGAGCTTTGTTTTTCCCTAAAGCGCTGGAAATAGTTTCGTCTCTATTGCCAAATAAATAACCCCCTTTTTTAACCCAGAGCGCATTGAGCATATGTTGCATCCCCACATTCCCGAGCTGATCGATCGAAATGGCAATTTTCAGTAAATATTCACCTACCCCTTTGATTCCACGTGAAAACAGACCGTGAAAAAAACCATAAATGAAACCAAGCGGACCGGTCAAAACAAATAAGAATATTGAGATCAGAAATAAAAGAAGACCAAAGAAAGGATTTACCTTTTTGGCAGCTTGCTGAGATTGCTTTCTAAGGATCATAGGAAATAGATTTTGGGATTTTACACAGCCTTTTGAATGACTTCAAAGACACGGTTTGCCTCGCACTTAAGGGTTTTTGCAGGGTATTTCAGAAGTAAGGCATAATCATGAGTAGCCATTAAAATGGTATTGCCTGCTTTATTTAATTCCTGCATCACTTTCATGACTTCAACACTAGTCTGGGGATCCAGGTTTCCCGTAGGTTCATCGGCCAGGATCAGTTCCGGATCATTGAGAAGTGCCCGCGCTATAGCCACCCGTTGTTGTTCCCCACCGGATAGTTCGTGAGGAAATTTAAAACCTTTTGTCTTCATACCCACACGCTCTAAGACATCCTCGATTTTGTTTGCCATCGCTTCCGGATCTTCCCATCCCGTAGCACGCAGAACGAATTCCATGTTCTTGTTTATCGTCCGGTCAGGCAATAGCTTAAAATCCTGGAATACAATACCGAGTTTTCTTCGTAAATGAGGAATGTTCTTCTCCTCAAGGGTTTTAAGGTTGAAGCCTACCACTCGACCGTGCCCCTCTTTCAAAGGTATATCGGCATAGAGCGTTTTCATAAAACTACTTTTCCCGCTTCCGGTTTTGCCGATAAGATAAACGAACTCTCCTTTTTTAACCTCAAGGGTCACATCTTGAAGGATCATCGTATCGCCTTGGTAGACAGCGACATCTTTAAGCATAAGGATATTTTCGGCCATAGCATTTTTTGTTATTATAAAAGTAATAAGTTCCCTAATAACTGGTGTGGCGATAAGGACAATTTTATTTTTATTGAAAAGCAAACATACTTCGGAACAATATTTGACGTTATTAGAAAAATTTGGCAGGACCTAATAGCCCGAACACTATGCGAATCCAGAACCTTGCCCTGATAGCGGCCTTAATTGGGATTGTGCAACTTACGAGTGCACAGGAATCCCGGATCTACACCCACGACAACAAAACCTTTCAGGAGGCACTATCCCTTTATAACACGAAACAGTACCAGGCAGCTCAAACTTTGTTTGAAAAAGTGCATGCCGAAACCGAAGATGAAGAAACCAAGGCCAATAGTGCCTACTATGTGGCCAATGCAGCAGTTCGTTTGAATCAAGTCGGTGCAGATCGACTCATGGAGGATTTTGTGGGCGATTACCCTACTTCTACCAAACGAAATTCAGCCTTTCTGGATGTGGCGGATTATTATTTTGAAAATGGTAAATATCCCTATGCCCTTAAGTGGTATAGAAGGGTAGACCAAACGTCCATGGCGAGAGGCGATGTAGACAGATATACCTTTAATATGGGATATGCGCTTTATTCTTCCCGCAAACCAGAAGAAGCAGAACGCTATTTGCGGCGAGTGACAAACTCCCCGGTTTATGGATCACAGGCCAAATATTATCTCGGATTTATTGCCTATCAGCAAGATGATTATGATGAGGCAAGCGACCGATTCGATGAGATCACAGACCCTGAACTTTTAGGCGAGAAATTAGCTTATTACCAGGCCGACCTCAATTTTAAACTAGGTAAATTCGAGGAAGCCATCAAACTGGCAGAAGACTATTTACCACGGGCAAACCGACAAGAAATATCAGAGCTAAATAAGATCATTGGGGAGAGTTATTTCAACCTGGAGCAGTACAATACTGCCATCCCATACCTGCAGAAATATAAAGGCAAAAGGGGCAAATGGAATAATTCGGATTACTACCTCCTGGGATACTGCTACTATAAACAATCGGATTACGCCAGTGCCATTCAGCAATTCAATAAAATTATTGGCGGCGATAATGATGTGGCCCAGAACGCCTATTACCATTTGGCCGAATGCTATCTGAATCTGGAAAAAAAGCAAGAGGCACTCAATGCCTTTAGAAATGCATCTGAAATGGAATTCAATGAAGATATCAAGAAAGATGCATTACTTAATTACGCCCGCCTGAGCTATGATATAGGCAATGCCTATGAGCCAATACCCCAGGTACTGACAACATACCTGGAAACCTATCCTGGCGATAGCCATGAAAATGAAATTCGAGAGCTTTTGGTGGATTCATACATCACCTCTCGAAATTTCCAGGGGGCTTTGGACATTCTTGAGAACAACAAAGAGTACGCCGATGAACTAACATTTCAGAAGGTGGCCTTCTATTTGGGCCTGGAACAATTCCAGGAATTGGATTATGCCAAGGCGTACGAATCATTTAGCAAATCCTTATCTAACACCGCAGATAGGTTACTTGAAACCAGATCTACCTATTGGAAAGGGGAATCGGCCTATATGTTAAATCGCTTTGAGGAAGCGTCAGGCCTGTATTCAGATTTTGCAAGCTCTTCAAATGCATCTCTTACAGATGAGTATGGAGATATACAGTATAACAGGGGCTATGCAGCTTTTAAGTTAAAGGAGTACAGCGCTTCTGCCGATCATTTTAATGCCTATGTAAGATCCAATTCTTCAGGAGAAAAGGCGCATGATGCTTATGCAAGACTGGGTGATAGTTACTTTGTAACACGACAATACAATCCGGCGATCCGTGCTTATGAACAGGTTCAGTCTGCCAATGGAAAAGAAAAAGATTACGCTGCATTTCAAGAGGCTATGTGTCATGGATTTACTGGAAATACGAGTGAAAAGATCAGTACGCTCGATAGGTTTGTGAGTAGATTTCCAAACTCTTCCTATAGGGATGATGCCCTCTTTGAATTGGGTAATACCTATGTAAAGAACGGGCAGAACAACCTGGGTCTTCGGGCCTATGATCAATTGATAGAGCGATTCAACAGAAGTTCGCTTGTACCTGTTTCTTTGCTTCGCCAGGGCCTGGTGCACTACAATGCCAGCAGGAATGATCAGGCACTGGATAAGTTTAAAAATGTGGTGCGAAAGTATCCGAACAGCCAGGAAGCAGTGCAGGCCGTCAGCACGGCAAAGCTCATTTATGTAGAAGAAGGTCGCGTACGCGAGTATGCCAACTGGGTAAAAGACCTGGATTTCGTAGAAGTGACGGATGCAGAACTCGACAATGCCAGTTATGAATCTGCCAGTCGCCAACTATTAGATGGCAATAAGGATCAAGCGATCAAAAGCCTGAGTAACTATCTGACTGATTTCCCGAATGGACTACACAGGACGGAGGCTCATTTTAGCCTGGCGCAATTATACTTTGAAAAGAATGATGCAGCCGCTGCTTTGCCCCATTATAAGTCGGTTGTAGAAACTGGCTCTGGAGAATCTTTCGAACAAGCCCTGACACGTGTTTGTGAGATCTATGTGAGTGAGGATAAATATGACCAGGCAATGCCTTACCTGCTGGATCTGGAGAGCATGGCCGATATAGTTCAGAACCGGACTTTCGCACAGTCGAATTTGATGAAAGGATATTACCAACAAGGTAATTATGAGAAAACACTGTCCTATGCCGAGGTGGTTGAGAATACACCTGGGATAGACAACAGAATAAAAAGTGATGCACGTATTATGATCGCCAGAACAGCGTTTGCCTTAGGAGATGAAGAAAGGGCAAAAACCGCCTATGCTCGGGTAAAACCTATTGCCACTGGCGCCATAGCTGCAGAAGCCTTGTATTATGAAGCTTATTTTGACCATAAAGATCAATTGTTTGAGCGCTCTAATGGCGTAATTCAAAAGCTGGCAAGCGATTATGCAGCTTATAAGGAATGGGGAGGAAAAGGGCTGATCCTGATGGCCAAAAATTACTATGAACTGGACGATGCCTTTCAAGCTACCTATATCCTGGAGAGTGTGATAAGTAATTTTGAAGGCTTCCCGGATATTGTGACTGAAGCCCGAAATGAACTTGAAATTATCAAGGCTAAGGAAGCACAACGTAATTCGTCGGTACCGACAGACGGAAACTAAGAAAGAACACATGAAGTACGCAAAAAATTTAATCGGAGTCGCACTTGCCTTGCTAGTTCAAGGGACTCTTTTAGCACAGGATGATATAGGTACCGAAACCGTTACCGTGGTTAAATCGTATTCGCCTACAGTGGCCGATGCGCATAAGATTAATTCAGTACCCGAGCTGACAGATTCTCTTAATCTTCAAAAAAAGAAGATCAACTACAGTATATTTTCTGTGCCAGTGGCTTCTACATTTACGCCTGCCAAGGGTAGGGCAGCAGGTGTGAAAAAAGCCAAGCCCGAAGTATTGTATAATTCCTACGCTTCTGTGGCCCTGGGAAATTTTAACAATGCAGATATCGACCTGTATACAAGTAAGGATATAGATAGGGGGGAAAAGCGAATTGATTTTGCCTTAAATCACTTTTCATCTCGTGGGGATATAGATCAGACACCCCTGGAAACCGATCTGTACAACACGCATTTCGCCACGACCTATTCTGCTCGAGACAGGGATTATGAATGGAATGCCCAGCTCGCTGCAGACCACAAGATCTATCATTGGTATGGTGTTGCTGAGGGCGTGATCGATACAGCCCTGGTGGCCGCTGTAGATGCCAGACAGACCTATTATAATGTACAGGCAACAGCAAGTCTGGGAATGGAAGAAACCGCCTTTCAGGGTGGCGAATTGTTGCTCAGGCGCTTTTGGGATAAAGCAGGTTCCGGGGAGAACAGGCTCCGCATAGCTCCTTCCTTAGAACTGCCCATTACGGACGAAGTGGTAAATTTCACCTTCCACCTGGACTATTTAAACGGAAATTTTGAAAATGAGAGTTTGAATAGTCTGGATAACGACACTCCAATACAATACAGTTATTTTCAAGCCGGAATTACGCCGAGTTTGAGGATCATACGCGATGAGTTGACACTAAACTTAGGCGCTCGAATTGTCGTTGGTTTAGATACGGAACGAAATGATACAAATTTCTATCTCTATCCTGAGGTAACTGCTTCTTACAGATTGGCAGACGAGCTGGCCATTGCTTATGGAGGACTGCAGGGGCAGCTCCGACAGAATAGCTATTACGATCTCGTTAATAAGAACCCTTATGTTTCTCCTACCCTGGAGATCCAGCCTACAGATCAGCAATACGATGCCTTTGTTGGCCTAAGGGGACAGCTTTCGTCTAACCTAAGTTATAATGTTAAAGCGTCCTATAAGGCGGAGAACCGTATTCCGCTGTTTAAATTGAACCCGGAGAACCAATTTCGTACAGATACACAAGGCTATACTTACGGAAATTCCTTTGATGTTTTCTATGACGATCTTAGGACATTTGGTTTATTTGGAGAGCTTACTGTAGATGTTAACCGTAATTTTTCCCTGGGTGTGAATGCAGAGGTATTTAACTATAATACGGAAACAAATAACCCGCCTTGGAATCTTCCTGATATTAAAGGTGCACTAACCCTGGATTACAATTCACCCACAGCCTGGTATTTTGGGGCCAGTTTATTCTATGTAGGCGAAAGAGAGGATCTGGTTTCACAAGCGGCGCCTAATACCTTACCACAGGACTTTCCTTCCTTTACAGTGGCACTTGACAGTTATTTTGATGCCAATGCTTATTTAGGTTATCGCGTCAATGAGCAATTAGCGATTTTTGCCCGTGGTAATAATCTTGCAAATAATCAATATCAGCGCTGGGCCAATTTTAGAGTCCAAAGCCTGCAAATTTTAGGTGGGATCTCCTATAAATTCGACTTTTGACATTAGATCATTCGTCCTGTCTTAATAGTTTGTACGAAACTGATATACAGTTATATAGGTTATTATTGCGGAACTCTGTAAAGGGGTTCGTTTATCTGCTAGCGGCCCCTTTCTTATTTCTCTCCTTTTATTTTGGCTAATTTTATGGAAGTAATTTGTGAAATTTTCCAATGGAAGGGGTTAATAAATACATATTGCTGGGATGTTTACTGCTCGGATCTTGTATTTGGGTTAGTGCCCAGAATTTAATTCCCAATCCCAGCTTTGAAGAGTATGAGCACTGCCCTGTGCAATTGGGAAATTTCTTTACAGATGTGACATTATGGAATACGCCGACAATGGGATCTACAGATTATTTCAATAACTGCAGTACCATTATGGGAACTCCAAAGAATTTTAACGGGGAACAAGAAGCTTATTTTGGAAAAGCGTATGCCGGTCTCTATCTCTATGCACCAGGTGATTATCGGGAATACCTCCAGGTAGAGTTGATAGAAACACTTGAGGAAGGAAAGGAATATGAGATCTCTTTTTTTGTTAGCCTTGCCGAACGATCAGACTTCGCCATTAAAGATTTTGGTATTCTCTTCTCGAGCGGTCCGATCGTAGTTGAAACCAGGAGAACACTTTCCAAAATGCATCTCTATAGAATAACGGAGAATTCCTATCATTTCCTGGAAGTCAACTATTCAGAATATTACAAGGACAAGAAAGATTGGGTGAAAGTGAGCACCTCCTTTACGGCTAAAGGCACCGAACGATATATCTGTATAGGCAACTTTCGCAACAATGCCAAGACCCGCAACTTAATGACGAAACGAAATGCCAAACAAGGTGCCTACTATTACATAGATAAACTCAGTTTGTTTACTCCCCCGACAGGTAATGCCCCGGAGGCACTTTCCGTAGATATCCCGCTCGATGAACCACAGGTATTTGAGAATATTCATTTTGATTTTGATGCATCCCAACTGCAGGATCCTGCCAAAAGGGACCTCAAAGGGCTGTACGACTTTTTACAAAAAAATGAATCTTACTTACTTAAAATAAGCGGCCATACAGACAATCTAGGATCTGATAAGTACAATCAAGATTTATCGGATTCTCGATGCCAGGCAGTCGCCAATTATCTCATTTCACTTGGGTTGTCTGGTGATCGAATTGACTGGAAGGGCTTTGGAGGTCTGCATCCTATAGCCGAAAATGCTACCGAAGAAGGGCGACAAAAAAATCGGCGTGTAGAGTTTGTTATCTCCAAAAAACTGCCTTAGCCCTCCCTCTAAAATATATGTATATTTGATCGTTTGCCGTCCTCTCTGACGGCCACTTTATTACGACACCTTATGAAGAAAATTATTATCCTAATCTTGCCATTTTTGATGGCCTGTGGCGAATCAAAAGAATCAGCGGATCTGATCCTTCTCAATGCTAATATGTACACACTTGTAGAAGGCATGCCTAAAGCCGAAGCCTTTGCAGTTCGTGATGGACGATTCATAGGCGTAGGGAGCAGCGAAGATATCCAACGGGATTATGCGTCCGAAAATCTTCTAGATGTTAACGGTAAGACCATAATCCCCGGTTTAATTGATGCGCATTGCCATTTCTACGGCCTGGGATTAAACCAATTAAAAGTTGACCTGGTGGGCACTGAGAGCTTTGAAGAGATCCTGGAACGCCTGGATACTTTTTATAAGGAGAATCCTGGTAATTATTTATTGGGTCGTGGATGGGATCAGAATGATTGGGAGGTGAAAGAATTTCCTACCAAGGAAGAATTGGACAAACGCTTTCCGGACGTTCCAGTCGTGCTGGAACGCGTAGATGGACATGCTTATTTAGTTAATCAAAAAGCCCTTGATCTTGCAGGGATCAATGCCGAGACCGATCCGGATGACGGTGAAGTGATACGTATTGATGGAGAAGAAACCGGGGTATTGGTCGATGGGCCTATGTTTATGATCGATAAGATACTACCGGCTCCGGATAAGGCAACTAAAATAAGTGCCTTGCAGCAGGCAGAGGGAATTTGCTTTGATTACGGACTCACCACAGTAAATGACGCGGGACTTAATCGCGATATAATAGAATTAATTGACAGCCTTCAACAAGCCGGTGATCTGAAAATGCGCGTCTATGCCATGGTCAGTAATAGCAAAGAAAACCTTGATCATTTTCTGGATAAAGGGATTGTAAAGACAGACCGACTCAATGTTCGTTCCTTTAAAGTTTATGGCGATGGGGCTCTAGGTTCCCGGGGTGCGGCTCTGCGAGCTCCCTATTCGGATAAAGACGGGCATTATGGCGCCATGATCACAACTGCTGAAGAATTGGAAGCCCTGGCTTCACGGCTTGCCGATTCAGACTATCAAATGAATACACATGCCATAGGCGATTCTGCTAACATCGCCGTACTCAGATCCTATAAGAAAGCCCTGGAGGGCAAGAGAGACCGTCGTTGGAAGGTAGAGCACGCCCAGATAATATCTGCGCCTGATTTTGATTATTTCGAGACAGGTATCATCCCTTCTGTACAGCCTACTCACGCGACCAGCGATATGTATTGGGCCGGAGACAGACTCGGGGCGGATCGTATGCCCGGAGCCTATGCATTTAAGGAGTTACTGGACCGAGCAGGTATAGTTGCCCTGGGAACAGATTTTCCGGTGGAGAGGGTCAATCCTTTCCATACATTTTATGCTTCAGTAGCACGTAAAGACTTAAAGGGCTACCCTGATCCAGGATTCCAGATGAAGGATGCGCTATCCAGGGAAGAGACTCTAAAAGGAATGACTATTTGGGCTGCCTATTCAAATTTTGAAGAAGGAGAAAAAGGAAGTATTGAAGTGGGCAAATGGGCAGATTTTGTGATCCTGAATGGCGATATTATGACAATAGCAGAAGAGGAAATACCGGGGATGTCTGCAGAAAAGGTCTACCTGGCTGGCGAACAAGTAAAATAGAACGTTTCAAATACGCATAAAAAAAGGCCGAATAACTATTCGGCCTTTATTGTTTCGTATTCAATTCCTACATGCTCAAGGGAACAGTGACCCGGGTAGTACCCCAGCCCATGACCAATTCAGCCGTTTGGCCATCATCGTCAGACCCTTTATCATTGAAGGCTATAGAAAAAGCCTCAAGACTCTCATCTCCTGTGCTTACCGTACCAGTTACCCTGGCCTCATCCGCAGCTTTATCATAGGAATAGGCTCCCCACTGATTAAGTCGCCTATTGAGGATCACCGTCCATTCAGTCTCACCTGGAATAGTGAATAGGGAATACGTTCCTGCACTGATAGAGGTACCACCAAAAGTAACGTCTTTATAAAAGGTGATCTCCACACTTTCATTTGCACCAGTTCTCCAAACCTTTCCGGATGGCGCCAATTGTGCCAGGCTACGCCCCTTTAGTTGCGGCCTGCTGTATATAACTTTTACAACTTTGGCAGCAATCCTGTAACTTGAAGGATAGGCGGCTATATCAGCCGGACTATTATCAAGTCCGCTAAATTTTTGTGCCTGAACCGTATGTGAAAATCCGAAGGTAAGTGCTGTGAATAATAATAAAATTAGTTTTTTCATAATTGTGTTTTTAAGAATTCAAATCTACAAGGAAATCATTCCTGTAACTTATAAAAAGTCGTTAAAATTTAAGCATCTTACACCCTTTCAATAAATCGTTGCAATTTTTAGAATAGTAATTACAATTTGTAATGTAATATTAAAAAATAGATATAAATAATAAACAATAAGACTATTACTATTTTAATATTATATAAAAAGAGTCATTTTTGCTTAAAATAAAAACTATAATCTTATGTGCGGAATAGTATGTGCGTTCGATCTCAAAGAATCTTCGGAAAAGATCAGGCCTCAAATTTTGAAAATGGCGAAGAAAGTCAGACATCGTGGCCCCGATTGGAGTGGCATTTATGCTGCTGAAAATGCAGTTATGGGGCATGAGCGTTTGGCCATTGTAGACCCTGCATCTGGAAAGCAACCTTTGTTTAGTGCGGACAAGCAATTGATCCTCGCAGCAAATGGGGAAATATACAACCATCGTGAATTACGGGAACAATTTGATGGGAAGTATGAATTTAGTACAGCTTCTGATTGCGAAGTGATCCTGGCCCTTTATCAGGAAAAGGGTGTCTCTTTCCTGGATGAAATGAATGGCATTTTTGGCTTTGCCCTTTATGATGCTAAAAAGGATGAATATTTTGTAGCAAGAGATCACATGGGCATCATACCCTTATACATGGGGTGGGATAAGCACGGCACATTCTATGTGGCCTCAGAACTAAAGGCCCTTGAAGGTGTTTGTACACGAATTGAATTATTTCCACCTGGTCATTATCTGTTGAGTAGTGAAGGAGAGTTAAAAAGATGGTATAGCCGGGATTGGATGGAATACGATAATGTTAAGGATAATGAAACCTCAATATCGGAGATTCGTGATGCCCTGGAGGCAGCTGTGCACAGGCAATTGATGTCAGATGTTCCCTATGGAGTACTACTCTCCGGCGGACTGGATTCTTCGGTGACATCAGCCATTGCAAAAAAATATTCTCAAATGCGGGTCGAATCAGATGATACCCAGGAAGCCTGGTGGCCACAATTGCATTCATTCTCAGTGGGTCTGGAAGGCTCTCCGGATCTGGCTGCTGCCAGGAAGGTGGCAGATCACATTGGGACGATCCACCATGAAATAGAATTTACGATACAAGAAGGGTTAGACGCCATCCGGGACGTGATCTACAACCTGGAAACCTATGATATCACAACTATCAGGGCCTCTACGCCTATGTATTTAATGGCACGTGTGATCAAATCTATGGGAATCAAAATGGTTTTATCAGGAGAAGGAGCCGATGAACTTTTCGGGGGCTACCTGTATTTCCACAAAGCACCAAGTGCCCTTGATTTTCATGAGGAAACGGTACGGAAGTTAAAAAAACTACATCTCTATGATTGCCTGCGGGCAAACAAGTCGCTTGCTGCATGGGGTATTGAAGGTCGGGTTCCATTCCTGGACAAGGAATTTATGGATGTAGCTATGCGGATCAACCCTCAAGATAAAATGATCAATGGCGAGCGTATGGAGAAATGGGTGGTAAGAAAGGCTTTTGAAGACTACTTACCTGAAAGTGTTGCTTGGAGGCAGAAGGAACAATTTTCGGATGGGGTAGGCTATAGCTGGATCGATACCTTAAAGCAATTGGTGGACCATGAAGTATCAGATGCAGAACTGACACATGCCCAATTCCGCTTCCCGATCCAAACACCCCAGAACAAGGAAGAATACTATTATAGGTCGATTTTTGAAGAGCATTTTCCTAGTGATGCTGCAGCCTTGTGTGTACCTCAAGAAGCTTCTGTAGCCTGCAGCACAAAAATTGCTTTAGAATGGGATGAGGCTTTTAAGAACATGAATGATCCATCGGGGAGAGCCGTGGCTCATGTCCATGATGATGCCTATATCAGCTGATTTTGAATGAACATATTACGGGGTTGCCTATAAAAATGTGACCAGGATCAACACGAGTCCGGTAATTACTATCGGGCCGACAATTCCGATCACAATACCGCCATAGGAGAAATCTCGTTGTTGCAACTTGCCGGTACTGTAAGCAATGGCATTTGGCGGTGTGGAAATTGGCAGGAATAAGGCCGTAGAAGCACAGAGCCCGATCACCAGTGGCAATACGATAGGGTTGTCATAGGATAGAATAATACTTATTGGAATTAAGACGGAGGCTGTTGCCGTATTACTCATTATGTTCGAAAAGATCATAGTCAGAAATCCAAAACCGAGGAGCAATACATAAATATTTAGATCGCCATGTTCGATCTTGTCAATATAAAAGTTGGCCAATCCAGTTTCCTTGATTGCAAGTCCAAGGGCGAGTCCACCGGCTACCAGCATAAGTGTATCCCAGGGGAGTTTTCGAACATCATCACCGGTAATGATCCCAGACATGGTGAGCAGAATGATGGGTAATAAGGAAATTACAGAGGCAGGTATACCGTGCAGGTTTTCTGTTAGCCACAGGATCAGCGTAAGTGACAGGACGCCCAAAACCACCCTCTTTTTAAGTTTATCGATCTTGTGCAACTCCTCAGAACCGGCAGTTTCTTCCTCTTCAAGGATGATCTTCATCCGCTTCTTTTTAGGGATGTACTTTCGTGTCAGGGCCAGCCAGAACAGGAAGACTAATAGCAAGGCAATAGGAAAACCAACCATCATCCATTCCAGGAAACCCACATCGATACCATGATTGTTCAGAGCCTCCACGGCAATTGCATTTGGTGGTGAACCGATGATCGTTCCCATCCCTCCCAAAGAGGCTGCGCCGGCAATTCCTATCAGCATGGCCTTGGAAAAAGGCGAGTCTTTATCCAGGCTATTTATAAAAGGCATTACGGAGGCTATCATCATCGCTGTTGTTGCTGTATTTGACATGATCATAGAAAATATCGCAGTAGACAACATCAGCCCCAGCAGAATATTTTTGGGGATCGTACCAAAATTCGAAACCGTAAGTCGGAAGACGGTTCGGTCTAATTTTGTCTTACTCATCGCTTCAGCCATAAAAAACCCGCCTAATAACAACCATATCACGCTGCTTGACCATGAATTGACATATTCGGCATAATGCGATTGAACATTGCTTGGATCTACCTCAGAATAATAACTATTCATGGCAAAAATTAGAAATCCAAAGACAAGCAGGCCCACGGCAAATGGGGGTATGGCCTCGGTGATCCATAGTCCGATTGCCAGGAATAGGGCGAACAAAACATAAACCTGGGCCATATTCATGACAGGTTCATATAGGAAATACGTCAGGCTAAAAGAGAAGATAATACTGAGCAGGAAATAGATGATCTTGCTTTGGACATCTATTACCCTTTGTATATCGGATAATATCTTGATGGAGGCGGTTCTGGAATCGGCCATTAGAGGGTGAAATTTCTTATGCAAATGTATGGCAAGAGAACCTTCAAAAACCTAACAAATGTCATGGCCTGAAAGAAATATAAACTTCTTAGACGTTCCATTAAAAATCATAGTAAAATAATAGATAATTTTTCACAAATTTCTGTTAATAACTTCAATGCTAATAATATGCCAAAACCCTATATTTCATAGGCTATTGCTTATATTTGTAAGATTGCAAAATCAGTAAGAAAAAACGATATTTTTTGGTATGAGCGAAGAGGGAAAAAATAACCAGTATTCTGCGGATAGTATCCAGGCCTTGGAAGGGATCGAACATGTAAGGATGAGACCTTCTATGTATATAGGGGATATAGGTACTCGCGGACTACATCATTTGGTTTATGAAGTAGTAGATAATTCGATCGATGAGGCCATGGGTGGCTATTGTGATAGCATCCAGGTTGTCATTAATGAGGATAATTCAATTACGGTTACTGATAACGGTCGGGGCATACCTGTAGACCTGCACAAAAAAGAAGGGGTATCTGCCCTTGAAGTGGTAATGACCAAAATTGGTGCAGGAGGTAAATTCGATAAAGATTCGTACAAAGTTTCCGGTGGTTTGCACGGAGTTGGGGTCTCAGTGGTAAATGCCCTGTCTGATCATCTAAAAGCAACTGTACACAGGGAAGGTAAAGTCTGGGAGCAGGAATATGAACGTGGTAAAACCATGTATCCTGTTAAAAGCGTAGGTACCTCTAAGGAAACGGGAACCATCATCACCTTTCACCCGGATGAGGAGATCTTTACACAGACCATAGAATACAATTATGAAACCCTTTCCGGTCGAATGCGTGAATTGGCCTACCTCAATAAGGGTATAACGATTACCATTACGGATAATCGTCATAAAAATGAGAAAGGGGAATTTATTTCTGACACCTTCTACTCGGAAGAAGGACTGCCTGAATTCATTCGGTTTCTGGATAGCAATCGAGAACCATTGATTAGTACAGTGATCTCTATGGAAGGAGAAAAGAATAATATTCCTGTAGAGGTGGCAATGATCTATAATTCCAGTTATACGGAAAACCTGCATTCCTATGTCAATAATATCAATACACATGAGGGAGGTACGCATCTATCGGGCTTTCGCCGGGGATTAACTTCAACCTTAAAGAAATATGCCGATAATTCGGGCATGCTTGACAAGTTGAAATTCGAAGTTCAGGGTGATGATTTTAGAGAAGGCCTGACAGCCATTGTATCTGTAAAAGTGGCCGAACCACAATTTGAAGGTCAGACAAAGACCAAACTTGGAAACCGGGAGGTATCTTCTGCGGTCAGTCAGTCTGTATCCGAAATGCTAACAAATTACCTTGAAGAGCATCCGGATGATGCTAAAATGATCGTTAAGAAAGTGATCCTGGCCGCACAGGCGCGTCATGCCGCCACCAAGGCACGTGAAATGGTGCAACGTAAGAATGTCATGAGTGGTGGAGGTTTACCGGGTAAACTGGCAGACTGTTCCGAACAGGATCCAACCAAATGCGAACTCTTCCTTGTTGAGGGAGATTCTGCTGGGGGTACGGCTAAAATGGGCCGAGAGCGTAGCTTTCAGGCTATCCTGCCGTTAAGGGGCAAGATCCTGAATGTGGAAAAAGCCATGCAGCACAAGGTGTTTGAAAATGAAGAGATAAAGAATATATACACGGCACTGGGGGTTACTATTGGCACTGAAGAAGATAGTAAAGCCCTAAATCTTGAAAAATTACGATATCATAAAGTGATCATTATGTGTGATGCCGATGTGGATGGTTCCCACATTGAAACACTGATCCTCACATTCTTCTTCCGATATATGAGGGAATTGATAGAACAGGGACATGTATATATCGCCACGCCTCCTCTATACCTTGTTAAAAAAGGATCTAAGAAGCAATATGCATGGTCTGATCAGGAACGAGACATTATTGTAGAGCAACTGAGTGGAGGTGCTAACATTCAGCGTTACAAAGGTCTTGGTGAAATGAATGCAGATCAGTTGGCAGACACTACGATGAATCCTAAATTCAGAACTTTAAGGCGGGTTACAATAGATAATGCGACAGAAACTGACAGGGTTTTTTCCATGTTAATGGGCGATGAGGTTCCACCCCGAAGGGAATTCATTGAAAAGAATGCAGTGTACGCCAATATTGATGCCTAATCCCAAAAGAAAAACGGCCCCATAGCAAGGCCGTTTTAAAGAAAGATATGGAAAAATTAGGGGGTTACTCTCTAAGAGCCAGTACGTTTCCTTCTTCATCTTGTAGCACTTCCTGTGCCTCCATTTTCACCATCCTCGCTTGTTGAGGATTTTTCTCCGTACCGGGATATTTTAGTGTATATAATCCGTCTTCTTGTTCCCAACTGAAGTCGGTGTAAAAAGTCACTTCATTATTCGTGTATACCTGATACCTGCCCAAATAGACATCATTGAAGATCCATTCCTCCTTAGTGATGGGATTATTAGTTGTCGAAGAAATCGTACCCGCCTTATACCAAATGCCCAAAACGGGATCTGTATTTTCGGGGATCTCCGAACAATTGCTACCTAAGAGGATGGCAAGAATTGCCAAAAAAGCATAAGTTCGTTTCAATTTTGTAGGTATTTTCTGATTTGGAACTTGCATTATAAACGGTCTTTTCAGGAGGCATATTGCGAAAAATCGATGAACGGCATGCTTCCTCTTTATATCTTCGATGAAACGCACATCTTTTTAACAGATCTCTTTTTTATGGCTCGTAAATCAGAAGAATATCCAGAGTGGGAATATCTACTTTCTGTAGTCTTTTTAGCTCAAAAGCTGTACTTTTGCCCGCGAATTTCCACTTTAAAGATCATGTTATGAAAGTTACTATTGTTGGTGCAGGAGCCGTAGGAGCCAGCTGCGCCGAATATATTGCCATTAAGGATTTTGCTTCTGAAATAGTATTGTTAGATATCAAAGAAGGCTATGCCGAAGGAAAGGCCATGGATTTGATGCAGACAGCTTCCTTAAATGGATTTGACACTACACTTACTGGAACGACAAGCGATTATACTAAAACTGCAAATAGCGACATAGCCGTGATCACTTCCGGAATTCCAAGAAAGCCTGGAATGACTCGTGAAGAATTAATTGGGATTAACGCCGGTATCGTTCGTACTGTGGCAACCAGCCTGATTGAACACTCACCAAATGTCATCCTCATCGTGGTGAGCAATCCTATGGATACCATGACCTACCTGACCCATAAGATCACAGATCTTCCAAGGCACAGGATCATAGGGATGGGAGGTGCCCTGGATAGCGCTCGCTTTAAATTTCGATTGGCCGAAGCACTTGGTGCACCAATATCCGATGTTGACGGCATGGTAATCGGGGGTCATAGCGATAAAGGTATGGTTCCTTTAAAAAGACATGCGACGCGAAATAGCGTTAAAGTATCTGAATTCCTATCCGAAGAAAGATTACAACAGGTAGTAGAAGACACGAAGGTTGGAGGTGCTACCCTTACAAAATTACTTGGCACCAGTGCCTGGTATGCACCTGGAGCTGCCGTATCCGGATTGGTTCAGGCCATTGCTTGTGACCAAAAGAAAATGTTCCCTTGTTCAACGTATCTGGAAGGTGAGTTTGGCCTAAACGATATATGCATTGGTGTTCCGGTGATCTTAGGGAAAAACGGAATTGAAAAAATCGTAGAGATCGAATTGGATGATGCAGAAAGTGCCAAGTTAAAAGAGAGTGCTGAAGGCGTGAAGAAAACAAATGGCTTATTAAAATTGTAAGCTGTTTTACCCGAGCGATGCACAAGATCGAATTGGACGGTATGACCCCGTTCAACCCCTGATAATTAGGGTACTTTTATTGGCATTTCCTAAGGGAAATGATATATTTGCACGCTGTTTACCTACGTCATTAAATCAAGATTCAAATGCAGAATAAAGGACTAATCAGGCTGTTTGCCTTCCTTTTTGGGATTGTAAGTATATATCAACTCTCCTATACCTTCATCACAGGTAAGCTGGAAACAGATGCAGAGCGTTATGCTGCAAATGCTATTGCTACCTCTGAGGAAGACTATGTGGCAAAGCGGGAAGTATTGGAGGCCAGTTACCTCGATTCTATTGCCAAAAATCCCATCCTGGGTTTCACCAGTTACGAGGATGCAAAAAAGAAGGAGCTCAATAAGGGGCTTGACTTAAAGGGGGGTATTAATGTAACCCTGCAGATCTCGGTAAAAGATATCTTAAAAGGACTTGCCGGCAATACCAGGAACCCGATATTCAATAAGGCTCTTGCAGATGCAGATGTCTTATCCAAGAGCAGTGATGATACCTATCTTGACTTGTTCTTTGATGCTTTTGAAGCGATACAGGGGGATACCAAGTTGGCCTCTCCGGACATCTTTGCCAATAAAGGGTTAAGTGATGAGGTAAATTTTCAAATGACAGATGATGAGGTTAAACCGATCATCCGAAGGAAGATCGATGAATCCGTCGTTTCTGCTTTTGAAGTATTAAGGGAACGTATTGACGGCTTTGGGGTAACCCAGCCAAATATCCAGCGGGAAGGAACTTCAGGCCGGATCTTGGTAGAACTACCAGGCGCCCGCGATATTGCGCGGGCACAAGACCTGCTTTCCAGTACAGCTCAATTAGAATTCTGGGAAACCTATGAGCCCGGGAATCAGGATCTGATCAATTTCTTTATCCAGGCCAATACTGTATTAAAAGAACAATTGGAGGCGGATGAAGAAGAGCCTGTAAAGGAGGCTACAGAAATAGATTCGCTGCTGTCTGATGTCATACAGGATTCACTTGACCTTGCAACAGACAGAAACCCGCTTTTTGAGAAACTCCAATTAAGTGGTCCCGGATTTGCTGTTGGAGTTGCTGCCATAAAAGATACAGCCGAGATAGGCGGATGGTTACGTCAACCTGAGATAAGAAGACTTTTACCGGGTTCTGTGCAATTCACAAAATTTTTATGGGAACGTCCATCAAAGGGCACTGAAGTTGCCTCCTTGTTTGCTTTAAAATCTAACCGCGATGCGATCCCCAGGATCAGTGGCGATGTAGTGAGCGATGCCAGAGATCAATTCGATCAATTTAATCGTCCGGCCGTAGGCATGGATATGAACGTTTCTGGTGCTAAAGAATGGGAAAAGCTGACCAGTGAAGCCAATCTTAATAATACTGGAATTGCGATCGTTCTTGATAATAAAGTATATACAGCCCCAGGGGTATCACAAGTAGGGGGTATTTCCGGTGGAAGCTCAGAGATCACGGGTACTTTCACGGTTAATGAAACTAAAGATATTGCCAATGTCTTGCGGGCGGGTAAATTACCTGCTTCTGCGGAGATCATTGATTCCTTTGTGGTTGGGCCATCGCTCGGACAGGAAGCGATAGACAGCGGATTTATGTCATTCCTGATCGCCATGATCTTCGTCCTTATCTGGATGATTTTCTATTACGGCAAAGCCGGAATATTTGCGGATATAGCGCTGGTCTTTAATATTGTTTTGATCTTCGGTGTGCTGTCTAGCCTGGGGGCCGTACTTACCTTACCGGGTATAGCCGGTATTGTGTTGACTATCGGTATGTCCGTAGATGCCAACGTGCTCATCTTTGAACGGATCAAGGAAGAGATAGCTAAAGGAAAAGGAAAAGGTCAGGCCATCGCTGATGGTTTTGCCAATGCCTTAAGTTCAATTCTCGATGCGAATATCACGACAGGATTGACCGCGATCATATTACTGATCTTCGGATCCGGTCCGATCAAAGGATTTGCTACGACTCTTATCATTGGTATACTTACATCCCTCTTCACCGCCATATTTATTACCCGATTATTGGTTGATTCCTATGTGGCAGGCAAAGGGAGGAAACTGGATTTTTCCACCAAAATCACGAAAAATCTATTCCGTAACCTGTCTATTAAGTTCCTTAGCAAAAGAAAGATCGCCTATGTGATCTCAGGTATTTTGGTCGCTGTGGGACTGTTCTCACTAGTGACACGTGGCTTGGATCAGGGTGTGGATTTTGTGGGAGGACGAAATTACCAGGTAAGATTTATTGACGCTGTGAATCCTTCTGAGATCACTGCAGAACTCACAGACGTTCTGGGAAGTGCTGGTGCCAAGACATTTGGTGATGCCAATCAGATCATGATCACCACCAAGTATAAAGTAGATGTTCAGGGAACAGAAGTAGATGATGAGATCCTGGGCATTTTATTCACTTCACTTGGAAAATACTTACCGGAAGGAACTACATATAACGACTTCATTCCGGGCGGATCCAATGGGGATGTTGGCGTAATGAAGTATAGGAAAGTAGGTCCGACGATTGCCGATGATATAAAGAAAAATGCCTTGTGGGCCATAATAGGTTCCCTGGCGGTTGTTTTCTTGTATATATTGATCCGGTTCCGAAGATGGCAATTTTCATTGGGTGCTGTAGCCGCAGTATTCCATGATGTATTGATCGTACTGGGGATCTTTTCCCTTACGAGCCAGATCATGCCTTTCAGCATGGAAATAGATCAGGCCTTTATTGCTGCGATTCTTACGGTGATCGGATATTCCCTGAATGATACAGTGGTTGTGTTTGACCGGATACGTGAAATTGTCAATGAAAAAGGATGGCGTTCCGGCGATAACATAAACCTGGCCCTGAATAGTACGTTGAGCAGGACATTAAACACCTCGCTGACTACCTTGGTTGTTCTTCTGTCCATATTCATTTTTGGAGGGGAAACCTTGAGAGGGTTTATGTTTGCCATGATCGTAGGTGTGATCGTGGGTACATATTCTTCGGTGTTTATTGCGACTCCTGTAATGTTCGACACTTTGCGGAAGAAGATCATGGCCGCAGAGAAGGCTTCAGCATAGCCGGGCTTACTTATTCCTTTAGGGTAGTATCACTTTGAAAACTTAATTCGATATGATCATTCAAGAGCCAGTCCAAGGCATCCGCTTCATTGGAAAATAATTTGGCGTTATAACCTGCACTATTTGCAAATTTGACAACGAGTGGGGCATCGTTTTTTATTTGCGATGTCAATGTAATTCCCGCTACTTTGTGGTGCTTTTGCCAACCTATCTCTTCCAAGTTAAAGGCATAGGTAATCCTTCCTCTCATGGGCATTCGTCCACGGGCCTTTAATTTGACCATTATATTTTTCTTGTCGTATTTTTCGCATAGTTCGAAAACACTTTTCCACAGAATTAGTGATTCTTCATATTCCAATTGCGGTACTCGCTTACCAGCTATTTCGACCTCCAGATAATCTTCGTGAACTTCGTGTGATAATATTAAAGCCATACTAAAAAAGGGTAGAGATAAATCAACATTAAACGTACTAATGTACGTATAGACAAATTTAGCAAAAGTGTATAATATTGTAAACTACTGAACGCTAATCAAAGGAATCCAATAGATCAAGTATTTTAGACCTTTTCTTTTCTCTTAACAGCCATCTCTTAGCCTTTTCCTTGTTTTTGAAAAACTGGATGGTGTAGTTTTTGCTTTGCATGAATCGGACAATAAGTTGAGAGTTTTTGGTTACTTCACCGTTATAAGCTATCACGGCGATCCGATGAGCAGGCGTACATCCGATCTCCTGGATCTTAAAGGAAAGATTGATCTGCGCCTTGACTGGAAATTTGCCTTGGGCGCGATTATGTGCAAGGATATTTTGCATGTCCTGTTTTTTGCTGATCGAAAAGACATTAGACCACAAAGAAATAGATTCTTCAAATTCCATACCAAGGGTGCGCTGACCATTGACCTCAACTTCTAAATATTCAGGATGAATTCTATGTGATAACTCCAATGGCATTGCAGGGAACTTTAAAAAAACTATAGCATTGTTAAATTAATGAATAATTTCTATTTAAAGAGTTAAAAAAGAAGATATTACGACGCCCAAAGCGTGATATGTTAGTGATTATATTACAATTCCTCGGGATCCTTGAGTATTTGTAATCAACTCCAGAGTATGATCTGGATTGAGTCCAGATTCCTTGCGATGTGAAACAAATACGATAGCCGACATGCTGTTCTTAGCCATTTTGTTGACAAGATCAACGACCAGGGCCGCACTCTTATCATCCAGGCCTGCAGTAGGTTCGTCAAGGATCAGAAGCAGCGGATGCTTGATCATAGCCCGTGCACACATGATCAATCTTTTTTCACCTGTCGACAAGGAAGCAAATAGATCCTGAGCCCGGTGGTCCATTCCCAGAAGACGGAGCCATTCCAAGGCCAATTGCTTTTGCCGTTTTGAGGGTTGTACATAGAGTCCGATCGAATCAAATAAACCTGAAATAAGCATGTGCTCCAGGCTGTGATAACCTCGAAATCGATCAGTAATGGCAGGCGTAAAATATCCCAACACTTCTTTGATATCCCAGACACTTTCTCCCTGCCCCTTTTGATAGCCAAATAAAAAAAGATCCTGACCGTAGGCCTTAGGATTATCACCGGTGATCAATGAAAGCAAGGTAGTCTTACCGCTTCCATTAGGCCCGGCAAGTTGCCAAAATTCCCCGGGGCGTATTTCCCAATCAATATCGGCAACAATTTTCTTGTCGCCGTACGATACAGTAACTTTTCGCATTCTGACAAGAAATTCATGAGGATACGTCCAGGATTCCAGTGGCTGGGGAATATCATACTTTGAGATTTCATCAGCTGAACCTTGATCGATGTTGAGATCACCGACAACTTCAAATTTGCCATTATTCAATTGACCATATTGGCTGATAAATGGAAGTACATCCCCTTTGCGAGAAATCAATTGTATAAGTGATAAGTTACGAGATAGATCTACTAGTAATACGCTCAATGCCTGCTGGCTATTTTGATCCAAATTATCAAAGGGATTATCCAGGATCATAAATTCCGGGTTTTGATCAAGCAAATAGGTTAGTAGCGCTTTTTTACGCTCTCCACTCGAGTAGGTTTTCAGTAGTTGCCCGGATCCCTGGTTGAGGATCTTTATATCGTGTTTAGATTCTTCTTCAATAAAAACATCAACCATTTTTTGTGAAAACAAGACACCTCTTTTTCTACGGAAATGCCGGAGTTCTTCGGGAGGATTACCTTTTAGAAGCTTCTCAGTAAAGTCGGCAACCTTTGAACTATTTGTTACGAATATGGCCCAATGTTCTTTTCCCATATAAACAAAGATACATTTTGGAATTCAGGGCCAAACCCTGTAGATATAAACGGGGTTTCCTTTGTAGATCGTTTGCGAATCTCTTATCATGCCATTACGCTCGGCTACAGCTTGAGAGGGAAGATTGGCGACATGGATCATGGAGATCAAACTTGGTGCTAGCTTCTTTTCAAAAGCCACAGCTTTGCAATACTGGGCGGCTTCAGTCGCCAGGCCTTTGCCTCTGAATTCGGGCATCAGGGAATACCCGATCTCCCATTCTTTCCTGCCATCGAACTCCTGCAGTAAGAGACCACAAATTCCGGCTAATTTACCTGAGGCGATATCTATCAGAGCGTTCATGCCTCCGATCTTCTTCTCATATCTTTCAAATTGCCGATTGAATTGCTCTGTGCAGGCCTCCACGGGATCATTGGGGATCCCTTCCCAAAATTCTGTGCTTGAAGGATCCTTAAAAAATGGAAGCCAATTTTGAAAGTCGGATTCAACAAGCTTCCGAAAATGGAGTCGATCTGTTTTGTGCCCGTCGAGTAGCATGTGTAGAATTAATTGGTCTCCTGATAAGAGATACGGTCTCCTATTTCCAGTTGCCATTGTTCGGCCAATCCGGCATTTACTTCCAGGACGTACTGTACCGGCACTTCAGAAGACAGTCCGTTCTCGTCCATGGGTTTGGCCCTTTCCTTGAAACTGGCGATGCGCAATTGATCATTGATGAAGATGATATCGATAGAGAACCGGGTGTTCTTCATATAAAAGGAATGATAGGCCGGTTCGCCAAAAATAAAGAGCATAGCCTGGTTGTCTTCCATGCCATCCCTGTACATCAGTCCGGTTTGTGTTTCATAGGAAGTGCTGGCGATCTCAATATCCAACTTTGTGATAAGACTATCTGATTCGCCCTTATAAATACTGAGATCCCCTTCTTTCTTAAAACTAATGACTTCGGTTTTCACCACTTTCTTATCTTCCTTGCAGGCAATAGAAAAGAAAAGAAAAAAAGCCAGGAGATAGTAAAAAGAGTTTGGAAATTTGAACATCACTGTTACTTTGTTTTACGGAATACGAAATAAAGTCCGATCATAATAAAAGGGACACTCAGCCATTGGCCTGTTGAGAAAAGCCCCAGGCTTTCCTCGAAACCACCCTGACTCTTCTTGACGTATTCTACAAGGAAGCGTATCGTCCAGAGCATAACGAGAAACAGCCCGAACAGAAATCCGGGTTTGGCCCCTTTTTCAGTTTTCCAATAGAAATGCCGTAAGATCAGGAAAACCCCGATATAACAAATACCTTCATAGAGTTGTGCCGGGTGCCTGTAGGGGATCGCCTCTAAATAGGAAGCGAATTCAGGATTATTTTCTATAGCATTATATGCCGCATTAACTGTCTTCTCTTTTGTGATGGACAATGCTCTGCTAGCTGGCATATCATCAGAATCCCTGATGAATCTTGTGGCAAATGCAAAGCCCGAGTCGACGATCTTACCATTGATCTCAGAATTAAAGAAGTTTCCGAGTCGGATACAAAAAGCGCCCAGGGAAATTGGGATGACAACTCTATCCAAAACATTTAGCAAGGTGAAGTCCTTATATTTTCTTACGAACAGGTACATGCCCACAATAATCCCTATGGCAGCTCCATGGCTGGCCAGACCGGCAAATCCCGTGAATTCGTAGCCATTGATCAGTCCAAAGAGACTGCTGCCTGTTCGTTCACGAATAGGTAAAAAGATCTCGACCAAATGGTCTTTATAATAGCTCCAGTCATAGAAAATAACATGGCCTAACCGCGCTCCGATCATGGTAGCTAAAACGGTATAGACAAAAAGGGAATCTAAATGTGCTATAGGTCGGTTTTCATTTTTAAAGATACGTTTCATGATATACCAACCCACACCAAAAGCTATGATCCAAAGTAAGTTGTAGTATTTTATTTGTAGGACACCAATGGAGAATAGAGTGTCTGCGGGATTCCAGTTGAAACCTAAAAAGTACATTTGAAAAATGATTTGGCCGCTAAGATACTAAAATAGGTGCTTGACAAGTGAAGTGAGTTCCCTAACATTTTGCCAAGTTATGGGAATCAGGGAACGGGGTCATAACCCTGGCCTCCCCATGGGTGACAACTCGCAATTCTTTTTATAGCCAGCCATCCTCCTTTGAATAAACCATGTTTTTGTAATGCCTCTAGTGTATAGTGTGAGCAGGTAGGGCTGTATCGGCAACTGGCAGGTGTCCAGGAGGAAATAAGCAATTGGTAGGCCCTAACCAGAAAAACAAACGGAGCTATTAGTATTTTTTTGAAGGTCATTTGCGTAGTAGCCGTACACCGACCGGAATTACTTAATGCTGAAAGAGGTACCCTCTTTGCCGTCTTTTAGTTGAACGCCCAAACTGGCCAGATCATTCCGGATCTTATCAGAGGTAGCAAAGTCCTTATTGGCACGGGCAGAATTACGGATTTCGATCAACAGATCTACCAGGCCTGAAAGGGTATCTCTATCCTGGCCCGTATTTTGGTTATTCTCTAAGCCAAGGATCTCATATACAAAAACAGACATATTCTGCATTAATTCCTGCTTGTCTTCCTCGGTAATGGACACCTGACCATCATGAATGAGGTTTGTCTGACGTACGGCTTCAAAAAGTTGTGCGATAAGGACAGGTGTATTGAAATCATCATTCATTGCCTTGTAGCACTCTTGCTTCCACGAGGCAATATCAAAATCTGTGGTTTTGCCTGTAGGCAGATCAGCCAACTGGTTCATGGCATCCATTAGCTTCAAATAACCTTTTTCGGAAGCCAGGAGGGCATCATCACTTAGATCCAGAATGCTGGAATAATGGGCTTGCATCATAAAAAAGCGAACGGCAGATGGGCTATATGCCTTACTTAATATTTTATTCTCTCCACTAAATATTTCATTGGGCAGGATATTATTGCCGGTAGATTTGGCCATTTTCCTGCCGTTCAAAGTAAGCATATTGGTATGAAGCCAGTAGCGAACCGGCGAATTCCCATAGCTAGCTTCAGCCTGGGCGATCTCTGCTTCGTGGTGCGGAAATTTCAGATCCATACCGCCGCCGTGAATATCAAATGTTTCGCCGAGGTATTTTGTGCTCATGGCAGTACATTCCAAATGCCATCCCGGAAAGCCATCACCCCAGGGAGAGGGCCAGCGCATAATATGCTGAGGCTCGGCCTTTTTCCACAAGGCAAAATCCTGAGGATTCCGCTTTTCATCCTGCGCAGCCAGATCGCGTGTATTGGTGATCATGTCTTCAAGCTTTCTGCCGCTTAATTTACCGTAGGAATATGTCTTATTAAACTTGCTTACATCGAAATAAACAGAGCCATTCATTTCATAGGCATATCCTTTATCCAGGATATCTTTGATGATCTCTATCTGCTCAATGATGTGTCCGGTTGCTGTGGGTTCAATACTCGGGGGTAAGAAATTGAATTTTTCGAGAATTTGGTGAAAATCAACGGTATACCGCTGTACTACTTCCATAGGCTCTAATTGCTCCAGGCGTGCTTTTTTGGAGATCTTATCTTCCTGTTCCCCTTCATCCTCCAGATGCCCTGCATCCGTAATATTTCGCACATAACGAACCTTATATCCAAGATGCTTCAGATACCTGAAGATCATATCAAAAGACATAAAGGTCCGGCAATTGCCCAGATGCACATTGCTGTACACGGTTGGACCGCATACATACATCCCTATATGGCCTTCATTCAAAGGAATGAAATCTTCTTTTTTGCCTGATAAGGAATTATGAACCTGAAGCTTCTGGCTGGTGTACAGCTGCATAGATCGGGCGATATTAGAAATTCGTTTCCAGTTTAATATAGTCCAGAAATTCTCTTCTGACCGATTCCTCTTTAAATTTACCGCCATACTCAGCTGTGACGGTACTGCTATCAACATCTTTGATGCCTCTTGAGTTCACACATAAGTGCTTTGCATCGATCACACAGGCCACATCTTCCGTATTGAGGGCTTTTTGCAATTCTTTGACGATCTGGATATTCATACGTTCCTGAACCTGTGGACGTTTTGCGTAGTAATCCACTATTCTGTTCATTTTGGAAAGACCAATAACGGTTCCACTGGACAAATAGGCAATATGTGCTTTTCCAACTATCGGAAGTAAATGGTGCTCGCAGGTAGAATAGACGGTAATGTTTTTTTCAACCAGCATTTCGCCGTATTTGTATTTGTTCTTAAAAGTAGATGGTTTTGGCTGTCTTTTTGGGTGTAAGCCACCGAAGATCTCTTTAACATACATCTTAGCCACACGTTGCGGTGTTCCCTTCAAACTATCATCTTCCAGATCCATGCCCAGGGTGAGCATTATTTCCCTGATATTTTCCCTGATCCGTTCAATTTTTTCTTCATCACTCAACACAAAGGCATCCTGCCTTAGAGGAGTAGTTTCTGAGGTAGATACATGATCATTTCCGAGGGCATCCAAATGTGCTTCTAAATCGGGGTCAAATTTCATTAAAAATAGGCTTTAAAGAAGAGCAAAGATATACATAATATGGCACTTTATATCGTGTTTACGGGCATACACAACATTATTTAGGGCGTAGGACACCTAAGCCATATTTTTATATAATCCAAAGCCCGATCTTGTCATGAGGTGGAAAACCCTCTTTATTTGGTTTTTATTCGTATCCCTGTCCCCGACACTAGTTGCACAGATATCGCCTGATTGCATAAATGCAATACCGATCTGCAACAATACACCGGTGAACAGTGGTACTATGGGCTTTGGTGTAGACGATTTTAACGGCGCTGCAGCCAGCGGATGCCTGGAGCCTACAATTACCGGGGCTATAGAATCTAATTCTGCCTGGTACCGTTTCAGAACCGGAGCCAGCGGACAATTGGGCTTCAATATTGGCTTTGATTCCTCCGAGGATTGGGATTTCGCCTTATATCAGACAGATGATTGCAATAATCTGGGCGATCCGGTGCGATGCAATTTCTTCGACAATCGCGATCTGGAGACTTTTATGGGTGTTGGTGAAGATCCTAATGGCAATACCGATACTTTTTTATATGAGGAATGGTTAGATGTAAATCCCGGGGAAGATTACTACTTGCTGATAAATAATTTTAGCAATACCAATTCCGGATTCTCTATTCAATTTTCAGGTGAGATTTTTGTGACAAATCCATACGACGCTCTGGATTGCTCAATTATCAACAACTTATTAGGACCACCTTTAGCGGCCTGTGAAGGAGATCCAGTTGTATTGGATGCTACCACTAATGATGTGGTCAGCTATACCTGGTATTCTGATACGGGCAGTGGATTTCAGGTCCTTAGTGGGGAAACAAGTCCTACACTTAACGTCACAACTTCTGCTTTGTACAGGGTGGAGGTCATCCGTACCACACAAAATAATCTCATCAGTGATGCACAGGTATTTTTTAGCCCTTCACCCGTAGCGCAACCTATTACAGATGCTGTGAGTTGCTCGGGATTGGAAACTTTTAACCTGGAAGTAAAAAACAGCGAAGTACTGGGGAACCAGGATCCCGCAGATTTTGTCGTTTCGTATCACGAGGATGCAACCGATGCACAGCTGGGGATAAATGCCCTTCCTGCATTGTATTCCCCTGCCGCAGGAACGGTAGAAATTTTCGCCAGGATCACTTCACAAGAAAATCCGGCCTGCTTTGATGCCTCTCAATCTTTTGAACTCACCGTTGTGCAAACACCGGAACTGGATATTGAAACAGAAGTATATATCTGCGAATCGACCGCTGGTGTTGAAATAGGCGAATTATCTCCTATAGGATCGTATGACTATATGTGGAGTACAGGCGAAAACACCTCCAGTATCTTTGTTAGTGAGGACGGAGCGTATACACTGACGGTTACTAACTCCAGCAATGGGGTTGATTGTTCTATCACTAAAACAGTGAGTGTTACCATCTCACTGGCACCTCGCATAGACCAGGTGATCGTAGAAGATCTTCAAAAGAATAATACGGTTCAGGTCCTGACAGAATTAGATGTGCCCTATGAATACCAGTTAGATAATGGACCAATACAGGCCACCAATATTTTCGGTAATGTGGCCCCGGGGCTGCATACCGTTACCATTAATGACCCTAAAGGGTGTGGTTCGGTATCTACGCAGATCACAGTAGTGGGTTTTCCTAAGTTCTTTACACCTAACGGGGATGGGGCTAATGATTACTGGCATATCGAAGGCTTGGAAAGCCTTCAGGAACCTATCGTCCATATTTTTAATCGCTATGGTATGTTTATCAAAGAGTTAGACAGGCAGAGTATAGGATGGGACGGGACATTTAATGGCCAGGAATTGCCATCGACTGACTACTGGTTCAAACTTTCGTACATGGATGTACAAGGACAACGCGTAGAAGCGGCTTATATAAGCAATCACTTTGCACTAAGACGCTGATATACGGTCATATGATTTTCCAAGTGTGCGTTTCATCGAATAATGGCCTGAAAACTCAATTTTCCGCATACTAAATAAGGCTTGCTTTAGTTATACTCTAGAAAAACAAAGTTGTTAGCCCCGCTCAGAATGCGCTTGCTTATCTTATCCCTTAGTATATTTTTCCTTTTTACGATAGTCGTTAGTGCACAAAATGCGCCTGATTGTCGCTCTGCTATTCCTGTATGTGCAGATGCACCTATCATTGGAATTGCAGATGGGGGTGGAGATATTGATGATTTTGATCCTGACGTTATCCGTCAAACTGGCTGTTTAGAAAAAGGCAGTGTTAGTTCTGCCAATATAGAGAATAATACCTCCTGGTTCGTATTCCGGGCCGGAACAGACGGACAGATCGGATTTGATATAGAAGCCCTTCCCTCCACCGGTATGATCATTACGGCAGAATGGGATTTCGCCCTATACGGCCCTGATTCTGATTGCGCAGGCATCAGCAATGGCACTGCCCAACCTATTCGCTGTAACTATGAAGTGAATACTACACGATTTACCGGAATAGGGGTCAACCCGGAAAATGGACAGGCTGGTGCACCACCCTTAGTGGGAAGCCAGAATACATATGATGAATGGTTAGACGTACAAGCGGGCGAGATCTACTATCTGCTGATCAACAATTTTAATACAAATTTCGACGGGGATCCGGAAGCCTACATACTAACTTTTACAGGAACTTCTGTAGATGCCGATCAGGATACTGCCCTGGATTGTACCTTAAGAGACGAATTCCTTGGCTTGGATATAATTGCCTGTGAAGGGGACCCGGATATCGTTTTAAGTGCATTAAATTCTCCTGCAGGACCTGATATTGCTAATGTTACCTGGTCTGTGGATTATGAAGATGATGGTGTTGTCGATCAAGTCCTGGCCTCAGGAGCCACAGAAACTACATATACCGTAACAAGCCCTAATTCCGGACGCTATTTTGTCTCTATTGAAACCACATTAGCTACCGTCATAACGGATGATATCCTGATCACTTTTTATGGGATACCGGTCCTTGACAGGATCGATGTCATTGAAGATCTGTCTGATCGGAATATCATTGAAGTCTTTGTTCAGGGAACAGGAAGTTATGAATACTCAATAAATAATGGTCCTTTTCAGGATTCTCCGATATTCGTAGACGTTCCTCCCGGGGAAAATACCCTGGTGATCAATGATAAGAATGGATGCGGAACTACAGAACCTATTCCTTTCCTTGTAGTGGGATATCCAAAATTTTTCACCCCGAACGGGGATGGGATCCATGACGACTGGAATGTATTGGGTATAGAAACTCTGACAAATCCGGTTGTATTTATTTTTGACCGTTACGGGAAATTGCTGAAGCAATTAGATGCAGCTACCTTTGGCTGGGACGGTACGTTTAACGGACGACCCATGCCATCTTCTGATTACTGGTTCCGACTAGAATATTCCAGGGATGAAGAAGGCGTTGTAGTAGCCAACACAATCCGAAGTCATTTCAGTTTAAAACGCTAGAAATTCAGGGTATACGTAAGGGCGACCTGGGTATTTTCAAGGTTTCTGAACGCACGGGTGCTTATTCCTACTTCGTATAAAGGCATATTGATATCCCTTTCTGATTGGTTAAAGCCAAGGTCTAAACGACTTCCGCCAAAAGAATAGCCCAATCCAAGGGAATAGCCTGTAAGATCTCCTACAGTATTACCATCTACATACGGACTTTCTTCCATGCGATATCCACCCCGAAGGCTTACTTCATCAATCCTATATTCAGCTCCAATACGAAAGGTATTTATATCGCCAAAATTGCTTGCGATCTGATCATTTACAACTGAAAATGAAGGGTCTGAAGTGGGCTGAAGCTCTGCATTTGCCATGTCCTGATAGGAATAATCAAAGCTGAGCAGTCCGTCGCGGCCAAAGACCAATGCGACACTCCCTGTGTATTTGGCTGGAACTTTGATCTCGTACTCTTCAAATAGGTTAATGATATTAAAATCGATAAAACCGATCTCGTCATCTGCCAGGTCGCTATCGATCCGTTGAGCTGTATCGTCAGTCAAACGATACCAGGTCGGAGACTGATAACTTCCGCCAAGACGGATGCTTTCATTTACTTTGGCAATCGCACCAAGTTGGAATGAAAATCCGGAACCTTCAGTATGCAAAAGATTATCAAAGATGGTACTTTGAACTGGCGAGGCAGCTTCATAACCGGTTTCATCAAGGAAGGTTGCCTTGTCATAAAATATCGTATGAAAATTCAATGAGGCACCTACATATAGGTTCTCTTGATGCTGTCCGGCAAAATTCAAAGTGAATTTACTGTTATAACCAGAAGTACTCTGTCTGTATTCTTGATTTACTGAAGTATATTGAGCTGTAGGCACATACGTACTTGTTCCTTCGTCCATATCTGTAGGATCTATCAAACCTCCGTAGTATCCAAGAAAGGCTTGCTGTGCACCAAAACCGGAGCCGGCACCAATATCTAAATAAGCATCTTCAATGAGCTCATCGCCCTGAATCAGGATCGATCCCAAGGGTGTGCCCTGTGCAAAGGCAAGAAAGTAATTGTCTATGCCTTCTGCACTATTTCCCGATACGGCAATCTCGTTATTGAATTGTTGAACCATATCATAGTTCACAGCGAAAGAGATCTTCTTCCACTCTGAATCAGACGTATTCTTGTATACAAATACACCGCCTAATTGATTTAGTTCTACCCGATTTTCACCTATGTTTCGGAATCCGCCGCCATAGGTTGTGGCATTCTCTTTTTCGTAATGGGTACCTGTAACAGAGAAAATAGAATTGTTGAATACGGCTGAACTTGCCGGGTTGATACTCAAGGCCGACATATCGCCTCCCAGGGCACCAAAAGCCCCACTCATTCCCTGGAATCGGGCTGTTCCCTGCTGATCTTCAAGGCTGAATAATAAGACATCATTTGCAGTTTGTGCGCTTCCAACTGCGCATGCCAGTACCATTATGAAAGTTAAAATCCTTTTCATTTTGTGTTGTTTTATGTTTTGATGGAATTAGTGCCGTCCGCCGCTTCTGCCTCTGCTTCCAGACGATCTGCTCATCCCGGAAGATCTTGAACTGCTTCTTCCGGAGCTTCTCATACTACCAGAACTTCTTGAACTACTTCGGCTGGAAGAACGAACTCCTGAACTTCTGGAAGGACTACTCCTGCTGGAGCGGTAACCGGAACTCCTTGGAGCACTTCGGCTCGATCGGTATCCTGAATTCCTGGAAGAACTTCGACTCGGACTTCTATATCCTGAACTTCTCGAAGAATTGGAAGGCCTGGAATAGGTAGATCTACGAGGAGAAGTACTCCTATAGCTGCTTCTGTTTGAAGAACTCTGTGTTCCTCGGCGATAGGTGCTGCTTCTCGGTGTTGTAGTTCTGTTATATTGATTTGATCTGCTACTTCTATTATAGTTTGGCAAGGCACGTGTGCTTCGACTTGAACGATATGCCCTGTTTCGAGCAATTCCATCAATGCCTGCTGTACGCCCCGCGACATTACTTCTACTTCGGGTTGACGAACGTGAAGCCATGCTGGTACGCCCCGTATTAGAAAGCCCACTGTTGCTTCTATAACGTACATTGCTAGTACCGCGACTTACACCGGTATTGGATCTACCTCTTAAGTTGTTTGATGCTAGCCCGGAAGAATAATATCCGCGTCTGCTTCGGTTATAGGAATATCTGTTGTTATATCCGTAGTAAGGATGATAGCCATATCCGTAGCCATATCCTCCGTAGCCGTAATAGGGATAACCCCATCCGCCATAACCCC
>CAMYJF010000004.1 GCA_947258555.1 uncultured Eudoraea sp. | reverse complement strand
ATTCTAAAGCACTCTCTCAAAAGATAATGAAGTATACTCAATTATCAGACGAAAAAAAGAAACAAATGAAAGAAAATTGCCAAAATACCGCTATGAAATATGAAAGCGGCCGTGTGGCAGGCATCATTAAAAAAATCATCAATCAAGGTGGAGGTGATGCTTGAGAACAATAAATATATCCGCATTTATGATTGTAAATGACAACAAAAAATATGCTTCATGGAGTCTTTTGAAAGATAATGGCAGAATATGAATTTATAAATGGGAAAAGAGTATTTGCTTTTCGATCCAAAGAGCAATTACTAAAATATCTGAATGACAAAACAGGGATACTTGTGGCTTTAAATGCAGAAAAGCTCAATAAATCCAACCCTGATTTAGATAAGATCATCAATGCCAACATAGGCTATCCAGATGGTATTGGGGCCGTATGGGCATTGCGCCGAAAGGGGTTAAAATCTACAAAAATCGCCGGAGCTGAATTTTGGCTAGACATCATACGACATTATGTTGATTCCCGCTCCTTTTACTTTATCGGTTCTACAGATGATGTAATTAATCAAACGATCAAAAAACTCAGAACAGATTTTCCTTCGATCAGAATAGCTGGCTATAGAAATGGTTTTCTTAAAGAAGGAGATGAACAACTGCTAATCCAGGATTTTATAGCCTCACAACCAGATGTGATATTCGTTGCCATGGGAAGCCCTAAACAAGAGTTCTTAATGGCAGACTTCCTTGCCCAATACCCTGCTTTATACATGGGATTAGGAGGCAGTTTTGACGTATACTCAGGCTTAAAAAAACGCGCACCGAAAATATTCATAAACCTGGGACTCGAATGGTTCTACCGCCTTTTAAAGGAACCGACACGATTTTCCAGGCAAACCAATTTACTTAAGTTTTTATTTAGGATTATCTTTGATAAACTCTAATTAAACCCTGTCCAAACGTGTATTTCCTTGAAACGGCTATCGCTTTGTTCATCGGATCATTTCTAATGATCTATTTAACCATTCCAAAAATTATTGGAGTGGTAGAATATAAACGGCTGATGGACAACCCTGATCAACGGAGCTCACACTTTTCCAAGACTCCTACTTTAGGGGGGATCGCCTTCTTCTATACGCTGATATTTGCGCTTTTCTTCATTCACGGGCGCGATATGTACAATGAAGCGGTATACATAATCCCGGGATTAACAATCCTTTTCATAGTAGGACTTAAAGATGATCTTGTAGTACTTTCACCTGGCTCCAAATTGATGGCTCAGGCGTTAGCCGTGAGCTTTATTTTGGCCAATGAAAGTTTTACCATTTTTTCTCTTAATGGCTTTTTGAATATCAATGATATACCCTATTACCTCTACCTGGCAATAGGTATGTTCATCATGATCATAATAATCAACTCCTATAATCTAATTGATGGAATTGACGGATTAGCCTCAATAGTAGGCATTGTTATTTTGATCATTTACACAACAATTTTTTATTCCTCTCAGGAATATTTCTTCGCACTGTTAAGTATCACCATGAATGCTATCTTAATGGCTTTTTTTGGCTTCAACATATCATCTCATCGGAAAATATTTATGGGGGATACGGGCTCCCTGATCGTTGGATTTGTCATTAGTATCCTAACCTTAAAATTTTTGGCATTAAAACCAGAGGCATATGAAAGTCTGCCATTCCTGTTAGAAAATGCCCCATTGGTCGCCATAGCCATTCTTATAGTCCCGCTTTTTGATACAGCACGAGTATTTACCATTCGAATAGTTAATAAACGGGGTCCATTTTCTCCTGATCGTAATCACATACACCATGTCCTGATAGATTTCTGGGGCCTTAGTCATAAACAAGCCAGCTTTATAATCGGGTGTTTCAATTTATTATTTGTCTTGCTTTTTATTATTCTGGGGAGTACAACTAAGAATTTTTGGATGGTCATGATTTTGGTCGGCAGTGTTGTCATCTTGGGATATATATTTTTCAAATACAACTATAATTTTGCCACACTTAAGCAGAAGATCCGATTGCGCAAAAAATTAGATAAGTTTGGAATTAAACCGGATAAGCAAAAGCATCCAAAGACGGGCAATGAGGACCGGTGACTGCTTCCTGAAGACTAGCAATCTTTAACCTCATTAGTTATTCTTTTGATAGTGTAACATTCCGTCAAAATTTACGTTCTATTAATTGGTTTGCAGGAATGCGGCTCGTAATTTAGCGGCCTTTGCAAGCTTGATACAAACTACCTTAATTTTAGAGTATGAAAATTTCTGTTATTGGGACCGGCTACGTGGGCTTGGTTACTGGTACTTGCCTGGCTGAAACTGGTAATGAAGTCGTTTGTGTTGACATCGATGAACGTAAAGTGAAGCAAATGCAAGATGGGGAAGTCCCCATTTATGAACCTCATCTCGATGTACTATTTGAGCGCAATATAAAAGCCGACAGATTAAGTTTTACCACCTCCCTCCAGGAAGGACTGGAGCATGGAGAAATTATTTTTCTTGCCCTCCCGACTCCGGAAGACGAAGATGGTTCCGCAGATCTGAAATATGTTCTTGGAGTTGCTGATGAGATCGGCCAGCTAATCAAATCATACAAAGTAATAGTAGATAAAAGTACGGTACCTGTTGGGACATCCGAACGTGTTCATGAGGTTATTAGTAAAAATGCCAGATGCGATTTCGACGTAGTCTCAAATCCGGAATTCCTTAGAGAAGGCTTCGCCGTAGATGATTTTCTAAAACCTGAACGAATTGTTGTAGGGTCTAGCTCTGCTCGAGCTACAGAAATGATGCAAAAGCTTTATAAGCCTTTTGTACGTTCCGGAAACCCGGTCATAATTATGGACGAGAAGTCTGCAGAGCTTACCAAATATGCTGCCAATTCATTTCTGGCCACTAAGATCACTTTTATGAATGAAATTGCTAACTTCTGTGAAGAAGTAGGCGCAGATGTGGATAAGGTGAGGATTGGTATGGGAACTGATTCCAGGATAGGGAAACGCTTCTTATTCCCAGGTATTGGGTATGGAGGCTCATGTTTTCCAAAAGATGTAAAAGCATTACACAAATCCGGAAAGGATGTCGGCTATGATTTTGCGATCTTGGATTCTGTGATCAACGTTAATAAAAAGCAAAAAACTATTCTTATTCCTAAGATCCAAAAATATTTCAAAGGCGACCTTAAAGGGAAGAAAATTGGCATGTGGGGACTGGCATTTAAACCTGAAACAGACGATATTCGTGAAGCACCAGCTCTGGACATCATTGATAAACTTTTAGAACAAGGAGTTGAGATTACTGCTTTTGATCCTGAAGCAATGCCGAATGTGCAAAGAAAACTGGGCAACTCAATATCATTCGCAACCGGTATGTATGAAGCGCTTGAGGATGCAGATGCGTTGGTAATTTGTACAGAATGGGGCATGTTTAGAAATCCAAATTTCTCAGTTATGAAGGAGAAGCTTGGAGATCATGTTATTTTTGACGGAAGAAACCTTTACGATCTACAGGAAATGCAATCGGAAGGATTTCATTACGAGTCCATCGGGCGCTAACGACAGCCAAACCAAAAGAAGATGAAACGAATTTTGATTACCGGGGCAGCCGGATTTTTAGGATCACATCTTTGTGATCGCTTTATTGCGGAAGGATATTATGTCTATGGCATGGATAACCTTATCACCGGTGATCTTAAGAACATTGAGCATCTTTTTAAACTGGACACTTTTGAATTTTATCATCACGATGTCACCAAGTTTGTCCATGTCCCCGGTAAATTAGATTACATATTGCATTTTGCTTCGCCTGCAAGCCCAATAGACTATTTAAAGATCCCGATCCAAACCTTAAAAGTGGGCGCATTAGGCACACACAATCTACTTGGATTAGCAAAGGACAAAGGCGCTCGTATTCTTATTGCCTCTACTTCTGAGGTCTATGGAGATCCCCAGGTACATCCACAGACAGAAGAGTACTACGGCAATGTAAATACGATCGGACCCAGAGGAGTATACGATGAAGCCAAAAGATTTCAGGAGTCTATTACCATGGCATATCACAGATTCCATGGTTTAGAAACACGCATCGTTCGAATTTTCAACACCTATGGCCCTAGAATGCGACTCAATGATGGGCGCGTTATCCCTGCTTTTATGGGACAGGCTTTGAGAGGCGAAGATCTGACAGTATTTGGAGACGGATTACAAACTCGCTCCTTCTGCTACGTCGATGATCAGATAGAAGGCATTTATCGCCTGCTTCTCAGTGATTATAGTTTGCCGATCAATATTGGTAATCCACATGAAATCACGATCAAAGATTTTGCTGAGGAGATCATTAAACTAACAGGTACCGATCAGAAGATCATTTACAAACCCTTACCTAAGGATGATCCGCTGCAACGCCAGCCAGATATTAGCAAGGCCAAAGAGATCCTGGGCTGGGAACCTAAGGTAGGTCGTGAAGAAGGGATGAAAAAAACCTATGACTACTTTAGAATGCTTTCCAAAGAAGATTTGGAGAAAACAGAACATCGGGATTTCACGACGCGGAATAAGCCTTAATTAAAACACTTCAATTTAATCTTCATATTTACAGGGCTTACGTTATTTTTGCGCAAATTCCTGCAAGATGAATGTACTAATATTGGGATCAGGTGGCAGAGAACATGCCTTAGCCTGGAAGATTGCACAAAGTCCTTTACTCAACAACCTTTTCATTGGACCTGGTAATGCAGGAACTAAGCAATTGGGAACTAACTTAGCAATAAGCCCAACGGATTTCGATGAAGTTAAGAAAGCTGTAATCGACAAACAAATTCAAATGGTTGTCGTAGGTCCGGAAGCTTCTCTGGTAAAAGGAATCCATGATTATTTTGCGAACGACGCTGCACTTAAAGAGGTCATAGTAATAGGTCCGGGGGCCATGGGAGCGAAGTTAGAGGGAAGTAAGAAATACGCCAAGGAATTTATGAAGAGGCATAATATTCCAACGGCAGCCTATCAGAGTTTTTCGCCAGAAGAAATTCAACAAGCCAAAGATTTTCTTAAAGAAATGAACCCTCCGTATGTTTTAAAAGCCGATGGATTAGCAGCCGGGAAAGGCGTACTGATCCTTGATGATATTGTAAAGGCTGAAGCGGAATTGGAATCTATGCTTCTTGACGCAAAATTCGGGGAGGCAAGCGCTACTGTTGTTGTGGAAGAATTTTTATCTGGGGTAGAATTAAGCTGCTTTGTATTAACAGACGGTGAAAAGTATAAACTACTACCGTTCGCTAAAGATTACAAAAGGATTGGCGAAGGTGATACAGGCTTGAATACCGGTGGTATGGGCGCGATTTCACCGGTACCTTTTAATGAGCCTGCATTTAGACAGAAAATAATTGATCGAATAGTCGAACCTACTATTAAAGGTTTGCAACGGGAAGGAATTCCCTATATCGGATTTGTTTTTATAGGATTGATCAAGGTAGGGTCGGATCCATATGTTATTGAATATAATGTGCGCTTAGGTGATCCTGAAACAGAAGTTGTACTGCCAAGGATTAAATCAGATCTTTTGGAAACTTTTGTTTCAATTGGAGAAGGGAGATTTGACAGTGACCCTTTGGAAATTGATCCCGGATATGCGATTACAATTATGGCTGTTTCTGGCGGCTATCCTGAAGCCTATGAAAAAGGGAAGCCTATCACTGGGCTAGATGACCTTGATTCCGAAGCGCTGTTTCATGCAGGTACTAGGGAAGAAAATAGTGTTGTTTATACGAATGGGGGAAGGGTGATGGCGATAATAGGTAAGGGCGACACGATGGAGAAAGCCCTTGAAGAAGGGTATTCAAATATAAAATGCCTCCAATATGAAGGCATGTATTACAGGAAGGATATTGGATTTGACCTATAGGTAAGTATGGGCAGTAATGCTCTTATCTTCCTCACCGAGGTCATTGAATTTTTTCAATTGTAATAGCCAATATGAATTTTTTCAATTGTAATAGCCAATATACCATGGCTACGCTGCCGATCAACAAGAATATCCAATTTACGGTGTTTGAAGTCCACCAATTTTCCATAAACCGGAAAAAATCATAAGGCCAAAACAATCCGTTTACAAATAAATCTTCAATAGCTTCAAAAAATGCTCGCATCTTTGTTGTTATATTTACTTGACAAAAATAGTAAAAGCTGCGATGATTTCAAGTGTTTTCGGTAAAACCAAGCCCGTAAACTACATTATTTTACTTGCCTTCCTGTTTATACTTTACTGGTATGTGCAACTTGTGTTGTTTCAGTTTGATTTTGATACATCTTCTTTGGTCATTCAGTGGCTTATTATAGGCCTTCTATTATTTACAGTTTTCCTTGTCAACTTTATTGTGAGGCGAAATCAGATCAATGAATCAAATTCATACGCCATACTCTTTTACGTATTATTATTTGTTCTCTTCCCGGAAGTAGTCACAGACAATAATGCCATCCTATGTAGCTTTTTTGTATTGTTGGCCGCCAGGAGGTTAATATCCATTCGCACTTTAAAGAATGTGCCACAAAAGGTTTTCGATGCGAGTTTATGGATTATGATCAGCAGTTTTTTTTATGACTGGGCTATCTTGTTCATGATCCTTGTTTTTTTGTCAATCTATTTCTACGCTCCAAAAAGCATTAAAAACTGGCTTATACCCCTGGTAGCTTTTTTTACGATTGGTTTAATATTGGGAAGTTGGCTCGTTTTGACTAACCGGGTTGAATTTCTTCAAGAACACTATGTATTCTCTATTTCATCTGAGATCAATCTTTCTTCATATTGGTTAAGTCAGTTAAAATTGAACCTATTTCTGGCCTTTGTCATTCTTGCAACCTTATTTGCCTTTATCAATTTGACCCGGTTTGGTCATGGAAGGATAATTTCGGTCCGAATTATTGCTTCCTTCTTGATCATAGCAATTTTTATTACCCTGATCAAAACCTCTGAAGGGTATTATCCAGTGATTTTGACATTTTTTCCGACGGCAGCGATCCTGGCAAGATATATTGAGGTCTTCAAGCTTAAAAAGCTAAAAGAGATTCTGCTATTTGCTTTGGTACTAGCCCCCTTCCTGGTCTTTGTTACTGAATGGATTCTGAAATAAGGAGTATCTTTGACGCCAAGATTAACACTATGTTTACAGCTTTAGCACTACCTATATTCAGGGAAACAATAGCTACTTATCATATAGATGATCATGTAGATCAACCCATTAACAATCCATACCCCCAGGATGAAATTTCCCATTTGCTTTATAATAAATGCTGGATCGATACGGTACAATGGCATTTAGAAGATATCATTCGAGATCCTAGGATCGAACCAAACAAAGCACTGGAGATCAAACGCAGGATAGACATAAGCAATCAGCATAGAACAGACCTGGTTGAAATTATTGACGATTTTTTCCTGACCCAATTCAACGATGCGAAGATCAAAGAGAATGCTACCATTAATACCGAAAGCCCTGCATGGGCGATTGATAGATTATCTATACTCACACTGAAGATCTATCATATGAGGGAAGAGGTAGAACGCGCCGATGCAGAACCTGCTCATAAAGAACGTTGTAAAGCCAAGTTGGACATTCTTGAACAACAGGAAAAAGATCTGTCTCTGGCTATTGATCAACTGCTGGAAGATATAGCCGAAGGAAAGAAGTACATGAAAGTTTACAAACAAATGAAGATGTACAATGATGATGAGCTGAACCCTGTCCTTAGAGGCCAAAAATAGGGCCAAGGTGAGACAAGCTACTGAACACATTCCTGATCGTCCGAAAAGACTGGTTATATTGCGATTTTCGGCCATGGGAGATGTGGCTCTTATGGTACCCGTATTGATGGCATTCCTTGAGGCCTATCCCCATTATTCAGTTACGTTAGTGACCAGGCCCAAATTTAGCCCGATTTTCAATAAAATAGAGGGGGTCAATGTCCTGGAAGCCAGGCTGGAAGGTGCCCATAAAGGTATAATAGGGTTATTCCGGCTCCATAAGAGTATTCGGAAACTGGAACCTGAAGCAATTGTTGATCTTCATAATGTACTAAGAACGAAGATATTACGCCTTTTCTTTGGCGTAAAAACAATTGAGTTTAAAGCAATCGATAAGGGAAGATCGGAGAAAAGAGCACTTACGCGCAGCTCAAATAAGATATTGAAACCATTAAAGCATACCTCGCAACGGTATAAAGAAGTGTTTGAAGGCCTTGGATTTTCATTTAACCTAAAAGGCACCCATATTCTTCCCAAGGGTACAATGCCCAATAAAATCATGGACAGAGGTCAACTTGAGGGCAAGTTGATCGGAATTGCGCCCTTTGCAGCCTATAAGGGGAAAATGTACAGTCTGACTCGGCTTGAGAAGGTGATCAAGGGGTTAAATGACCAATTAGACTGTACTATACTATGTTTTGGAGGTGGAGATGAGGAAAAGTCGGCTATTGCCCATTGGAGTTCCCAATACCCTAATTGTATTAATCTCATAGGGCAGGTCTCTTTTGATGAGGAATTGAAGATTATTAGCAATTTAGACCTGATGCTCAGTATGGATAGCGGGAATGGCCATTTGTCGGCAATATTTGGTGTTCCTACACTTACTTTATGGGGAATTACGCATCCATTTGCGGGATTTGCACCCTATGGCCAGCCGGAGGAGCACAGTTTATTGGCTGATAGGACTACATTCGCTCAAATTCCAACTTCTATATATGGGAATACGTATCCTGCGGGATATGAAGAAGCTATTAATACGATCCCGGAAGAAGTAATTATTTCGAGGATTTTAGCGATTTTAGATCAAAATGCTTAATGTATAGCTTGTGGCACCAATGATCTGAAATAAGCACGTAGCTGCTGTACAAACTTGTATCTAAGGTTTTTAGCATTTCCAGAAGCCATTTGGAGGCGTATACCGATATATGCAGATATTACATAAGCGGCAACACCATCACTATCAACATGTCTGGCTACATACCCATCCGATTTGCCTTTTTGAAGGGATGTAATTAGAGCTACCTCCCAGATTTTCAGGATATCATTTAAATAAGTATTAACCTCAGGGTCCTTTCCCTGTGTCTCAGCTATGAAATTGCTGAGGACAAACCCATTATCAAAGAAATTATGTTCTGCTGTTTCAAGGGACGCATCTAAACTGTTTTCAATTATAGAAAAAGGATCTTCCTTTCCTTCAATCGGTTGTACTAGCGCACTGTATACCTTTTGAACGATTAGGTTTTGAATAATACTTATAAAGAATTCCTCCTTGGATTTAAAGTGATAATAGAAGGCACCTTTAGAAAGGTCTAACTTTTTCAATATGTCATCCACACTTGTATTGTGGTAGCCATTTTGATAGAATAATTCGAGTCCTGCCACTTGTAATCGCTGCATCGTGGCCAATCTTTTCAATGTTTGTTCCATGTATGGGGTGTTTTAATAAGACCGACTAAGTGGTCTAATTAAGAAAACCAACGTTTAGGTCGATTTCCTATACTTTAACGATGAAACGAACGGAATATTTGACTAACTACCTTATTACTAGGAACTCAAAAGGTAAAATCAAGGGCACAAGACCATCTGGTTTGTTATAAATCATGCTACAGTTCCCTGGCAACTACTGCCTGCACCCGCTGTGCAACCATAACAATGCTGAGAAATGACAATATTTCGGTTTTGCAGCACTTCTTCCTGGTATTCCTTAATATGTTTTACAGGACTGGCATTTTTAAGCCCAAGCATCTGGTTAAAATCACAATCGTATAGCCAACCATCCCAACTGACAGAAAGTGTATTGGTACACATTACATTGCTAACAGCTGTCGGATTAAATGCATCTACCAAAGCATACATATAATCTTCATAATTTTCAGAGGCTATTAGATAATCTAAAAATCTGGATATCGGTAGATTGGTTATGGTAAATAAATTATGGAACGCAATTCCAAAGTCCTCCATAAGGGCTTTTTTGAAATCCTGTTCAAGTGCAGCCTGATCTCCGGGGAGGAAGGCGCCTGATGGATTATAGACCAGATCAAGCTTTAAATTGCCATCTGGCTGTCCGTAACCAACAGCGTTCAATTCCTGTAAAGCTTTTATTGATTTGTCAAAAACGCCATCTCCACGTTGTTTATCCGTTTTTCCCCTCGTATAGTGTGGCATTGAGGAAACTACATGAATATTGTGTTTCTTAAAGAATTGAGGCAGATCATGATATTTTTTGTTCGCTCGGATGATAGTGAGGTTAGACCGTACGATAAAGTCCTGAATGCCTGCTTTGGCTGCTTCTTCAACAAACCAGCGAAAATCAGGGTTCATTTCTGGCGCTCCCCCTGTAAGATCCAGTGTATGTGCCCCTGTTTTACGGATAACCTTTAGACATTGTTCCATAGTCTCCCGTGTCATGATTTCTTTGCGGTCAGGACCGGCATCTACATGGCAATGCTCGCAAACCTGGTTACACATATACCCTACGTTGATCTGCAGGATCTCCAGTTTTTGAGGTCGAAGTGGAAAATTACCAGTTTCAGCGATCTTATCCCGAAAATAGGGGAGTTCACCATCAGCAAAAATCCCATTTTCAAGGATATTGAGCTGTTTATTAACATCGGCAAGAACTTCTTGCCTGGCTTTCAGTGACTTAGTAGCCATAATTTTATTACCATTTCAGACTATTGCTGAGCAATAGTGGGTTTTACATGCTTAGTTTATCGTGTTTGTTCATCATTTGTACTGCATGAACCAACGAAGCACCGCTTTCAATGGCAGCACCCGCGTGTACGGCCTCCATCATTTCTTCTTTAGTGATCCCACGTTGTAAGCCGTCTTGGGTATAGGCATCAATACAATAGGGGCATTTTACAATATGAGCCACTGCCAGGGCTATTAGCGATTTCTCGCGAGCAGATAAGGCCCCTTCTTCAAAAACTTTCCCGTAATACTCAAAAAATTTGGTGCCAAGCTCTTCGCTCCATTCGGTTATATTTCCAAATTTGCGCAGATCAGCAGGATCATAATATGAATTAGCCATAGATAAGGCGTTTATAGAGTTATTATTCTTTCTGTAAGTGTGAGTTTCTAAATGCTTGTAAAAAGATACAGGCATAGGACCCTAAATCTGGGCCAGAATAGGGAAATTAACGGGAGATCCTTTGTTAGAATTAGGGGTATTAAATGGAGTGATTTCAGATAAAATCACACCAAATTCCGAGATTTTATTGCGACTAATAAGCGATTGAAGTAGTTGAATAATACCAAAAGGTATAAAACTGGAAAACCTAAGTAAAAATGGTATATCTGAGCTATTATCTATATCAAAGAAAGCAGGTAATATATGCACATTTTTGGGAGTCAATGCCAAAAATTCCTTTAATTCTCCATATAAACATCTTTGTCCCCAGGAGAATTCCAAAAAACGCTGTTTGTCAAATTCTGATCTTAACAGACCAAGGAGGTAGATTCCGCCATCTTTGGAAGGGCCTAAAACTTGAATTCCATCTTCAAGAGATTGGATCGCAGTTCGAATTTCTACATGAGACAGTTGAGGGGAATCATTTCCAATAGAAATAATCCGATCATAGCCGGAATCAAAAATTTCTTGAATGGCGTTGGCAAATTTTTCTCCAAAATTTTTACCACGCTGATCTTTCTCCGAAAAGTGAAAAAAGGGTATTCCTGACCTGCGAATTAAGTTTTGTGAATGTTCGTTGAACTGCGCATAAAGTAATTCCCCTTTTGGCAACCATTTATGCTGTATTTCAGCCTTTGGCGTCCTGGCGAAGAGTAAAATAGCAGTTCTTGAATGTTCAGGGGTCACTTGATCCGATTTTAGCGGCATAAATATACCTTTTTAATTGGTCGGATTGATGCCTGTTCATTACAGAAAGGGATGAATAATGCCTCGATATGGGATTTTTGACTATCCGACTACCTGGTTTGTATAACAAATGTTAAAATCTGGGCTTCATCAGTGAATATTAGGGCGTATTACCTTCTTAATAGGTTGAAAAGCACAATTTTGTATTTATGCCCCTCTCTGAATTCGCTAACAAACTACCCGGTCGGTAAATTGACTTGATTTCTCATGACTAAATAGTACTAAGAACAGAAAAAGCCATTAGTTTCATGCGTCTATACCGATTGTTAATCAAATGAAAAGCCAGGCAACGAGATCAACTTAGTATTGTCCAGTGGTAATGTGGGCGGAATGGCACATATTGGTCTTATTAAGGCGCTGCAGGAACATGGATTCACCATTTCGGCTATATCGGGCATTAGTATTGGCGCCAAAGTAGGAGCACTGCATGCGAGCAGGAAAAACATCGATGAAATGCTCACCTCTTTTCAGTCGAACTCTTTAAATACAACTTCCTTCCCTGTAATAAAACCGGACTTATGATCTATGCCCTGAACGAGGAAAAATTAACCCATTGCGACCCCCTTTTTCAGCCGTTCGAATTGGAGGGTATTGGGGTGCTGGATAAAAAGCAGATCGATTCAGCCTATGAGATAGGGTATAAAAATGCTAGGAAAACCCTAAAGAATTGGGACGTAAAGGCCTATACATCATCGTAATCTATTTTTAGGGTAGGCGTAGTAGGATGCGATTGACAGGTTAAAATATATCCCTCTTCAATTTCACTATCGGTCAGGATCTGATTTTTATCCATAACTACTTTGCCTTCTGTTACCTTTGCAATACATGTACTGCAAACACCTCCCTGGCAGGAATAGGGGGCATCAATATCTTCATCCAGCACTGCATCAAGTAATAGTTGTTTCCGCTTCATGACGAGTGTGTATTCTTCATCGTCTAAAACTACCTGTACAGTAGTTTTGGAATCGTCGGTCACTTGAGGTGCTACCTCAACTTCATCAGCGACCGGGCTCGTGAACAACTCAAATAGGATCTTATCCTGTTTGATACCTTGTGCCAATAAAGTTGATTTGACCTCTTGTATCATAGCCTCAGGCCCACAGAGGTAGAATGAGTCAAATGAAACATCCTTGAATTTATTCTTCAGCAGGTAATTAGCCTTTGCGCTGTCTATTCTGCCAAAGAGGGCACCTTCTTCTGAATTCCTGCTAAACGAGTATTGAAGAGAAAATCGGCCGGAATACTTTTTTTGCAGATCGGCCAGTTCCTCGTAAAACATAGTCTCCTCTTTCCCCCGGTTCCCATACAATAATACAAACCGATTATCATCATGTGCCTCCAAAACTTCCCGAGCGATGCTCATTATAGGTGTAATACCACTTCCAGCGGCAATAGCGACAACATTCTGAGGACTACCCAAAGATTCAAATATGAATCTCCCTTCCGGAGGCATAACGTCTAAAGAATCCCCCTCCTTCAATTTTCGATTTGCTAGAACAGAGAATTTTCCATCCTTTACTTCCTTGACACCAATTGCCAGGGTACCATCAGATCTGGAGCTACAAATAGAATAAGCCCTGCGTATATCTTCATCATCCAATAAATAGCGAATTGTGATGTACTGCCCTGGCTTAAAGTCGAATTCGGACTTCAGATCTTCAGGGACATCAAAATAAATGGTTACCGCATTGGGTGTATTAGGGACAATCCTGGAAATTCGTAATGAATGAAATGCGCTCACAAATTTTTTTTGCAAAAGTAGGTATTCTGTCAAAAGGAGTTCGCTTCTTAAGAATAGGAAATTGATGTAACAAAATTTACTTTTACGGCACTAACGTTCAAACGTCTTCAACAGCATCTATGTTTAAGCATTTTATTAAGCTGCAATGGAAATCTTTTATCCGGGCAGCTGCATTTAAATCTAATTTGGCCTTTAGTATTTTTTTAATATTCATAGGCCTTTATTTCTGCGCCACTTTTCTAATGCTGGGTGTAGGCGCGTATTTTATTATTGAAGATCTGGAATTGGGCGACCCCCTAACTATTGTGAACAGCTTTATGATCTATTACCTGGTGGCAGACCTTGTAATGAGATATATGTTTCAGAAAATGCCGGTTTTGAATATCCGGACTTTACTATACCAACCCATCAAGAAGAATGATGTGGTGAAGTATTCCCTGTGGAAAACAGTGGCTTCATTTTTCAATATTATGCACGCCTTTTTCTTTGTGCCTTTTTCTATTGTCCTGATCACGCAGGGGTATGATCCCTTAGGAGTACTTGGCTGGCATCTGGGCATCTTCGCCTTGTTTTATGCTAACAATTTCCTGAATGTGATGATGAATAATTTGGATAGCATCTTCTATCCGCTGATCGCACTCATGCTTGCCCTGGCTGTAAGCCAGTACTACGGATGGTTTGATATTACTGCATTTACACAGCCTGTATTTCAGGCCTTATATGAAATACCATGGACAGCTATTTTACCATGGGCATTATTAATCGGTATGTATTTAGCTTCGTTTTCTTATTTCAGAAGGCATATGTATCTGGATGCCGGCTTAGCCACCAAGCAGGCCGAAGCCAAAACCGAGGATTATGCCTGGCTAAATCGGTTTGGGAATCTTGGCACCTTCTTAAAAAATGACATCCGACTTATTAGAAGAAATAAACGATCCAAGACAACAGTGATCATGAGTGTCTTCTTCCTTTTTTACGGCCTGTTCTTTTTTACTCAGAGCGTGGAAACCTTAGATCACCCTACCTGGAAAGTATTTGCCGGGATCTTTATCTCGGGTGGATTTTTGTTCAGTTTCGGGCAATATGTACCCAGTTGGGATAGTGCCTATTACCCCTTGATGATGAGTCAGAATATCAAGTACAAGGAATACCTTAATTCAAAGTGGTATCTGATGTTGTTTGCTACTGTGATCAGCACAATTCTATCTGTTTGGTATATTTATTTTGGATTGGATACTTACCTGGCGATCCTGGTTGGAGCCGTATATAATATTGGAATTAATTCCTATTTAGTGTTGTGGGGCGGGGCTTATATTAAAACCCCGATCGACCTGAACAGCAATAAAAATGCATTTGGAGATAAGCAGGCGTTCAATGCAAAAACCATGCTCCTTACCATCCCCAAACTACTACTACCCCTGGGAGTTTATATGATCGGACATATTTTTATTGGAGAAACGGCAGGCTATGTGATGGTCGCCTTGACCGGTGTGCTAGGCTATGTGTTTAAAGAGAAGGTGTTTAGGATCATTGAAAAGATCTACAAAAAAGAAAAATATAAAACCCTACTGGCGTATAGCCAGAAAAACTGATCTATAGAATTATGATCAACGTACAAAACCTAACAAAGAAGTATGGCAATAAGACCGTGCTTAATATGGAACATCTCGATATTCCAAAAGGACAGAGCTTTGGATTAGTCGGTAATAATGGAGCGGGAAAAACCACTTTTTTTAGCATACTGTTAGACCTGGTGCAACCAACGACCGGAAAGATCATTTCCAATGAAGTGGATGTAAATAATAGTGAAGCCTGGAAGCCATTTACTTCCGCCTTTATAGACGAGTCCTTTCTTATTGGCTACCTCACTCCGGAAGAATACTTTTATTTTATCGGCGAATTACGTGGTCGGAATAAGGCAGATGTCCACTCCTTGCTAAGTCAATTCGAAGATTTCTTCCACGGGGAGATACTGGGACAAAAAAAATATTTACGGGATCTTTCCAAGGGGAATCAAAAGAAAGTTGGGATCGTAGCCTCTTTTATTGGCAAGCCTGAGATCATTGTGCTAGATGAGCCATTTGCCAACCTGGATCCAACCACCCAAATTCGATTAAAATCCATCGTAAGGGATCTGGCTTCAAATCAAGATGTTACTGTGCTTATTTCAAGCCATGATCTCATGCATGTAACAGAGGTATGTGAACGTATTGTTGTCTTGGAAAAAGGAGATATTGTTAAAGACATTGAAACCTCTGAAGAGACCTTAAGAGAACTGGAAAACTTCTTCAGTGGAAGCTTAGCCAACTGATTAATTTCCTGGGATTTAACATACATTAATTGCCTGGTTATTTTTCAGCTGGCTCCGACAGTAGGAAAATTCCTTTAATTTAAAGGCCTTGAGGCATAATAATCACGGTCTTTTTCAGTTAAGATTACGTACGAATACCGAGAATCTTGAAACTTCGTTTTAAAATAATCCTTATCGGTGTTCTTGGGGGCATATGGATTAACGCTTGTTCTACCAAGAAAGACGCCTTTTTAAACAGGAATTGGCATTCCTTAAATACCAAGTACAATGTCTTGTACAATGGGAATATTGCCTTTGAAGAAGGTCGAACGCAACTCAACGAGAATTATCGCGATAACTACTGGGAAGTATTGCCCATAGAACCTCTTGATGTCAGGGAAGAGGTACGCCTCGCTTCTGAGGAATCTAATCCGAGCTTTGTACTTGCCGAGGAAAAGGCAACTAAAGCTATTCAAAAACACAGCATGGACGTTGGCGATGTGGAACGAAATCCGCAAACAGCCGATGCCTTTATTTTATTGGGCAAAGCAAGATATTATGATCAACGTTTTGTGCCGGCTCTGGAATCCTTCAATTATGTTTTGAGAAAATTCGATCAAAACAAGAAATTGAATGAAGCAGCCATATGGCGGGAAAAGACCAATGTACGTCTTGAGAATGAAGAATTAGCTTTGAAGAATTTAGGGCTCTTGATGAAGTTTGAGCGCTTGAATGATCAGGAATATGCCGATGCCCGTGCCACTATCGCCCAGGTTTATATCAATAGGAATGCACCTGATACGGCTATGCGGGAGCTCAAGATCGCCGCTGCCTACACTCCCCGGATCGTTGAAAAAGGCCGCTACTTATACATCATAGGTCAATTATACAATGAAATGGGGCATAAAGACAGCGCCAATTTCGCCTTTGATCGGGTAATAGCCCTAAATAGAAGATCACCCCGGGTGTATATGATCAACGCGCATCTTCAAAAAATCCGAAATACAGAGGTCACCGAAGGAAGCAAAGAGGGACTTCTGGAATATTTGACAGAACTGGAAGAGAACAGAGAAAACAGACCCTTCCTGGATAAGATTTACCACGAGATCGCTGTGTTTCATGCCCAGGATAATTCAGATAGTTTAGCAATTGCCTATTACAATAGGTCGTTAAGAGCTTCTCAGGCAGAACGAAGGCTGAATGCATTGAACTATGAGCATCTGGCCGACTATTACTTTGATGAGAACCAGTATAAAAGAGCTGGCGGATATTACGATAGCTTGTTGCAGAATCTTGATGAGAACACAAAAAAGCATCGGATCATTGGCAAGAAATTAGACAATCTTGAAGATGTGATCGCCTATGAGGAAGTGGCCGAAGTGACAGATAGTATTATACAAATCTTCGAGATGCCGGAGTCTGAACGAAAAAGTTATTTTGAAACCTATATCGCCGATCTGAAAGCAAAGGCAGAAGCCGAGGCCGAGAGAAAAGAACAGCAGGCTGCGACAGGCTTTGCCGCTTTTGGCGAGACTCAGGGAGGTAAAGAAAATCAAGGAAAATTCTATTTCTACAATATAACGACCCTCGGGTATGGGCGGACAGAATTTTCGAATAGATGGGGAAATAGGACACTGGAAGATGACTGGCGCTGGAGCGATAAATCGGCAGCTATACGTCTGGATGAATCTTCAGACCTGGCTGGTGAAGATGGTGGGTCTCAGGAAGAAACGTTAACGGATGATCAAAGGTATTCCGTAGATTTTTACCTGGAAAGAATTCCGACAGATGTAGCTGTTATTGATAGCCTTAGAAAGGAACGAAATTTTGCTAATTATCAACTTGGGCTTATCTATAAGGAGAAGTTCAAAGAAGATATGCTGGCTGCAGGAAAGCTGGAGAATGTGTTGGATTCCGATCCGGAAGAACGACTCATACTTCCTTCAAAATACAATCTTTACAAGATCTATGAAGCCTCAAGCAGCCCTCTTGCAGAAACCATGAAACAGAATATTATTGAGAATCATCCGGATTCACGATATACAGAGATCCTCCTGAATCCTCAGGCCATTTTAGCACAGGAAGCAGATAGTCCTGAAGCTAAGTATTCCCGATTGTACAAGTTGTATGAAGATCAGCGATTCCTTGATGTTATTACAGGAACGGAAGAGCAGATCAGTACCTATGCAGGGGAACCTATTGTTCCAAAATTTGAAATGTTGAAGGCCAATGCAATTGGCCGCCTACAGGGTTTTGAGCAGTTTAAGGAAGCCCTGAATTATGTAGCCTTGAACTATCCGAATAATGCACAAGGCAAGAAAGCTCAGGAAATAATTGAGAATCAATTACCCAAATTGGAGGCAAAAGAATTTGTCATTGAAGACGGCCAGCCTATAAGCGGGAATTGGAAAGTGGTTTTTCCATTTAAAAGGCATCAAGAAGAAGAGGCAATAGCCTTGATGGAAGAAGTAGAGAAGTCTATCGCGGACCTACGATATAAAAACAGGGTGTCAAAAGATATTTACAATCTGGAAGAACAATTTGTCATTGTTCATGATTTCAGATCAAAGGAATTTGCCATGGGATATCTGGAGCTCCTAAAAAACAATAAGGATTACCGGATTGATAGGGAGAATTTTGTAATTTTATCAGCTAACTACAAAATAATTCAAGTCCATAAAAATTTACCCGAGTACAAGAACGCTATATTAACCCCAAAACCATAAGAACGATGTTTTCTGATAACAAAAAGCCTAGAACAATGAATGAATTAGGAGGACAACCCAACAGAATTGAAAGAAATACGAAGATCAAAGGAGATATTGTCTCTGAAGCAGACTTTCGGATCGATGGAAAGCTAGACGGCAATGTGAAAACTTCGGGTAAGGTTGTCATCGGAAAAGGCGGGTACATACATGGTAAAGTAGAATGTGTCAATGCCGATATCGAAGGAAGCTTTAATGGAGAGCTCATTGTGACCGATCTCTTAGCGCTTAAATCATCTGCCTTGATAGAAGGCACTGTGAGTGTAGCCAAACTTTCCGTCGAACCAGGCGCTACTTTTAACGCGAGCTGTTCAATGAAAGGGAAAGCAGGATCTCAAGTAGAAAAAAGCGCGATCCCCACATCTTCTGAGACTTCATCAGGCAGTTCAGGATTTAAGTCAGCGCTGAGATCTTCCACTCCAAAATCAAGTTCTGAAGAGGCTGTAAAAGCCTAGGATCAATACATTTTTATCACAAGTCTGTGCTGCAATAAAGTTGTTGCGCAAGCCAGGTTTTTTGTTACCTTTCCAAAGAAGTGGCAAAGAAAAATAAGAGAAATTACTGGCTTAGTCTAACAGGGATCGCCGTCCAAATGGGGGTGATCATCTACCTGGGAGCATGGGGTGGCAAAACCCTTGACGAAGAGCATAGTGACGGGGGAAACACCTATACTATTATCCTTACCTTATTGGCTGTAGCTGTATCCATGTATCTGGTTGTGCGTCAGACCAAAAATTTACACGAGTAGGCGATGAGGGAATTGCTTCGCTTTACACTCATTTTGATCAGCTCACTTGTAGTTGTAGGTGGACTGCATTACACATACTTTTTGATCCGGGACCTACCCTTTTCATTGGCTGAATTTCTTTATGGATACGGGATCAATTTTGTAATGGCACTTATTGTTTATGGAGGATTACTCTATTTGGCCAGAAAACAATCTACCTATCTGGGCTTCCTTTTTCTTGCCGGAAGTGGATTTAAGTTTGCCATTTATTTTTTGCTAATCGATCCGGTTTTCAGAGCAGATGGCCAACTGAGCTTTACGGAATTCTTCCTATTCTTTATTCCGTATTTGATCTGTCTAACAATTGAAACCTTGGCCGTAATTAAACTTCTGAAAAAGATTGGCCAATAAGCCCCGCCATCACGTCGAAATATTAGATTAAATGCTTTTTTTGTTCAAATAGAATACCGTACATTTGCAGCGATTTTTAAGGACCTATTGTTCAATAATTATGCGTTACCCAAATATGGCAAAAATCCTATTCTTATTGGCCTTGATGACATCGCTCATCGGATTCGGGAAAGAGGCAAATGCAGAAGTTGCTGAAGAGGGGAAAGACATTAAAACGGAGATCGATGCATACATCCAGCATCACTTAAAAGATGCGCATGATTTTACCCTTTTTTCCTATACCGATGGAGAAGGGAATAAGAAGCATGTAGGATTTCCACTTCCGGTTATTTTATGGGATGAAGGCCTCCATTTTTTCTCTTCCTCTAAATTCCATCACGGGGAAACGCTGGCCCAGTCAGGAGATAAGTATTATAAATTATACCACAGCAAGATCTATCGGACAGATGCAGAAGGAATCATTAACTACAATGAAGAGCATCATCCGACCAATGTGGAACCATTGGATTTTTCCATGACAAAAAGTGTGGTAATGATCATTTTCACTGGTCTCTTAATGTTTTGGCTGTTTAGAAGCCTGGCAAGATCCTATAGTAAAAATGATGGCATTGCAACTGGGGCAGGAAGATTTTTTGAGCCCGTCATTTTATATATCCGGGACGATATAGCCCGGTCCAATATCGGGGAAAAGCGCTATGAAAAATACATGCCATTTCTCTTGACGATATTCTTTTTTATCTGGTTCCTGAACATGTTCGGTCTTACTCCCTTTGGAGTAAATGTAACCGGAAATATTGCGATCACTACGGCACTGGCTGTACTTACATTCCTGATCACAAATTTCACAGGAACCAAAGATTACTGGAAACACTTATTTGACCCACTGGGGGATTCTATGCCCTGGTATGGCAAATTACCATTATATGTGATCCTGATCCCTATTGAACTCCTGGGATTGTTCATCAAACCCTTTTCGTTGTTGATCCGTCTCTATGCGAATATGCAGGCCGGTCACATCGTGATCATGAGTTTGATCGGGTTAATGTTCATTTTCAAGAACTGGATCGGGAGTCCATTATCATTTGGATTGGCATTTGCCATTTCCCTTATTGAAATACTAGTGGCCATATTGCAGGCGTATATTTTTACGATGCTTTCGGCCCTGTATTTCGGATTTGCTTCTGAAGAACATGAGCATGCGGAAGCACACTAAATTGAATGTTTAATTTTTAACTATATATCTATGACTATTCCAAGAATTGTAGGCGCAGGATTGATCGTGATCGGCGTTGGTGTGGGTATCGGTAGGATCGGTGGCCAGGCCATGGAAGCTATTGCACGTCAACCTGAAGCATACGGTAAGATCCAAACAGCGATGCTTATTGTAGCAGCACTTATTGAAGGAATTGGCTTCGCGGCATTATTTGCCACAGCAGAAGCTTAATCTATTACAGGCAGACGATCGTAACGGTTGGTTCCGGTCGTCTGCTTTTATGAATACGTCATATTTAAAACAAAAATCTAATGGAACAATTGCTTGAAGAATTTTCGCTTGGCCTCTTTTTCTGGCAGACGCTCTTGTTTTTACTCTTGTTATTTCTCTTGTGGAAATACGCCTGGAAACCAATTCTAGGTGCAGTAAATGACAGGGAAGAAGGCATAAAAAATGCACTGGCCGCTGCCGAAGATGCAAAGAAAGAAATGCAGAATGTTACGGCAGACAGTGAAAACTTACTAAAGGAAGCCAGAGCAGAACGCGAAGCGATGTTAAAAGACGCCCGCGATATTAAAAATAAGATGCTGGCCGATGCAAAAGACCAGGCCAAAACCGAAGGCGATAAAATGATCAAGCAAGCCCAGGCTGCTATCGAAAGTGAAAAGAAGGCAGCTGTTGCTGATATTAAAAGCCATGTCGCTAATCTGTCAGTCGACATTGCTGAGAAAGTATTGAAGGAGCAATTAGCTAATAAGGAAAAACAACTCAAGATCATTGATGATTTTCTTGATGATGTTACTTTAAAATAATACAATGATCCGTTCCAGAGCAGCAATACGGTATGCCAAAGCCCTCTTAGATCTATCTGCAGAGCAAAATTCACTGCAGCAGATCGATGCTGATATGCGCCATATCGCCCAGTCAATGTCGGAGAATCCTGAGTTGCTTCAATTTCTCAAGAACCCGATCGTAAATCGAGATGTAAAAAAAGAAGGCCTGACGGCTTTTTATGGAGATCTGTCGCCACTGACACTTGATTTAATCGGTTTGTTGGTAGATAAGAAACGCATTGAGCTGTTGGATGAAGTAGCCCTCCAATTCATGATCCTGTATGAAAAGTTAAAACAGGAAGATGTGGCAACAGTTACAACGGCAGTACCTTTAGAAAAGGAGCTGGAAGATAAATTATTAAAGAAATTAAAGAAGCTTACCGGGAATACGGTAAGCCTTGAGAACATAATTGATGAATCCGTATTAGGGGGATTCATATTGCAAATGGGAGATATTCAATACAACGCAAGTATTGCCAATTCCATGCAGAAATTGAGAAAAGAATTTAATAAAAGTTTATAATAATCAGCGCGACCCCGAGTACGCGCCAGAGCTCAATAGATATGTCAGAAGTTAAAGCAGCAGAAGTTTCCGCGATCTTAAAAAAGCAACTATCGGCTTTCGAAGCCTCAGCTACCCTTGATGAGGTAGGTACCGTTCTGCAAGTCGGTGATGGAATTGCGCGGGTATATGGTCTTTCTAACGCCCAATACGGGGAATTGGTTGAATTTGATGGGGGTCTGGAAGGCATCGTTCTAAACCTGGAAGAAGATAATGTTGGTGTTGTACTCTTAGGTCCGTTCAAAGAGATCAAAGAAGGATCAACGGTAAAAAGAACAGGGAGAATATCTTCTATTAATGTAGGAGAAGGGATCGTAGGCCGTGTAGTAAACACCCTTGGAAACCCTATTGATGGGAAAGGCCCGATTTCTGGGGATCTTTATGAAATGCCACTGGAACGTAAAGCGCCCGGGGTAATTTACCGGCAGCCAGTTAATGAGCCTTTACAAACCGGGGTAAAAGCAATTGATGCGATGATCCCTATTGGTAGAGGTCAACGCGAATTAGTGATCGGAGACAGACAAACCGGGAAAACTACGGTTTGTATTGATACCATCATCAATCAAAAAGAATTTTACGATGCCGGAGAGCCCGTTTATTGTATTTATGTGGCTATTGGACAAAAAGCATCCACGGTTGCATTAATAGCTAAAACCTTAGAAGATAAAGGCGCTTTGGCATATACAACGATCGTTGCGGCTAATGCTTCTGATCCGGCTCCAATGCAAGTATATGCACCGATGGCGGGAGCAGCCATTGGCGAATATTTCCGTGATTCAGGAAGACCGGCTTTGATCATTTATGATGATCTTTCTAAACAAGCCGTTGCCTATCGCGAAGTATCTCTTCTACTTCGTAGGCCTCCGGGGCGTGAGGCATACCCTGGAGATGTATTCTACCTTCATAGCCGTCTTTTAGAACGTGCTGCAAAGGTTATTAATGACGATACCATCGCTCAACAAATGAATGATTTGCCAGAAGTTCTTAAACCAATGGCAAAAGGAGGAGGATCGCTAACGGCCTTGCCTATTATTGAAACTCAGGCAGGAGACGTATCAGCCTATATCCCTACCAATGTGATCTCGATTACAGACGGACAAATATTCCTGGAACAAGATCTCTTTAACCAGGGTGTACGTCCTGCGATCAACGTGGGGATTTCGGTATCTCGTGTAGGGGGATCAGCGCAGATCAAATCCATGAAGAAGGTAGCCGGTACTTTGAAGTTAGACCAGGCGCAATTCCGCGAATTGGAAGCATTTGCCAAATTTGGTTCAGACCTGGATGCGGCTACATTAAATGTGATCGAAAAAGGACGCAGGAATGTCGAGATTCTAAAGCAAGCTCAGAATGACCCTTTCACAGTAGAAGATCAGGTGGCTATTATCTATGCAGGTTCTAAGAATCTACTTAGGGATGTTCCCGTAAACAAGATAAAAGAGTTTGAACGCGATTTCCTTGAATTCCTGAATGCAAAACATAGGGATGTTCTGGATGGCTTGAAACAAGGTAAGCTTACAGATGAAATGACAGATACACTAATGAGTGTGTGTAAAGACCTGGTCGCCAAGTACAAGTAATTATTGACAGCAATAATAAGGTATGCCTAACTTAAAGGAAATACGAAACAGGATCACATCGGTTAAATCTACGATGCAGATCACCAGCGCAATGAAAATGGTATCGGCATCCAAGCTCAAAAAAGCACAGGACGCCATAACTGCCATGCGACCTTATTCCGATAAGTTAACGGAACTCTTGCAGAACCTAAGTGCCAGTCTGGATGCGGATTCGGCTAGTGTCTATGCGCAAGAGCGACCTGTAAAAAAGGTGTTAGTCGTTTCAATTACTTCGAACAAAGGACTTTGTGGGGCTTTCAACACCAATATCATAAAGCAATCCGTGTCTTTGTTACATGGTGAATATGGCGAAAAAGAAGTGTCATTTCTTTGTATAGGGAAGAAGGGAAATGATATTTTGAGTAAACGACATACGATCGTTGAGAATTGCAGTGATGTATTTGATGATCTGAACTTTAATAAGGTTTCAGACATCGCAGAACAATTGATGTCATATTACAGCGAGGGAACTTTTGACAAAATAATACTGGTCTATAATAAATTCAAGAACGCTGCCACTCAAACCTTGATGACAGAGCAATACTTACCTATCGAACCTATTGAAGGAGAGCGATCACAGACCGATTACATCATGGAGCCCAATGAAGCTCAGATCGTTTCACAGTTGATTCCTAAATCCCTTAAAACACAATTGTTTAAGGCTATCAGAGATTCATTTGCCAGTGAACACGGCGCACGTATGACAGCTATGCATAAGGCTACAGATAATGCCTCTGAGCTTAGAGACCAACTTACGCTGACATACAATAAAGCTCGTCAAGCGGCCATTACCAATGAGATCCTTGAGATCGTTGGAGGAGCCGAAGCGTTAAAGGGCTAAACTCTTTGGCACCAATTTTGGATACCTATCTTTATAATGTTTAAATGCCACAACTTATGAGGCGGTCAATGATTGCATTACTTATTCTTATGATGGGGTTATATGCCTGTTCTTCACAAAAGAAACTAACGGCTGATGCTCCTTTTACTATCTCAAAGGCGATCTGCCAAACCTGGACCGGTGGGATGGAACAAACAGGGCACGGGACAGAGGTAACTCTTACCCTGGATGGCTTGGCAATGGACCAGATCACCCTAAAAGAATTGTACTTTCGCGGACGAGTTGGGGATATTACTATGGGTAATACCACCGAAGGTATACAGGCCAAATGCAATTTTATAGAACAACCCAAGGAAATTTCCATGCACAGTGATCCTGCCAAGGAAGTAGGGAATCAACCCCCAAGAGTTCGATCAAAAAAGGAAATGGAATTCCCATTTGAATTGAAACCTGATGAAGCCGTGATCAGCTACATAGAAAATGACATTTTGAAGTTCTTCAAAGTAGACAATGTAGTCGATAAACCAGGCCGTGTTTACCAATCCAGGCCAAATAATTAGACTTTGCGGACAGGCTTTTAATAGCTACTTTTAGCCCATAATTTTCGCTCCGTTTGGGTCTCTTTAAAAATCTTTTCAAACAAACATTCATCTATGGCCTGGCAACAGTCTTGCCAAGGATGCTCTCTTTCATATTAGTCCCGCTGTATACCAGGGTCATGCCTCCTGAAGTATATGGTGAAGTAACCCTGATCTATGCAGGCTTTGCCATTTTTAATGTGTTTATGGCCTATGGGATGGAGACGGCATTTTTTAGGTTCTATTCCAAGGAGGGTCAAAAGAACAGGGTGATCTCAACCGCATTGATCTCCTTGACAGGGAGTAGTTTTCTAATCGCTGTTGTGGCATTGCTGTTTAAGGAAGGACTGGCCGACCTCTTAAACATTGAGCCAAAATTCTTTTCCTATGTGGTAATTATTCTTGTCCTGGATGCGCTTGCCATAATTCCATTTGCATGGTTGAGGGCGATGGAAAAGCCTACAAAATATGCCATTATTAAGATCGTGAATGTGGCTATTAACCTGAGCTTAAACCTCTTCTTTTTACTTCTTTTACCAAGGCTTGCAGAAGGAGCGGAAAGCGGACTCTGGACAAATCTCTATGTGGCCCATTATGAGATCAACTATATTTTGATCGCTAATATGATCGCAAGCGCCATCACCCTTTTACTTGTTGGTAATATCTATACAAGACAAACTCTTATGTTTGATGGGCAGTTGTGGAAAAAGATGATGCGCTATGCCTTACCGGTAATGATCGCTGGAATTGCGTTTACGATCAATGAAGTCTTTGACCGCATTCTGCTGGCTGAATTATTACCTCAGGATATTGCAAAATCGGAACTCGGGAAGTACCAGGCATGTTATAAATTGGCTTTATTTATGACCTTATTTGCTGCAGCTTTCAGATTAGGAATCGAACCCTTCTTTTTCAAACATGCGAATTCATCTAATCCGCAAAAGGCATACGGTCAGATCACTAATTATTTTGTCATCATGGGTAGCTTCATACTACTCACAGTAGTTGTTTTTATTGATTATGTAAAATTGATCATAGATGCAACATATTGGGAGGCACTTACTATAGTCCCCATTATTTTATTAGCTGGTTTTTGTCTTGGGATCTATCATAACCTCTCGGTGTGGTATAAAGTAACAGATCGTACATATGTAGGGGCAATAATTTCCTGTATCGGCGCGGTTTTAACTATCGTTATTAATATCATGCTCATTCCCAAAATCGGATACCTTGCATCTGCGCTGGCTACACTGGCTGCCTATGGAAGCATGATGATTATTTCATATTTATGGGGCAAAAAACAATATCCAATTCCGTATAATATGCGAAAAATAGGCTTCTATTTAATAACGTCCATATTCTTCTCAGCGCTTGTATTCTATATATTTAATCGAAATATACTAATTGGTATATCAATATGGCTGCTTTTTCTTGCCCTAATCTACAAACTTGAAGGCCGCGAACTAAAAAACATATTTCTTTCCAATGAAAGTGAACATAATTAATACATCCTCCAACGCCTTGCCGGAATATGCTACAGATGCATCTGCCGGAATGGATCTGCGTGCTAATGTTGAATCCTCTATAGTCCTTAATCCCTTGGAAAGGACGCTTATCAAAACAGGCTTGTTTATAGAATTACCTATTGGGTTAGAGGCCCAGGTCAGACCCAGAAGTGGCCTTGCTTTAAAAAAAGGTATCACGGTATTGAATACGCCGGGCACTATTGATGCAGATTACCGAGGAGAGATTGGTGTGATTCTTGTAAACCTATCCCAGGAAGCCTTAACAATTGAACATGGAGATAGAATTGCTCAATTAGTGATCGCCAAGCATGAACGCCTGGAGTGGAACGAAGTGGATTCGCTTTCTTCAACTTCACGGGGCAAAGGAGGCTTTGGGAGTACCGGCGAACAATAACATTGAGCAATTGTAACTACCTTTGTATAGAGAACTTAACGAAAATAAATGCGATTTTCAGGCATACTTTTAGGTTGGATGGCCGTACTTGTTCTATCCGTTTTTTCGGGAAATGCACAAATTGAAGAAGAAAGTGCAGAATTTTTTCTCGAAGAATATTCAGATGCCTTCCAGGAAAAATTCTTTGAGGCTCTAAAGGAAAAAAGTATTGAAAACTATGATAGGGCCATTAATCTTCTTTTGGAATGCAAGGGCCTGGAACCGGACTATGTGGTATTGAACCATGAATTGGCACAGTGTTATCTGGCTGACAAGAAATTGGAGGATGCGCTTGAGTTTTCTTTGGAAGCCGTGGTTGCAGAACCGGATAATTACTGGTACGCCAATACCCTGGTAGCAATTTTAATCAGAAGGAACATGGCCACAGATCAGGTGATCGGGACTATCCCAATTAGCAATGAAGAGCTGGCTCATAATCTGAGTAAAAGTCTTTTTAAGAACAAGCGATACAAAGATGCGCTGGAGTTGACCAAATACTTATCGCAATCCGATAAACACGTACAACTCAAACGAAAGATCGAAGATTCCATAGCCGCTGCCGGAAAAAAAGGAAATCAGGCCAAGGAAACTAAAGAAGCCGCTGTAGAACGTCCAAACGATCCAGTTAGTAGCATTCGAACTCAAATAGAAAACCATATAAATTCGGGCAATGCACAAAAGGTGTTGGAAACATCCGAATCTGCACTTGAAGCCTATCCCAATCAACCCTATTTCTATTATAGCCATGGTTGGGCGCTCCATAAATTGGGGAACAATAAAACGGCTGTTCGATCGCTTGAAACCGGTTTAGACTATTTATTTGACGATGCCAGCCTGGCAAATAAATTTTATAAAGCACTCGCCACTGCCTACCAGTCCCTGGGCAATGCTTCTAAGGCAAATATGTATCTTAGCAAAGTGAAATCGGGACTGTAATCGATGATGAAGAAGAGTAACCGGATTTTTGCATATGCCCTGACAGCCATGACGCTGATCTTCCTGATCGGATGTAAGTCGGCTAAGCCTGTAATTGTCGCAGGTCCCGACGAGAACATTTCTGTTCGCAGTATCATTAAGAACCATTACAAGAATGAACTTCAATTCACGACCTTAAGAGGAAGGGTCAGGATCGCTTATAACGATGGTCGGTCTACTTCTAACCTTGGCGTTAGCTTACGAATGAAAAGAGATAAGGCCATTTGGATAAGTGCTCCGCTAGGTGTGGTAAAAGCCTATATCACACCGGATCGTGTGTCGTTTTACAATAAATTGGATCAGCAGTATTTTGATGGAGATTTTGTCTATCTGAGCAGGATCGTAGGGACCGATCTTGATTTTCAAAAAGTGCAGAATATTCTGTTCGGTCAGGCCTTGTTTGATTTGAGACAGGAATCATATGAGGCTCAGCTAAATGATAGCTATTATCAGTTGAAACCAGAAGAGGCACAAGAGCTGTTTAAAATCCTTTTCAATATAGAACCTACTTATTTTAAATTGGCATCTCAACGGGTTTCGCAACCCTGGAAAAAAAGATTGTTGGAAATCCGCTACTTAAAATACAAGTCGCACAACAATACGATTATGCCCACGGAAATTGGCATTACGGCCATAGACATGAATGAACGCACACAGATAGATCTCGAATATCGAAATTTAGAATTCGATAGGCCTTTGAATTTCCCGTATAAGATCCCCCAGGGATACGAAGAGATCGTTTTAGAATAGGAAGAATGAAGAACATCTGGATCCAAAGGATATTGATCTTGACATTTGCCTTGCTTTTGTCAGGTAATCTGTGGTCACAGACCAATGAACAAAGGGCATTGGAGGCAAAACGAACACGTCTTCAAAAAGAGATCTCAGATATAAACAGATTATTATACGCTGAAAAACAACAACGCGGCGATGTGCTGGAACAGATAGAAGTCCTGGATAGAAAGATGAATGTACGCCAGCAATTGATACGCGTAACCAACCAGCAAGCCAATCTGTTAAACAGGCAGATCTCAACAAATATCAGAAGTATTAGTAAGCTTAGAGAAGATCTCGAAGCTCTGAAGGAAGACTATTCTAATATGATCCGTAAATCCTATCAGAACAGGTCGCAAAACAGCCATATAATGTTTCTGCTATCCTCCCATAACTTCTTTCAGATTTATAAGCGTATGCAGTATATGAAGCAATATACCTCGCATAGAAAACAGCAGGGCTTTGAGATCCAGGAAAAGACAGAAGAACTTACAAATCTGAATTTAGAACTAACATCTCAGCGCAAAGACAAACAAAAATTGATCGCCGAAAACCGACGCGCAAGAAACAGGATGCTTACAGAAGTAAAAGCCCAGAAAGAGCTGTTAAAGAGTATAAGACAAAATGAGAGCAAGTATGCCGATGCGGTGAAAAAGAAAAAGCGTGAGGCACGGCGTATAGATGAACAGATTGATCGTTTGATCAAAAGCGCCATAGCAGCATCTAATAGAAACAGCGGGCGTAGTGGTAGTTCTGCCAGATTTACCCTTACCCCTGAGGCGTCCATCATTTCCACCAATTTTTCATCCAATAAGGGACAATTAATTTGGCCTGTAGAAAAAGGCGTGAAACGGCAGGGTTATGGCGTATACAAAGATGCCGTTTATCCCGGGATCAAGCACCAAAGTAATGGGGTCATTATAGCGACAGATCAAGGCGCAAAGGCCCGCGCTGTGTTTGAAGGCGAAGTTATTGCCATTCTTGCCGTACCGGGAGGTAACAAAGGAGTTCAGGTGAAACATGGAAATTTTATCAGCACCTATTACAACCTGCAAGAACTCTATGTGAAAAAAGGGGATAAGGTAGGCGCAAAAGAAGAATTGGGGACTATCTATACGAATAGGTTCAACGGGCTTACCCAATTGAAATTCTACCTTTATCGGGATGCGACCCGGCTCAATCCGGAGGAATGGATCTATAGATTATAAGACACCAATATGGAAGAAATTACTGATGTTCAAGGTTGCTTTACACTTCATAATGGGGTTAAAATGCCTTACTTCGGTCTCGGGGTTTATTTGTCCCAGGATGGGCAGGAAGTTGCAAATGCCATACGCTGGGCAGTCGATGTGGGATACAGACATATAGATACCGCCGCCATTTACAACAATGAAAAGGGCGTAGGTGAAGGTGTACGAACTTGTTCTGTGGCACGGGAATCTTTGTTTGTCGTAAGTAAAGTCTGGAATTCGGATCAAGGTTATGATAATACGTTACGCGCTTTTGATGCTACTATGGATAGATTGGGTTTGGATTACCTGGACCTATATCTGATACACTGGCCTAAATCCGGTTTGTATAAAGACACCTGGAAGGCCCTTGAGCGTTTATATGCAGAAAAAAGAGTGCGCTCTATTGGGGTCAGTAATTTTATGCAACACCACCTTGAAGATCTGCTCAATTCGGCAGAAGTAGTGCCCATGGTGAACCAAATGGAATTTCATCCCTACCTGGTACAACAAGGCCTCCTGGATTTTTGTCGTTCGAACAAGATCCAATATGAAGCTTGGTCGCCACTTATGCAAGGTCATATATTTGATGTGCCTTTAATGGGAGAGCTCGCTACAAAATACCAGAAATCGATCCCTCAGATCGTCTTGAGATATGATCTTCAAAAAGGCGTGATCACAATCCCTAAGTCGTCCAAAAAAGACCGCATTATCGCCAATGCAGATATCTTTGATTTTTTCTTAAGTAAAGATGATATGAATGCGCTGGACGCATTAGACCGGGGAAAACGCTTCGGCCCTGACCCGGATAATTTCGATTTTTAAGGACTTCTTATTTATCGCCCAGGAAAAGGGCTTTTAATTCGGTGGCATCCTGAGGTTTCATTTTGCCGGCCAGGACCAAACTGAGCTGCTTGCGTCTTAATGCGCCTTCAAATCTTTCTTTTTCCAGAGCCGTTACCGGGGTAATAGGGGGTATCGCTGTAGGCTTTCCTGTATCATCTACCGCTACAAATGTGTATATAGCTTCATTGGCTTTTGAACGCTCACCGGTAAACCTATCCTCGATCCAAACATCGATAAAAACTTCCATGGAAGTATTGAACGTACGTGAAATGGCTGCTTCAACAGTGACAACGCTTCCCAGGGGAATAGCGCGATTAAAGGCCACATGATTGACCGAAGCAGTTACAGTGATCCTTCTGCTATGACGCCTCGCAGCAATGCTAGCTGCACGGTCCATCCGGGCCAAAAGCTCACCGCCAAAAAGATTATTAAGTGGATTGGTTTCACTGGGGAGGACCGTATCGGTCATAATGGTCCTTGAATCATCGGGTGTTTTCGCTTTCATACGCAATCTCCCATGACGGGGTTAAAATGATATTTTAAGGTGAAGGTTTATCGCTTGGAGAGTAACCAGGCATCTCTGGATTCTGTTCGTCTCACCCGGGTTAAGAATTCCAGGGCTTCATCTACATTGTCAAATCCACTAAAAGCCACTTGATGCAGGCCATACGCATTGGTACCTACATAATAGGCATCATATCCTTTCCTTTTTAATTGCCGCACCTTTTTATCCGCATTTGCCCGAACGCGGAAAGCACCGGCAATAATATGATGTGCTGCTGAGGATACTTCAGCTTCTTTTTCTACAAGAGAAACATTGAGCTTCACCGGAGCCAATTCAACAGGCTTAGTGTCAAAAAATGTTGCTTCCTGAATTTGTTTGTTTACTTGTTCCTGGGCATTGTTACGAACAAGCGTACTGTTTGATAAGGTATTTTCGAAAGCCCTGAATCCTGTTACCCCTGTAGAGAAGGCAAGTAGAATGACAGCGGCATATTTCAAATAGGGCCTGAAATTAAAAGTTTCACGCTTTTCCTGAGTGATTATGAACGGAACTTTTTCTTCCAATGCGACAACCTCTTCCTTTAATACTTCCCGTGTTGCAGGGGTATGTACTATTGATGAGAGTCCGAATGAAGAAGTGAGGAAATTTACTTTTTCATTAGGCTGAAATTGTATTTTTCCGCTAGTATTCGTCCAAAGTTTCCCAACAGAACCTATAGTGAGCCGCTCGCCTGCTTTTAATTTGGATTTCCAATCCGCGGTGATGTCTTTCATCCGCTCCAACATCTCTTCATAACTCAATTTCTCTGCCTGGGCGACATAAGAAACAAGCAATCCGTCGTTGGAAGATAACTGTTCATTAAAGGAAACCGTCTTACTTGGCGGGTAAAGTGTATGGGAAATGCGGTTTATACGTGCAGGTTTGCGCTGCGTTAGAAATGCACCAAAATCGGGGACTACAACACAGTTGTAGCGGTATAGTAATTCATCAATATATCCTTCAATTTGCATCCTAACAAAGATGGAAAAAATAAAGGGCCTTCAAAACCAGACCCCTGACTTTTTATCAACATCTAGTGAACGATTAAAGATATTGAAATATTGTATTGAATTAAATGGTTGATAAAGAGATAATTGCGGTCTTGCGTTTACAACGAATTCCAAGAATAGGAGATATAACAGCTAAAAAGCTGATCGCTTATTGTGGGAGTCCATCTGCTGTTTTTTCCGACAAAAGGAAACACCTCCTCAAGATCGAAGGAATTGGCAGCTGGTCTTTAGAAGGGCTTAAGGATGAGGTTTATTTGAAAGAGGCTATAGAAGAATGGGAATATATTCAACGAAACAACGTAGCATATACCTACTATCAGGACGAAGCATTTCCATCCAGACTTCTTCATTGTCCGGACGCTCCTTTGATACTTTTTCATCGGGGCGCTATTGATATTCAAGACCGATTATTAATCAGTGTAGTGGGGACCAGGAATATGACATCTTACGGGGCCTCTTTCTGTAAAGAACTGGTAAAAGGGCTAGCTCCACTAGACCCGGTAATTGTGAGTGGAATGGCTTACGGAGTGGATATTTGTGTTCAAAAAGAAGCCGTAACACAGGGAATTCAAACTATCGGATGTCTGGCTCATGGGCTTAACCAGATCTATCCTAAAGTGCATCAGGAATATGTTGCGGAGATAGAGAAGAATGGCGGATTCATAACCGAATTCTGGAGTACCAGTAAACCCGATAGGGAGAATTTTTTGCGCCGGAACAGGATCATTGCAGGATTAAGTGAAGCAACTGTAGTGGTTGAATCTGCTGAACGTGGAGGAAGTCTTGTTACTGCAGACCTGGCTTTTCATTACAACAGGGAAGTATTTGCCGTTCCGGGAAGAGTAAATGATGAATTTAGTAAGGGCTGTAATGATCTCATTAAGAAACAAAAAGCACAGATGATAAGCTCAGCAGCCGAACTTATATATTTTATGGGATGGGATGTAGACAAGAATGTCACCATTGGCAGACAGAAAAAATTATTTGTAGAATTAGACGAGGTAGAACAGCGCGTCTTTAACTTTCTGCAGGAACACGGACGTCAGGAGTTGGACACTATTTCCCTGGCTTGCGAACTACCAATTTTTAAAGCTTCCTCTCTTCTATTGAATATGGAAATGAAGGGGGTTGTCGCCCCTCTTCCGGGAAAATATTTTGAACTGATCTAATAACCCAGCAAATTCCTGACCCTGCCTAAAACTTCATCGGCAACTGCGTTGGCCTTTTCGGCCCCTTTGGCAAGAACGGCGTCTAACTCGTTTTTGTGTGCCATATAATGATCAAATGAGTTCCTCGCTTCCTCAAAACGTGCACTAATAGTTTCAAAAAGGGCTTGCTTGGCATGGCCATAGCCATAATTTCCGGCCAGATAGTTAGAACGCATCTCGGCGATCTCACTATCCGAAGCCAATAGGGAATACAATTTGAAGACAGTATCGGTGTCAGGATCTTTAGGTTCTTCCAAAGGAGTACTGTCTGTTTCTATCTGCATGATCTGTTTCCGCAGCGCTTTTTCCGGCAGAAAGATGTTAATTAGATTGTCTTTGCTCTTGCTCATTTTTTCTCCATCAGTACCAGGAACATACATGGAATTTTCGTGAACCTTGGCTTCCGGGATCACAAAAGCATCCCCCATCTGATGATGAAATCGAGCAGCAACATCACGGGTCATTTCCAGATGCTGTAGTTGATCTTTACCGACAGGGACTATATCTGCATCGTATAAGAGAATATCTGCGGCCATCAACATAGGATAGGAGAACAATCCGGCATTCACATCTTCTAAACGATCTGCTTTGTCTTTAAACGAATGTGCCAGGGTAAGCCTTTGATACGGAAAAAAACAACTAAGGTACCAGGCGAGCTCTGTTACCTGGGTTACATCGCTCTGGCGATAGAAAACTGTAGCATTGGTATCCAGGCCACAAGCCATCCATGCGGCCGCAGTGGCATACGTATTTGCTCGTAATTCTTCTGCATCCTTGATCTGTGTCAGGGAATGCATATCTGCAATAAATAGAAAAGATTCATTGTCTTTATTGGAGGCCATTTTAATGGCCGGGAGTATGGCCCCTAGAATATTTCCCAAATGGGGAGTTCCTGTGCTTTGAATACCAGTTAAAATGCGCGCCATGGGCAGGTGTCTTATGGTAGGCAAAAGTAACAGAAATCCTAAAACCTTACTAAAATTATTACTTTTAGCCATGCACTCCATATTGGTAAAATTCGGGCGACTGCTCTATAAGATCTGGTTTTATATCCTTGCCGCCTTGCCAATCCTTATTTTTTTTCCGCTCTTGGTTTTGTTTTCTTTATCGGAGCGCACTTATCCACAAGTGTTCTGGATGGCACGCAATATTTGGGCAAATACTATTTTATACGGCATGGGATGCATCCCAAAGATCACCCATAAAGAGACTATCAGTCATGGGGAGAGCTATATGTTCATAGCAAATCATACGAGTATACTCGACATAATGCTGCTGCTTAAATGCACTCGAAATCCATTTGTTTTTGTAGGGAAAAAGGAATTGGTGAAAATTCCCATTTTCGGATTTTTTTATAAAAGGGTATGCATTATGGTTGACAGGGAAAGCAGAAAAAGTAGAACCGGAGTTTATTTGCGGGCACAAAAGCGACTGGCAACGGGCTTGAGCATAGGGATATTTCCCGAAGGCGGTGTGCCTGATGAATCCGTTCTTCTTGATGAATTTAAGGATGGTGCCTTTAGCCTGGCTATAGAACATCAGATACCTATAGTACCCATAGTGTTTTATGATTGTAAAAAACGGTTTCCATTTTCCTTCAATGGAGGGTCTCCGGGAAAATTAAGGGCAACTGTATTCCCATTTTACAGGACAGATGAACTCAATACCCAAGATATTGAAAGTCTTAAAACGACCATCAGACAAAAGATCCTATCTGAACTTTCGACATAAAAAACACCCTGAAGGAATTCAGGGCGTTTATTTTAATTTGCGGGGAAAGCAAATTAACTAACCAACAATATTATTAAAACTTATATTGAATACCACTATAAATACCAAGAGTATATGGCCTGAATTGCCCGGAGGTATTTGAGAAAGTATTAAGCTGGTATTTTATCAGAGGCTCTAATTGAAGTTTTACTTTTTTAGATATATCATAATCTATTCCTAATCCGAAATTCGCGCTGAAATTCAGAGAATTGATATTATTAGCCGTACCCATTTCCGTGGTACCATTTTCAGATTCCAGATTTATAACATTGTCTAGAAGAAACAAGGAACTTACGCCGCTTACCACGTTTACACCTACTTTTTTGTCCAGCAATACATAATTAATTTCTACCGGAATTTCCAAATAGCCCATTTCCTGTATCATTGTTCCCGAACGGGCTGGATTTTTTGCCGCAATTTCGTTCGACCCTGTCGCCCCTGCTTTGGTGATAGGTAAAGAATTTGATTCAACAACGAGATAGTCTGATGTAGATGCAAAATCTATATTTCTCATAGTGGTACTAGCCGTTGTAGATAAAGAAGAAGAGAATATGATATCGTTTGTGTCATAGGTGTAGTCTACTTTATGGAGTCCAGAGCGCAATTGCCATTTATCCGAGAGATTATAGGTAACTTTTACCCCATAACTCATGTTTATATTCCCTGCCTTTTCATTATTTACAAAGGAATTATCTATAGGAGAACCTGTACCACTGGCTGTGTAATAAACGGGAGCAATGCTTGGCCCGACAGCCCATTTTCCTTCCGAATCACTTCCTTCAGGAATCTCCTCCTCGCTGATCTCTTCAAATAGATCTCTGTATTCTTTTGCAGTTTCCTCTTCTTGGACTTCTGCTACTGCAGTGGATTGGTTAGCAGGGATTCCTTGAATTTCTTCTTCTGTACTCAAAGTTTCCGATACAAGCGGGATATCTGAAATAAGATCTCCAGATATGGTTTCCGTGTCTGAATCTATCTGTGCAACAGCGGGATCCGATTTGGTAATTGAAGAATACACTTCAGTCTTAGGTTCGGCAGAGATTGTTGATTTTTCTTCGGCTTTGGAGGTAGCCAGGGTTACAGCAACTTCGTTTGAAGGCGGAAGGGCAGAACCAGTGCCGACCCCAGTTGGGGTTGATGACTTGTTCACTTCCGTCAATTCACCCTTGGTTTCCTTAGATAGATTGGGTTCTTCTGATTCTTCGCTGGACGGATTTATTTCAGAAGATATTGTTGTAATATCCTCATTGGCAGGAACTGAAGGATCTGATTCGGCACCCGGGAGAGAAAGGAATAGCATCAATGCCAATGCGGCCGCAACGCCACCCAATTGCCACCAAAGCGGAATCACTCGTCGTTTCCTCTGCGCTTTCTGATCAAGCGAAACCTGTATTCTATCCCAAACTTTTGGGTCCGGGTTCTGGGCAAAATCGTCCAGGGTATCCCGAAACAGGTTATCTACATTTTCTTTTTCCATTGTGTTAGGTTATGCAATATTTATTTTTTGATTTTTGATTTTTTCACGCAGAATCGTCCTGGCACGGGCCAGATTAGATTTAGACGTTCCAGTAGACGTGCCTAGCTGTTGACTGATTTCCTTATGGCTATATCCGTCAAGGACATAGAGGTTAAACGTCAATCTGTACTTATTAGGTAATTCCTGGATATATTGTAATAGTGTGTTCAGGCTTACTTCCAAAGGTTGGTACGCATCTTCATGTAGCGCTTGATATTGTTCGGGAAGCTGAGCCAGGTATTCTTCCTTACGGTATTTCTGCAAGATGGTATTGACGGTGATCCGTTTCATCCAGCCTTCAAAGGATCCGAGAGACTTAAATTGACCTATTTTATCATATATAGTCATAAAGCTGTCATGAAGATTATCTTCTGCTTCCGTTTTATTCCTGGAGTACTTTAAACAAATCCCATATAATTTATGGGCGTATTTGCGGTACAAATACTCCTGAGCAGATCGATCTCTTTCGACACATTTCTTTATGAGCTCTTCAAGAATCAAATTGTTGGTCAGATTAATGTTATTAGCTCGTCATTGTTTTAATTTACCGGAATTTCAAAGTCCAGGTAAATAGGATTTCCTTGTGCATCTTCCCCTCCCCAGAACTTTAATGTATACGGTTGTAGGTTTAGCACCTGAAATTCAAAACTCGCCTGACCGTAATATACGGCTTGTGTACATATTTCCCCATTGAATTCGGCTCCAATGCATGTTATATAGCGAATGGATTCCCCATCAGAATTAATATCAAATCCTTCATAGGTTACACATGAATTGGGCCGCGCATAGGTCACATTTATGGTATAAACCGCCCCATGTTCAAAGTATTCCGGCAATTCGACTGAAGTGATTACAAGGGGCACAAAAAAGAAATTGGGTTCTGCCGAATCAATATCACAACCATTGAACAGCAACATCCCAAAAATCAGACAAACAATAACGATCTTCTTCATCATCAATTCCTGTATTAAAATAAGATGTTGAGGTTGATTAAAGGTTGCTTTACCTTATAACAGCTGAAAAGGGATGTACCCTACAGGAAATTAGTGTTTTAAGCCAAAGCTTCCTTGATACCTGCCTCCAATTCTTCCATAAGTTCGGGATTATCCAGGAGGAGTGCTTTAACCGCGTCACGACCTTGTCCTAGTTTAGTATCCCCATAACTGAACCAAGATCCGCTCTTTTTTATGATATCAAAATTAACGCCTAGATCAATGATCTCACCTACTTTGGAGATACCTTCCCCGTACATGATATCAAATTCGGCCAACTTAAAAGGAGGAGCTACTTTGTTCTTGACCACTTTTACACGGGTTTTATTACCCAGTACTCGGCCATCAGTGTCCTTAATTTGCGTGGAGCGACGAATATCCAAACGCACAGATGCATAGAATTTTAGCGCATTTCCCCCCGTAGTAGTCTCAGGGTTACCAAACATCACCCCGATCTTTTCCCTAAGCTGGTTAATAAAAACTACAGTGCAATTGGTCTTACTGATCGATCCTGTGAGCTTCCGTAAGGCCTGTGACATGAGCCGCGCATGTAAACCCATCTTGGAGTCTCCCATTTCACCTTCAATTTCACTTTTGGGAGTTAACGCCGCCACGGAATCGATAACAACTATATCAATGGCGCCAGAGCGAATTAAATTATCAGCGATCTCCAGTGCTTGTTCTCCATTATCGGGTTGTGAAATGATGAGGTTGTCAATATCTATACCTAGATTTTCGGCATAAAACCGATCAAAAGCATGCTCAGCATCAATAAAAGCAGCAATACCACCATTTTTTTGAGCTTCGGCAATAGCGTGCAGTGTCAAGGTTGTTTTACCTGAAGATTCCGGGCCATAGATCTCTACAACACGTCCTCTTGGATAACCGCCTACGCCAAGTGCAATATCCAGCCCCAATGAACCAGAAGGTATAACTTCTACCTCCTCAATAACCGAGTCCCCCATCTTCATAACTGCGCCTTTTCCATAGGTCTTATCTAGTTTATCGAGGGTTAATTGTAGCGCTTTTAACTTGGCATCCTTTTCACTGCTCATATCAATCTTCTTAGAAGGGCTAAAATAGTACTTCTTTCTGCATATAACAATCATGAAAGCAACCTTTTTGAACGGAATGTATCTTAGGTATAACAGATGGATTATCTCGACATATTCTTCCAGGATTATTATAGATCTTGGGCAAAGATGGCCATCTCCTTACGAAGTACTCTATGAAAAAGAAAGCACCTGAGGGGTGGTCCTTTAAGAGCCTTGATTCCAAGGCTCTTTTTGTTTTTTAGACCTTAATCATTGCTTCAAAGAGTTGGTGAAACACCAAGGGATCCTTATTTTTGCACCTCTTTGTTTACTAACTTAATTCCGTGTATAGCATGCAACTGTACAACACATTAAGCGCGAAGGAACGAAGAGCACTTATAGAGGAAGCGGGGGAGGACAGACTCACTATTTCCTTCTATGCCTATGCTCATATTGGAAATCCAGTCATCTTTCGCAATCACTTATTCATTCATTGGGACACCCTCGATGTACTTGGCCGGATCTATGTGGCCAAAGAAGGAGTTAACGCTCAACTTTCGGTACCCGCGAAAAACTTTGATGCATTCAAGTCTCATCTTGATAGTATTAGTTTTTTAGAGGGGGTCAGGCTGAATATTGCAATAGAGCAAGACAATTTATCCTTTCTCAAATTGAAAATAAAGGTTCGTCATAAAATTGTTGCTGACGGCCTGAATGATGTGACATTTGATGTTACCAGGAAGGGGAAACATGTAAATGCGCGCGAGTTTAATGAACTGGTTGAAAAGGAAGATGCCATTGTAGTAGATATGAGGAATCACTATGAAAGTGAGATCGGGCATTTTGATAATGCTATTACACCGGACGTAGACACTTTTAGGGATTCCCTGGATATTATTGAGGACGAATTATCTGAACACAAAGAGGATAAAAAATTGGTAATGTATTGCACTGGAGGGATACGTTGTGAAAAGGCCAGTGCATATTTTAAGCACAAAGGATTCAAACAGGTATACCAATTAGAAGGTGGGATCATTGAATATACAAGACAAGTACGATCCCAGGAATTGGAAAACAAGTTCATAGGAAAGAACTTTGTTTTTGACCACAGGCGGGCCGAACGAATTTCGGAAGATGTCATTGCACAATGCCATCAATGCGGGCATGAATGCGACAAACATGTTAACTGCGCCAATGAAGCCTGCCATCTTTTGTTCATACAATGCGAGGATTGTGCAACTAAAATGGATGAGTGTTGTTCGACAGCATGTAAGGAAATTATTGCCCTGCCTGAAGAAGAACAAAAAGCATTGCGACGTGGCAAAGAGGTCAGCAATAAGATATTTAAAAAGGGCCGTTCCGAAGTGCTGAAGTATAAGAAATAGTCAACGTTTGTTTTGCTTCCTTAGATCCCGTACTACCCCGCACAGACCAACCCATTTGAACCCGCAAAAAATACTATCTTTAGCCTATAGTAGAATATGAACCTTGTTCATCGAAAAATCACAGATTTTTTGGATGAATCAATATAAAAAATATGGGTTGTAACAATTGTTCAACCGAAAAGGATGGACAGCCCAGGGGATGCCGTAATAATGGCACATGTGGATCTGATGGTTGCAATAAGCTAACAGTATTTGATTGGCTTTCAAATATGTCTCTGCCAGATGATAAAATGGCATTCGACTGTGTGGAAGTTCGTTTCAAAAACAGCCGAAAGGAATTTTTTAGGAATTCCGAAAATTTACCTCTTTCCATAGGCAGTGTTGTTGCCACTCAGGCCAAAACAGGTCATGATGTCGGCATAGTGACCTTGACAGGTGAATTGGTGCGCATCCAGATGAAACGCAAAAAAGAAGATGCCTCGGATTCAGAACTCCCAAAAGTTTACCGGAAAGCTACACAACGGGATATAGATAAATGGCAGAAATGCCGGGGAAAGGAAGATGAGATCAAAAAAAGATCCCGGGAAATGGCCATAATCCTCGGTCTTGAGATGAAGATCTCAGATGTAGAATTTCAGGGAGATGGATCAAAAGCTACTTTTTACTATACAGCTGAAGATCGGGTAGATTTCAGGCAGCTCATAAAAGATATGGCCAAGGCCTTTGGAATCCGGATCGAAATGCGACAAATAGGATATCGACAGGAAGCGCAACGATTGGGTGGGCTAGGATCTTGTGGGAGAGAATTGTGTTGCAGTACCTGGCTGACAGACTTTAGATCTGTAAGTACAGCCTCGGCACGCTACCAACAATTATCACTCAATCCTCAAAAGCTGGCAGGTCAGTGTGGAAAACTAAAATGCTGTTTGAACTACGAATTGGATCTGTATCTTGAAGCCCTGAAGAATTTCCCTGCTACCGATACAAAACTAAAAACGGAAAAGGGACTGGCATTTTGCCAGAAAGCAGATATCTTCAAAGGTATGATGTGGTTTTCTTATAAAGATGATGCGTCAAACTGGCACAGATTGTCTACGGAACAAGTAAGCGAGATCCTGGATCACAATAAGAAGGGGGATAGGAAAGTAGCCAGCCTGGAAGAATATGCTGTCGAAAATGTGAGCAATGAAAATCTTCTTTTCGAGAATGCAGTCGGCCAGGATAGCCTAACGCGATTTGATAAACCAAAGAGATCTCGAAATCGAAGGAAGAAAAGATCGGGGAAGAACCGGAATAAGCAGAGACGGAATGCGTAAAGTCATCATTTTATGTATACTTCTGGCAGGTTGCACAGAGGGCTTGCTCTACTCTTCATATCAGGCCGTTCCAACTTCCGGATGGGATAAAAATGAGCACTTGCTATTTGAATATACAAGTACCGATTCTGTCGGACTTCACAATCTATTTATTACCATAAGAAATGACGAGTCCTTTCCTTATAGTAATCTGTTCCTCATTACATCAATTACTTTTCCGGGAGGAAATCAACTTCAAGACACCCTGGAATATACCATGGCTGAGCCGGATGGTCAATGGCTTGGTTCCGGTATGGGTAGCGTGAAAGAAAGCAAATTATGGTATAAAGAGAACGTCGTTTTTCCTGAGAACGGCGTATATAGGATACACATCGCACATGCTATGCGCCATAATGGGGAAGAACTGGGAATTGATCGACTGCAAGGCATTACTGATGTAGGTCTTGAAATTGAAAAAGTAGAATAGGGAATGGCAAAGCAAAAACTTACAGCACAATTCAGTGAGTTCAGGAAATTTATCAAGTGGTTCTGGGCCTTATTTGGCATAGGCATTTTGGCGGCACTGCTCATCTTTCTTATGGCTGGTTGGGGCGTGTTTGGTCCGATGCCTACATTTGAGAGATTAGAGAACCCACAGACTAACTTAGCCACAGAGATTGTTTCCTCGGATGGAGCGACATTAGGTAAATTTTACCTTGACGACAATAGGACTCCTATTGCCTACGAGGATCTCCCTGAGAATTTGATCCAGGCCTTGATAGCAACAGAGGATGCCCGCTATTATGAGCATTCAGGAATAGACGCACGTGGTTTTGCAAGAGCTGTTTTCTTTCTGGGTACCAGAGGAGGGGCCAGTACGATATCCCAGCAGTTGGCAAGACAACTTTTTGTCGGGGTTAGATCCAAGAATAAAGTCCAGGCCATTACCCAAAAGATCAAAGAGTGGGTGATCGCCACGCGCCTGGAACGCAATTATACTAAGGAAGAGATCATAGCTATGTATATGAATATCTATGATTTCAACTATAATGCAGATGGGATCCGATCTGCTGCACGTATCTACTTCGGCAAGGAACCCCAGGAACTTAAGACGGAAGAATCGGCTGTCCTTGTCGGGATGCTTAAAAACTCTTCCCTTTACAATCCCATTCGGCGCGAATCTTTAGTATTGGATCGAAGAAATACGGTTCTTTCCCAAATGGCGAAGTACGAGTACATTTCTGAGAACGAAAAAGACTCATTAATAGGTCTGAAGATGGATATCAACTTTAATCCGGAATCACATAGGGAAGGCCTGGCTACCTATTTCCGAATGTATCTGCAACGCTTCCTGAATAAATGGATCGATGAAAATCCAAAGCCTGTTGCAGGTGGGGAGGATGAAAAATGGAATATTTACCTGGACGGGCTCAAGATCTATACAACCATCGATTCGCGGATGCAGGCAAATGCGGAAGAGGCAGTTGCTGCACATATGAAAAAGCTGCAGGCAGAGTTTTTTGTTCAAAATACCAGAGAACGAAATCCAACCACCCCATTCCTTGATCTGACACCTGAAGAAACCGAACGCATCATAGAACGGGCGATGAAAAATTCTGAGCGCTGGAGGGCAATGAAGGCTTCTGGTGTATCAGAGAAGAAGATCCGTGACTCTTTTCTGGAGGAAACAGAAATGACCGTTTTTGACTGGTCAAAGGAAACACAAGAAAAGGATACTATTATGACTCCAATGGATTCTATTCTTTACTACAAGAAGCATCTACGAGCTTCAATGATGTCTATGGAACCACAAACTGGCCACGTTAAAGCCTGGGTGGGTGGCGTGAACTACAAGCATTTTCAGTACGACAATGTGATCCAGGGTGCCCGTCAGGCAGGTTCTGTTTTTAAACCTTTTATCTATGCGGCAGCCATTGATCAATTGCGATATTCCCCTTGCGATTCGCTGCCTGATCTGCAATATTGTATTGAGGCCGAAAAGCATGGCAATCCTGAACCTTGGTGTCCAAAGAATGCTGACGGTCGATATTCGGGAAAGAACTTTACACTCAAACGAGCCCTGGCAAATTCAGTGAATACGGTAACTGCCCGACTCATAGATCAAGTAGGCCCTAAACCTGTGGTCTCTATTGTAAAAAACCTGGGACTGACCAGTGAGATCCCTGAAGTACCGTCCATTGCCCTGGGAACACCTGATTTTAATGTATATGAAATGGTAGGGGCCTATGGGACTTTTGTAAATGAAGGAGTCTATGTGAAACCGGTGATGGTAACCCGGATAGAAGACCGAAACGGCGCTGTATTATATGAATATGTTCCGGAGACACGCGATGTATTGAGCAAGGATGTGGCATATACCATGTTAAACCTTATGGAAGGAGTTACACAAGGAGGTTCCGGGACCCGATTGCGGCATTCCTGGAAAAAGAATGATCCACTCTATAAGGAGATTATTACCGGATATCCCTATGAGTTCTCAAATCCAATAGCCGGTAAGACCGGAACTACACAGAACCAGAGTGACGGTTGGTTTATGGGCATGGTCCCGAATCTGGTGACCGGTGTTTGGGTAGGAGGCGATGACAGGGCGACCCACTTTAAAACCATTGCCTATGGGCAGGGGGCTTCCATGGCCCTACCTATCTGGGCTTTGTATATGGAAAAGAATTATGAGAATGAAGAATTGGGTGTTTCCCAAGGAGAATTTCCTAAACCGAGCTCTTTGAGTATTCGCGTAGATTGTTCTTTGATCGAAGAAGAAACGGAAAAGAAAAATGAGCTGGAAGATGATCTGGAAGATCTTGATTTTTAAACTCGAACGTTAAACTATGATAAATAAGACTGTCAAAAATGTTTCAGAGGCACTTCAAGGGGTTGAAGACAGCATGACATTCATGTTGGGAGGCTTTGGACTTTGCGGTATTCCTGAAAATGCGATTGGAGAATTGGTCCGCTTAGGCATAAAAGATATCACTTGCATCAGTAACAATGCCGGGGTAGACGATTTCGGTTTAGGGCTCTTACTTCAAAACCGTCAGATAAAAAAAATGATCTCCTCCTATGTTGGAGAGAATGATGAATTCGAACGACAAATGCTCAGCGGCGAATTAGACGTGGAGCTCACTCCCCAGGGCACCCTGGCAGAAAAGTGTCGCGCGGCCCAGGGTGGTTTCCCTGCTTTTTATACGCCAGCTGGCTTTGGTACTGAAGTAGCCGAAGGAAAAGAAACCCGTGAATTTGAAGGCAAAATGTACGTCCTGGAACCGGCATACAAAGCCGATTTCGCTTTTGTAAAAGCATGGAAAGGAGATGAAGCAGGCAACCTGATATTTAAAGGAACGGCGCGTAATTTCAATCCATGTATGTGCGGGGCGGCAACAATTACAGTAGCAGAGGTAGAGGAACTTGTGCCAGCCGGAACCCTTGATCCAAACCAAATACATATACCGGGAATATTCGTACAACGTATTATTCAGGGAGAACGGTACGAGAAACGGATCGAACAAAAAACAGTACGCCCTAAAGAATAGTAGGTATGCTCGATAAAAATGGAATAGCAAAGCGGATCGCTCGAGAGGTAAAAGACGGATACTACGTGAACCTTGGTATTGGAATCCCAACCCTCGTTGCCAATTTTGTTAGAGATGACATTCAGGTTGAATTTCAAAGTGAGAATGGCGTGTTGGGAATGGGGCCTTTTCCATTCGAAGGAGAAGAAGATGCTGATGTCATAAACGCAGGCAAGCAAACGATTACCACTTTGGCCGGAGCTTCTTTTTTTGATTCGGCAACGAGCTTTAATATGATCAGGGGTCAGCATGTAGACCTGACCATTTTAGGGGCTATGGAAGTGGCTGAAAATGGGGATATAGCCAATTGGAAAATCCCGGGAAAAATGGTGAAGGGCATGGGTGGTGCTATGGATCTTGTTGCCTCGGCTGAAAACATCATTGTAGCAATGATGCATACCAATAAAGCGGGAAAATCCAAGCTTTTAAAACGGTGTACCTTACCCCTGACAGGTGTTGGATGTGTTAAGAAGATCGTTACCAACCTGGCTGTGATGGAAGTAACTCCTGAAGGCTTTAAATTGCTCGAAAGAGCGCCGGGTGTGACGGTTGACCAGATCCGGGAGGCTACAGAAGGGGCTCTGATCGTCGAAGGCGAAATACCTGAAATGAAATTGTAGCCTATTTAACATTTTGACGTAGAAATAGTTGTCATTGGTCGAACACACCACAAAAAAGCTTCCCTTGACAACAATATTTTCCCTATATTACTCCTTCGTTCTACATTTACCCAAAATAAAGAATAGAACCGAAGTTAAACCTAAGAATAACACTATCTAACCCGTTGCTATTATGGAAACTCAAATTAGCAATCTCCCAACGGAGGATGAAGTGCAAGTGTATCGAAATGATTTTTACAGTGGATTAGTTTTGCTGCTTAGAAAGATATTTACGCTATAGTATTTCAAAAGAGAAAATTGCACAAGGAGCTATGAGATGATCATAGCTCTTTTTATTTTTAGGGGATTTTAATTCCCAACTATGCCGCTTGAACTAATTCCATGTACTCCAAAAGAACTGTCTCTTCTTGTGGAATTAGGTCAGCAAACATTTATTGATGCCTTTGCTGCAGTCAATGATCCGAAAGACTTCAAGACTTATCTAGAGGAAGCCTTTAGCGAGAAGCGTATTCAAGAAGAATTGAACAATCCAGATTCCTATTTTTATTTGGTTTATGTCGATGGGAAGCTTGCAGGCTATTTCAAAGTAAACTATCTGAATGCCCAAACCGATATAAAGAGTAAGGAAGGGGCGGAATTGGAACGGATCTATATAATACAGGCTTTTCAGAATCAAAATATTGGACAGTGGATGCTTGAGGAAGCCATAAAACTGGCCAGAAGAGCAGGGAAGGATTTCATATGGCTTGGGGTATGGGAGGAGAATACTGGAGCTATTCGTTTTTATGAGAGGAATGGTTTTATAAAATTTGGCAGGCATCCATACTACATTGGCACTGACAAACAAATGGATTGGTTGATGAAGTTGGATTTATTACCTTCCTGATATAATCCGGATCATATGAAATTTTCTTACACCCTTAGTTTTTTCCTTTGCCTTGGCGGGATCCTTACTGCCCAAGAAGTGTATTTTCCAGATCGCTATCCGCAATGGGAAGCCAGGCAAGCTTCTGAATTTAGTATTTCAGACCAGGCATTAACACAGGCAGTTTCCTTTGCAGAAGAGAACGAGTATTCGGGCCCACGAGATCTTAGACGAGCAATTCTAAAAGGATTTGAAAGGGAACCCTATCATAAAATTACAGGGCCTACTAAGAAAAGGGGAGGACCTGCGGGCATGGTTCTTAAGAACGGCTATCTCATTAAACAATGGGGAGATATTACCCGGGTGGATATGACTTTTAGTGTGACAAAAAGTTTCTTGTCAACCACAACTGCTTTGGCCTGGGATAAGGGGCTAATATCTGATCTGCAGGACACGGCCGGCGCATATGTATGGGATGGGACTTTTGAAGGAGACCATAATAGCAAGATCAGCTGGGAGCATCTATTGCATCAAACCTCTGATTGGAGCGGAAATTTATGGGGCGGACTGGATTGGGCAGACAGACCTCCGCGGGAAGGAGGCATTGATGATTGGAAAAACAGGACTTTACAGGAACCGGGGACAGTCATGGAATATAATGACGTGCGTGTAAATGTATTGGCATATGCAATGACCCATGTATGGCGAAAACCCTTGCCGGAAGTTTTGAAAACTCATATAATGGATCCAATCGGGGCATCAACTACCTGGCGATGGTTTGGCTATGAAAATGCCTGGACTGTGATTGATGGATTACAAATGAAATCGGTGACCGGTGGAGGACATTCAGGCGGAGGGATGTTTATTAACACAATGGATATGGCACGCTTTGGCTTGCTCTTTATGGCCGATGGTAAATGGAAGAATGAGCAATTGATAAGTCAGGCGTGGATAGATAAAGCCACGACCCCTTCTGTTCCAAATCCGAATTATGGATATATGTGGTGGCTAAATGAGGAAGGAAACAGACATTGGGATAATCTTCCCGACACCTTATTTTATGCAGCCGGTTTTGGTGGAAATTTCATAATAGTGGACCAGGAAAAGAAGCTGGTTATCGTTACACGATGGTTAGAGCCTTCTAAACTAGAAGAATTTCTGAATTTGGTCTATAGATCGCTGCCTTAAAGTTTTTGCAAAATATCCAAAGCTTTTGATAAAGTATCTTTTGTTTTCGCAAAGCAAAATCGCAATTGTTTCCTGTCTTCATTATTCAGGTTAAATACAGATACAGGTATACTGGCTACCTTGTACTCACGTGTCAATCGCTTTGCAAATTGCATATCGGCTTCGTCAGATATGGCGGAATAATCTAAAAGTTGAAAATAGGTTCCCGAACTGGGTGTCCAGTGGAAAGAACTGCCTTTGAGGCCTTTAAGAAAATAATCCCGTTTTTCCTGGAAGAATGGCCCCAGATCTAGATAGTGCCCGGGATCTTTTAAATAGGTGGCCAGGGCTTTTTGAATAGGATGGTTTACGCTAAACACATTGTATTCATGTACTTTTTGAAACTCCTTCATCAAATACTTTGGTGCCAGGCAATAGCCCATTTTCCAACCCGTAGTGTGAAAAGTTTTACCGAAGGAATAACAAATAAGGCTCCGTTCTTTCAGACCCGGTAGCATAGCTGCGCTAACATGCTTGTAATCATCAAATACAATATGTTCATAGACCTCATCACTAAGCACAAGGATATCGGTACCTTTTAAGGAAGCTTCCAATTCCTGCATATCGGCTGTTGAGAACACGGCTCCACTGGGATTATGTGGTGTATTTATGACAACCATACGGGTACGTGGCGTAAGGCAGGATCTGAATTCATCCCAGTCTACTTTATAATCCTTGCCTTTCATTTGAATGGGAACCGAAATACCACCACTCGCAAGAATTGCGGGTTCATAGCAATCATAGGCCGGCTTAAAAATGATCACTTCATCTCCAGCTTGTACAAAGGCAGTCAGTGTAGTGTAAATGGCCTGAGTTGCCCCAGCCGTTATGTTGATCTCATCTGCCGGGTCATATGACACCCCAAATTGTTCCTCGCATTTTTGTGCCAGACCTTCCCGCAGACTAAAAATACCTGCCATGGGCGCATATTGATTATGTCCCTCCCTCATAGCTTTATCTACGAGGTCTAAAAGATGGGGATCCGGATCAAAATTGGGAAATCCCTGTGAAAGATTAATTGCATTTTCTTCATGAGCCAGTTGGCTCATGACCGTAAAAATAGAGGTTTGAAAATCGGGTAGTTTTGACTGGAGTTGCATAGGTTTAGGAAAATCAATTCTTATAAGATATGAAGATTATCCTTTAACAATAGCACTCATATATTCCCGGTTCATTCGGGCAATATTTTCAAGAGATATTCCCTTTGGGCACTCTACCTCGCAGGCACCAGTATTGGTACAATTGCCAAATCCTTCCAAGTCCATTTGGCGTACCATGTTCATTACCCGATCAGTGGCTTCTACACGTCCTTGGGGTAGCAGGGCAAATTGTGAAACCTTTGCTGAGGTGAATAGCATAGCACTTGCATTCTTACAAGCAGCTACACATGCGCCACATCCAATACAGGTTGCTGCATCCATGGCTTCATCTGCCTTATCTTTCGCTATAGGAATTGCATTGGCATCTACAGTATTTCCAGAGGTATTTACAGAAATAAATCCACCAGCCTGTTGAATTCGTTCTAAGGCATTTCTATCTACTACCAGATCTTTTATGATAGGAAAGGCCGTAGCTCTAAAGGGTTCTATCACGATGGTATCCCCATCACTGAATTTGCGCATATGGAGTTGACAGGTAGTAATTAATCTATCCGGGCCATGAGGTTCTCCATTGATCATAAGAGAGCAGGTACCACATATACCTTCCCGACAGTCATGATCGAAAGCAACAGGTTCTTCTCCTTTATTGATCAAATCTTCATTAAGAACATCAAGCATTTCCAGAAAAGACATATCCCCTTCAACATTAGACATGGGATACTCCACCATTTTTCCTTTTGCTTCAGCATTTTCCTGCCGCCAGATCTTTAATACTAAATTCATACTAGCTATTATTTATAACTACGCGTTTTCAATTCTATATTTTCAAAGACTAATTCTTCTTTATGCATAACAGCTTCAGAAGGCGCACCTTTGAATTCCCAGGCAGCCGCATATTTGAAATTTTCATCATCTCGCAAGGCTTCTCCTTCTGGGGTTTGGTATTCTTCTCTGAAATGGCCACCACAGGACTCGTTCCTTTGAAGGGCATCCTTGGCAAAAAGTTCTCCTAGTTCAAGAAAATCAGCAACACGGCCGGCTTTTTCAAGTTCTTGATTGAACTGCCCTTCTTCGCCCGGGATTTTAACATTCTCCCAAAAATCTTTTCGGAGCTCAGCAATCTCATCTATTGCCGATTTCAAATCTTCCGCATTTCTTGACATTCCGCATTTATTCCACATGATCTTACCAAGTTTCTTGTGGTAGTAATCCACAGAATGCGTTCCATTGGTATTCATTAATTTGTTAATACGCTCCAGGACTTCTTTTTCTGTCGCCTCAAATTCCGGACTATCCGTACTAATTGGCCCCGTGCGTATATCATCTGATAAGTAATCTCCTATAGTGTATGGCAACACAAAATATCCGTCAGCCAATCCCTGCATCAAAGCAGAGGCCCCTAAGCGGTTGGCACCGTGATCACTGAAATTTGCTTCTCCTGCACAATAGCAGCCTTTAATAGTAGTTTGCAAATTATAGTCTACCCATAACCCCCCCATCGTATAATGGACAGCCGGATAGATCATCATGGGTGTTTTATAGGGATTTTCATCTACGATCTTCTCATACATCTGGAAGAGGTTACCGTATTTAGCCTCAATAACTTCTTCACCTAATTGTGTAAGTGTTCCTTTATCGGGATCTTTAATACCCGATGTCAGGGCTTTCTCTTTCCCATAGCGTTGGATGGCTGCTGCGAAATCAAGATATACGGCTTCCCCTGTTTTGTTGACACCGAAGCCGGCATCACAACGCTCTTTTGCTGCACGGGATGCCACGTCCCTGGGGACAAGGTTACCGAATGCCGGATAGCGTCTTTCCAGATAATAATCTCTTTCATCTTCTGTAAGCTCTGTAGGCTTCAGTTTACCTTCCCGGATAGCTTGAGCATCTTCTAATCGTTTTGGCACCCAGATCCGTCCATCATTCCGAAGGGACTCAGACATTAGTGTAAGTTTGGATTGATGATCTCCTGATACCGGGATACAGGTAGGATGTATTTGTGTATAGCATGGATTTGCAAAATATGCACCGCGGCGATGAGCCCTCCACGCCGCTGTCACATTACTTCCCATGGCATTGGTTGAAAGGAAGAAAACGTTGCCGTATCCACCTGTAGCCAGGACTACTGCATGACCTGAATGTCGTTCAATTTCACCGGTAACCAGATCCCTGGCAATAATTCCTCTTGCTTTTCCATCTATTAAAACAAGATCCAGCATTTCATGCCTTGTATAAGATTTTATTTTTCCCCGGTTTATCTGCCTGTTCATAGCTGAATAAGCACCTAATAATAGTTGCTGACCCGTCTGACCTTTGGCGTAAAATGTCCGGGATACGAGTACACCTCCAAAGGAACGGTTGTCTAATAAACCACCATATTCCCGGGCAAAAGGCACGCCTTGTGCCACACATTGGTCAATGATATTACCTGAGACTTCAGCAAGTCTGTATACATTGGCTTCTCTGGATCGGTAATCGCCTCCTTTTACAGTATCATAAAATAAACGATAGTCGCTATCGCCATCACCCTGATAGTTTTTAGAAGCATTGATCCCACCCTGGGCGGCAATAGAATGCGCGCGCCTTGGAGAATCCTGGTAGCAGAATGTTTTTACATTGTAACCCAACTCGGCCAGGGTTGCTGCGGCAGCTCCACCTGCTAAACCGGTTCCTACTACAATGACATCAATATTCCGTTTATTGGCCGGGTTAACAAGGTCAATATCGTTCTTATGCTTTGTCCATTTTTCTGCGAGCGGTCCTGAAGGAATTTTAGATTCTAAGCTACCCATGTTTATTGACTAAGATGGTTAAAATGATGATACAAGGCTATAATGATAAAACCAGCAGGGACTATGAGGGCATACAGCTTGGTAAATGCCTTTATAGAGACTGTATATTTATTATTCCACCCCATACTTTGAAGGGAAGAAGAAAAGCCATGCCATAAGTGCATTCCGAGTAAGAAAAAGGCGATCACATAAATGACGGTTCTCCACATTGGGATAAATTTCTGGACAGTTTCCTCGTAATATCTTGTCGGATCTTCCGGATTGGACTCAACATATTTAAAAGTGATCTCATGGATCCAGAAGTCGTAAAAATGCAATCCCAAAAAGGCCAGGACTACCAAACCTGAAATGATCATATTTCGCGAAACCCAACTTGCATTTGCCCCACCTTTGAATTGGGCATAATTTACGGACCGAGCCCTGGAATTTTGAATTTCCAGTACGATCCCCAATACAAAATGCAGGATCACGCCAAGGATCAGAATAGGTTGCATGAGAAACTGAACAACCGGATTATAACCCATAAAATGAGATAACTCGTTAAAGAGATCCGGTGAAAAAACGGAGGTAAAGTTGATCGTTACATGCAGCGCTAAGAAAAGAACTAGAAAGAGTCCGGAAAGTGCCATTACGACTTTGCGGAGAATGGAGGACTTTATCAATGCACCCATAGTCAAAATTTAAGAGTCACAAAGGTAGGGTACAGCCGGATTTTTAACAAACTCCCAATGACCAATCTATTCCTATTTAGAGGGAATATAAGTAATGCACTTGCCGGAAGGCAATCTTTGACACTTGAAACATAATTGCCCGAATAACGTTCTCTTGGTATAAAATTCTCTTATTTTTATTCGGGTTAAGTAAAAAGAGGGTATTTTTTTAAACACCACAACCTGGATAAATTTTATTAGCACTAACCATGAACATCTGCATTTTATCAGTGAGCATGTCGGTCTATTCCACCCAGCGTCTGGCAGAGGCGGCGGAGAATGCAGGGCATGAAGTAGATGTGATCGATCACACTAAATGCAGTGTGAAATTAGGTTCTGGGAAGCCTCAGATCTATTTCAGAGATGAGAACATCACCAAAACATATGATGCCGTTATTCCCAGAATTGGCGCGAAAGTAACAAGACACGGAGCTGCCATTGTCAAACAATTTGAGATGAATGGTATTTTTAGTACAGCTCGTTCCTTGGGGATCACCCGTGCCCGAAACAAGGTCCGGACACTTCAAATCATGGCGCGTAAGCGCATCCCGATCCCTGAAACATTATTTTCTGTTAACCCCGATAATATTGAAGAACAGATCAAGATCATTGGCGGAACGCCTGTGATCATAAAACTACAAGAAGGCACACAGGGTCTGGGTGTGATCCTGGCGGAAACCAAAAAATCGGCTAAGTCCATCATTGATACATTCTATAAGATGAATACCAGTATCTTGCTTCAAAAATATGTTGAAGAATCCAATGGCGAAGACATTCGAATCTTTGTTGTGGGTAATAAGATCGTTGCCAGCATGAAACGAAGCAGTGAGCTAGGAGAATTTCGCTCCAATGTGCATCGGGGTGGGAATACAGAAGTTATAGAGCCTACGCCTAAGGAACAATTTATTGCACTCAACGCTGTAAAGTATTTAGGACTGGGCGTCGCCGGTGTAGATATCATACGCTCTAATCAAGGTCCGCTTCTAATCGAGGTAAATGCCTCTCCCGGACTTCAGGGAATCGAAGGAGCAACGGGTGTTGATATCGCCAAAGAGATCATAAAATTCGTCGAAAAAAATGCCAAAAGAAGAAAAAAGCAAAAGTATTTCTATAGGTAAGGAAACGGTCTCCTCCGGCGAACATAAACTAGTTAAGATTAGTATTGATCGCCTGCCAACCGGGACACTCATCGATATTCCAATTTATGTATTTAATTCCAAAAAGCCTGGTCCTACGGTCTTAGTACAGGCTGGCCTTCACGGTGATGAGATCAATGGCATTGAGATCGTCAGGAGGATGCTTCAGGAAGAATCCTTTCATGTAGATAGGGGTGCGGTGATCGCTGTACCCATCCTTAATATTTTTGGATTTATCCATTTTTCCAGGGATGTTCCCGATGGGAAAGACGTGAACAGAAGTTTCCCTGGAACAAAGACCGGATCCATGGCAAGTAGGATGGCCTATCACTATACCTCACAAATATTGGATCAGATAGATTTTGGTATTGATCTTCATACAGGCGGGGCACAACGCCATAATTATCCCCAGATCAGATATACTGAAGAAGATGAAGTTAGCAGGCAGATTGCTGAGGTCTTCCAGGCACCTTTCGTATTTCCGGCCAGATTGATCAAAGGTTCATTCCGTAGTGCAGCGTTTAAGAGAGGTGTTCCTGTAGTGGTCTTCGAAGCAGGTGAGAGTATGCGATTTGATGACTATGCCATACTTGAAGGTATGCAGGGGATCCTCAATGTACTTCATCATTTTGAAATGGTCGCCGAACTTGATCCGCTGTATGCAGAAAAGCATGATCCTGTCATGATAACAGAACGAAAATGGCTAAGGGCTCCTACTGCCGGCATGTTCATTCCGGAAGTCAAAAATGGTTCTGCTATCAAAAAAGGACAAGAACTAGGCATAGTAACAGATACCTATGCCCGCCGAAGAAAGCAGGTCAAAGCTCCCTATGATGGCTTTGTCTTTTGCATAAATCACCAGGCCGTGGTTAACCAGGGCGAAGCGCTATTCCATATCGGGAAGTAAGCATCTTCTTTATTCGATACTGAACTCAAGTGACTCTTCTACATTTTTGCCTGAGATAACAATGGTATAATCGCCCTTAGGCAAATAGGTCTTCCCATTTGATGCGGCTTTCATCTCTTTTTTAACTTTCTTACGGTACGCCATTTTACCTGCCTTAGAAAAAGCAACATCATAGGAAATGATGTTTATTCCTTTGTCGGCATTCATTTCCGTTTCACTTACAACCACTCCATCTGCTGTCTTAACCTGGAATTCATGCGCACCTCCGTCTTTAGAATAAAAAGTGACATCTAATCCTGGTGTACTCGGATCCCCCCAAGACCAAAACGTATTTCCCCAACGGGTTGAATGTTTAATGTTCTCTACGTCAAATACATATAGTGGTTTTGTAAAAACCTCGGGACTCATTTTTTCCAGTTTAGCAATATCTGCCATGTAAATACTACGTCCGTGAGTACCTACTAATAGATGTTTTGCTTCGGGTTGAATAACCAAGTCATGGATGGCTACTTCCGGAATTCCATTTTGAAACAAATGCCAACTTGCTCCACGGTCAAAACTTGCATAGAGCCCGTTATCTGTGCCGACAAACAAGAGGTCTTGATTATGCGGATCTTCAGCAAAGGCATTTACCGGAGACATCGGGAGCTCATTGCCAATATCAACCCATGTCTTTCCGTAATCATCACTCCTATATACATATGGTGAAAAATCGTCCCATCGATATCCGTTTAACGTGGCATATACCCGTTCTTTTTTATGTGTAGAAGCCTGCACCCGGCTTACCCACATGTCTTGAGGTAAGTTTGTTGATATATCTTCCCAAGACCCTCCTGCATTATTACTTAGCTGGATGCGACCATCATCTGTGCCGACATAGAGCAAGCCAAAAGCAAATTCAGATTCTGAGATCGTCGTAAGCGTCCCGTAAGCCACATTGCCTTTTTTACTGCCATGGGTAAGGTCCGGTGAAATGGTTTCCCACTCGTCTCCTTTGTTTAAAGAGCGGTGCAAATGATTACTGCCAAAATATAAGATGTCCTGGTTATGCGGAGATAACAGAATGGGAGATTGCCAATTAAAACGATATGGATTTTCACCCAGGTCGTGTTTAGGTTGTATACGCGTATTGGATTTAGTCGAAAGGTCTAAACGAAAATAATTCCCAAATTGAAAACCGGTATACACAATATTGGCATTCCTTGAATCTACCTGGGTCTGCATCCCGTCTCCTCCCATTATTCGTAACCACGGGTATTTTCCGGTACCATGCCAATCACTCGACTCTTCGGCATCATGCGGGCCTTTCCAAACACCATTGTCCTGAAGTCCGCCATAGACGTTATAGGGTTCTTCATTATCAACATGAATATCATAAAACTGACCCACTGAAGGAGAATTGTGTTTAGACCAATTCGCGCCATCATCGTATGAGATATTGATCCCCCCGTCATTTCCATTGATCAGGTGTCCGGACATGGCCGGGTTGATCCAAAGAGAATGATGATCTGCATGAACATTGTCCCCATTGATAGAAGTAAAGGTCTTTCCGCCATCATCCGATTTGATCAAAGGCACCCCACCCAGGTAGATCTTGTCCTGGTTGTTTGGATCTGCATTGATCTGTCCAAAATAATATCCGTAGCTGTAATAGAGATCATCAATATAGTTCTCATGTGTTTTTTTCCAGCTAGTGCCGCCGTCCGTACTTTTATATACTTCGGCACCAATTACAGGAGTGTCGAACAAGAGGGAATTAGCATTTTCGAGATACTTAGCCAGGGCATCTGGCATAATAGCCTGGGATCGCACCATAGATTTTACCTTTTCAGCTGTGTACTTCTTTGGAAAACGATTTCGATTAAGGAATGTTTGTAGTTTTTTATCATCCAGTTTTAGGAAATCAGCAGTGGCCATCTCTTTGAAATCATCTTTGCCAAGCCCTGCCTGGGGAGGTGCAGGCTCATCTTTTTCTTCTCGCCTGAATTGATTGTCGTGCACAACATATACTATATTTTCATCGTAGACAGCAAAGCCTATCCGGCCTACTCCATCTCCTGTTGGAAAGCCACTTCCTTGGGTAGAGACCAATTCCCATGAATCTCCTGCGTCTGTACTTTTATATATGCCGGATTCGCTCCCATTTCCAGTAAAATTCCACGCCTTACGATCTTTTTGCCAGGCAGCAGCGTACATCACACTGAAATTTCCCGGGGCTCTGGCTACATCGATAATCCCTGTATTTTCAGAAATGAACAAAGTCTTTCGCCAACTATTCCCACCATCAACCGTCTTGTATATACCACGTTCTTCATTCGGGGAATATAAATGTCCGGTTACACCTACAACAACTTCATCCGGATTGTTTGGATTGATCAGGATCCGACCAATGTGATGAGAATCGGATAACCCCACATGCGTCCATGTTTTTCCTCTATCAGTAGACTTTAACAGTCCAATCCCGGCATATGATGAACGAGAAGAATTGTTTTCGCCTGTTCCTACCCATAGGGTTCCGTTTTTCCAGTCTACAGCAATATCTCCGACATTCTGGGTTGCTGAATTGTCCAGGACAGGCTCAAAGGATGCTCCATTGTTCTTCGTATACCAAAGGCCCCCTGAGGCATAGGCGACATAAAATTCATGCGGCCTGGCCGGATTGGCATCAATATCCGTCACCCTTCCGCTCATCACGGTCGGACCAATATTCGTGAATTTTAGATTTTTTATCAGGGAAGAATTTGCGGCAGCTGTTTTTAATTCCAATGCCTGGATCACCTCATCAGCAGCACTGGCATTCGGTTGTGCGACTAAGTTGAACCCAGCTAAAAGAAGAAGGGAAAGGAGTACATTTTTCATTGTATAGTGGTTTAATTGGAGGATGAAAATAGCGATTTGCCTGCGCAACACGAAACAATGATGATCTAGGAAGCCATTGGCCTCCTTTTTTGTTGGCCATAATTGAATATGTACATTTGAAAAAAATCAACTTTGATGAAATACGATCTCATTCCCAACACCTTGTTCATTAAGAATCGGAAGAAGTTTACAGCTCAAATGAAGTCAAGAAGTATTGCTGTTTTTAATTCCAATGACATCTATCCCATCAGTGCAGACAGCACCATCCCTTTTCAACAACACCGGGATATCTTTTACTTAAGCGGGATTGACCAGGAAGAATCGATTATTTTACTTTTTCCTGAGGCGAGCGATCCGAAATACCGCGAAGTGGCATTTGTTCGAGAGACGAATGAACATATCGCTGTCTGGGAAGGAGAAAAGTTAACAAAGCAGGCCGCGACAAAAGTTTCGGGTATCCAGACCGTTCATTGGCTTTCAGACTTTGATAAGATCTTCTTTGATCTTATGACAGAAGCAGACACCATATATTTTAATACGAATGAACATTATCGCCAGGCGGTAGAGACACAAACCCGGGAAGACCGTTTTATTCAACGGTGCAAAAAGGATTTCCCCGCACATCAATGGGCCAAAAGCAATCCTATTCTACAAGAGATTCGAGGAGTAAAAGAACAGGAAGAGATCGATTTGATCCAAAAGGCTTGTTCGATCACTGAGAAAGGCTTCCGCCGAGTATTAGGTTTTGTTGCTCCAGAAGTTTGGGAATATGAGATTGAAGCAGAATATCTTCATGAATTTATTCGCAATCGTTCAGATGGATTTGCGTACACCCCAATTATTGCATCAGGCCAAAATGCTAATGTCCTTCATTATATAGAAAACATCAATCAATGTAAGGATGGGGATCTTTTGCTAATGGATGTGGGTGCATCCTATGCCAATTATTCCAGCGATATGACCAGAACTATACCGGTAAATGGCCGTTTCACAAAAAGACAGAAAGAGGTGTATGAGGCTGTACTGAGAGTAAAGAATGAAGCGACTAACATGCTGGTTCCCGGCACGATCTGGAAAGAATACCACAAAGAAGTAGGGAAGGTAATGACATCAGAATTGCTTGGCCTGGGATTGTTAGATAAAGCCGATATACAAAAAGAGGATAAAGATTGGCCGGCATATAAGAAATACTTCATGCATGGAACCAGTCATCATATAGGATTAGACACCCATGACTATGGCGCACTCAAAATGCCAATGAAAGCCAATATGGTGTTTACGGTAGAACCCGGGATTTATATTCCGGATGAAAAAATGGGAATACGTTTGGAAGATGATGTAGTCATTCAGGTAAAAGGAAATCCCATAAATCTGATGTCGGGAATACCAATAGATGCGGAAGAAATAGAATCCTTAATGAACAGCTGATCGCCTTTCCAGCAGATACCCTATCCCAAAGCCCAGCAAGGCGGGAATCACCCAACCCATACTTTGTTCCATAAAGGGCACTAAGGGAAGAAGAAAAGATTTAAGTCCCGGATATCCCACACTTCCCAGAAAATCGGGAATGCTCATTAAGAGGGTAAAACCGATCACCCATTTAAAGATTCTGGCGCTTGCCAATCTTTCAGGTAAATTATTTAGGATGATCAAAGCGATCGTTGCCGGATAAATGAGCAAAAGCACAGGGAGCGCAACCAATATTATATAGCCCACATTAAATTGTCCCATAAGTATTCCAAGAATACTACTGACTAATGCTGTGATCGTATATGCTCTCTGGGAATTGTTGAATTTATGTTTAGCAAAATCCGAAGCACCCGTTATGATTCCCACTGCTGTGGTAAAACAAGCAAGTGCAATGAGCAAACTCAAAAATATATTAGTAGTGGCTCCTAAAGTGGCACTTCCAATGCTGGTAAGAAGCCTGGTTCTGCTAATATCTGCCTCAAAACCACCTTGCCATAATGCCCCGGTTACAATAAGACCGGCATAGACAAGGAAGAGTGCAAAGCCTGCTAACCAGCCTGCTTGTGCGATCTGCCGACGTTTGTCCTTGTAGCTTGCATTAGGATTATTCAGGTTGATGGAAATAATGATCACCCCTCCGACAACAACAGCCCCTATAGCGTCAAAGGTTTGATACCCTTCCAAGAGACCTACGGAAAAAGGGTTAGGCATATCTGATATGGCCATTTCCAGGTTTGGAATGAATAAGGTTATTCCAATTATAGCCAGGAGGATCAATAAGATCGCTGGTGTAAGCCATTTCCCTATGATACTCACGATCTTAGACCTGTTCATAACAAATATGAAGACAATCACAAAGTATATAGATGCGGTAACCCAGGAGGGGCTATCTGAGAATGGAGCTATTGCCATTTCATGTGTTACAGATGCTGTTCTAGGAGAAGGGAGAGAAACGGAGATGATATAGATAAGGGTGCAGTAAATAATACTGAAAGTGGGTGATACCTTTTTGGCAAAATCATACATGGTGCCTTGAAGCCGTGCGTGGGCAAGGATCCCCCAAATTGGGATCAGTACTGCGGACAGACAAAATCCCAGGGTTACGATCCACCATAAGGATCCCGATTGAAACCCCAGCAGTGGAGGAAGGATCAGATTGCCTGCTCCAAAAAAGAGGGAAAATAAAGCTAGGGCGGTAATTAGTGTATCTCTTGAAAACTTCACATTACAAAGTAAAACGAAATAATAAGAAACAGGGGAACGATAAATTTCGGGTAGTTGGTCGACTAATTCCTGCTTTTTATCGAAAGGAGTGAGCTTTATCGAAAATATGGTGGAAAAATGCACTGTTCACCCAATAAATCACGAGTAGTAGTCGTTTTTTACTGTAACGCTAACGATTTGATCATTATTAATTAAACAAATTGTAACCCCAAGCTTAGGTTCCCCAAACCGAATCTTGCAAAAAGCTAAACCTACAAGATGAAGAAGTTTATTTGTTCCATTCTGGGTCATCACTACATCGTGACCAAAAATGTTACCAAGCACATCAAAGAGTACAGTTGCGCTCACTGTAGTAGAGAAGTCACTACAGATGTTAATGGCAATCTTTCACTTTTAACTCCTGAAAACAAGGAGATCAACAGTACGCTCGAAGACCTTTATAATAAAAGGAAAGCGACACATCAAGTGGCATAAACTTAGTTAGGAAAATGCATTCCATCCCTGAGCGGTGATGGGAATTTTAGTATTGTTCCTGGTAATTAAATTGGCACCCTCATTCTTGGCTGTTATATGCCCCACAACAGTTAAATGAGGGTTGCCTTTTATATTGGGGTATTCCTTTTGATCAATGGTGAATAAGAGTTCATAATCCTCCCCTCCACTCAAGACAACCAATGTAGGATCGAGATCAAATTCTTCACAAGCTCGTATCACTGTTGGATCTATAGGGATCTTTTCTTCGTACAATTCACAGCCCACATTACCTTCTTCGCAGAGGTGCAGGATCTCAGATGAGAGTCCGTCACTTATATCGATCATAGAAGTTGGATGAACAGACAGTTCTTTCAGGAGGCTAACCACATCTTTCCGTGCTTCTGGCTTTAATTGCCTTTCTACTATATAGCTGTAAGGCTCGAGATCGGGTTGATGATCTGGGTTTGCCTTAAAAACTTCCTGTTCGCGCCTGAGTACTTGTAATCCAATATAGGCGCCCCCTAGATCGCCACTCACAACAAGAAGGTCATTCACTTTTGCACCCTTGCGGTATACAATTTGATCTTCCTTTACCTGTCCAATTGCCGTGATGCTGATGATGAGTCCTTTTTGAGAAGAGACAGTATCGCCTCCAACGAGATCTATATTGTACACTTTGCAGGCCTGCCCAATGCCTTCATAAAGTTCTTCAAGCGCTTCTAAAGGGAATCTGTTGGAAACGGCCAAGGATACAGTGATCTGCTTGGGCTGGGCATTCATGGCATAAATATCAGATAGATTGACTATCACGGCCTTGTATCCAAGATGTTTCAACGGCATATAGGAGAGATCAAAGTGTACTCCTTCCACCAGCATATCCGTCGTGATAACTATGGGATCTCTGCTGCCAATGATCGCAGCATCGTCTCCGATGCCTAGTTTGGAACTTTCATGGCTGAGATCGAAAGAATGGGTTAAATGTTTGATCAGACCGAATTCTCCAAGTTCTTCTAAGGGTGTTCTTTGAGGTGTTTTGTCTTCGAGCATAAAACAAAAATAAGCAGGATAAACCGTATCTTTACTAGTGAGTCCAATGTAAAATTCTTGCTATGAATCGTATTTTGCTCCTACTTGCATGTGCATTACTATGTTTTTCCTGTTCGAAGGATGATGGACCGGATGTCATGATAGATCCGGGAGACAACAACTCCAATAATAACAACAACAACAATAATACCGGTGAGACTGGTTTCCAGGCATGTGAAAATGGAATGGCTGGAATATATGCTTGCGATGGCTATGATCTATTAGGCCGCATTTCCTTAAATGAATTTGGATCTCAATCTGCCAATGATATTTGGGGTTGGACCGATCCTATGACCTCGAAGGAATACGCGCTTATCGGGCTTGATAACGGGACAGCTTTTGTGGATATCTCAGATACTGAGAATCTAGTCTATGTGGGGAGGCTTCCTACGGCAACTACCTCCAGTGCCTGGCGTGATATCAAGGTGTATAATGATCATGCCTTTGTAGTAGCTGAGGCCGGAGGTCATGGGATGCAGGTATTTGATCTAACCCAATTGCGCGATGTGGCAAGTCCGCCCATTGTCTTTAGTGCCGATGCAAATTTTACGGGATTTGGGAATGCCCATAATATTGTTATCAATGAAGATAGCGGCTATGCCTATGCCGTAGGTACTGCACGTGATGACGCGTATTTTGGCGGCGCACATTTTGTCAATGTGCAAGACCCGGTTAATCCCGCAGCTGATGGGGGCCTGGCCATTAATGGTTACACCCATGACGCTAACGTAATTACATATAACGGCCCTGATGCCGAACATGTGGGGAAAGAGATCTATGTGGGCGCAAATGAAACGAGTGTAGTAGTGGTTGATGTGAGCGATAAGGCAAACCCTGCAAATCTAAGTGTGATCAATTATTCCAACAGGGCTTATACCCACCAGGGCTGGTTCACGGAAGATCACAAGTATCTGATCGTAGGGGATGAATTGGATGAGATAGACTTCTTGTTTAATTCGCGGACTTTGATATTCGATATGACGGATATGGATAATCCCGTTTTACACACTACCTATCTGGGCCCTACTTCTGCTATAGACCATAATGGGTATGTCAAGGGGGATGAATATTTCCTTTCTAATTATACGGCTGGGATGCGCGTTTTAGATATTTCAGGAATAGAATCCCAAACCATTACAGAGACAGGATTCTTTGATACCTACCCGGTAAATAATGCAGCTCAATTTAGTGGTGTATGGAGTGTTTACCCATATTTCGATTCCGGTAAAATTATCATATCTGACATTAATTCCGGACTCTTTATCGTTCAGCGTTCTAATTAAAGCGCTCTTTGAAAAAAGCAATATACATACTTGGTTTATTTGCGATCTTCTCATGCCAGGATGATGAGATCTACAACATCAATGGGGAGATCGATGATACTTTTTTCATTGGCGAACTTGAATGGGTAAAATCCTATGGGGGTAGTGGCGAAGATACAGGGCGATCCATTATCAGCACCCAGGACGGTGGTTATGCCATTTTTGGCTTTTCCAATAGCACAGATGGGGAGCTGGCAGAGAAAACAACAGCTGTGAACGATTATTGGTTACTTCGCCTGGATGATGAAGGAGAGGTGCTGTGGAGCAAAACCTATGGGGGTTCTCGAGATGACCAGGGTCAATCTATTATACAAACTGCAGATGGCGGCTATGCGATAACTGGATACGCTATGAGCAGCGATGGAGATTCCAGCAACAATGAAGGATTTCATGACAATTGGATCCTAAGGCTCGATTCCAAGGGCAATATATTATGGGAACGCAGCTTTGGTTTTTCTGGTCATGATCATTCCTATGATATCATACAAACAGCGGATGGTGGCTTCTTTTTTGTCGGTTTTCTGGATATTACTTCTGCCCGCTCCGATGGCTACGATGATAAGGCAATCCCCAGTGCCCGACACGGAGTCGGCGAATTTTGGGGAACGAAGATCGATGGTAATGGGAACCTGCAATGGCGTCGTTATTTTGGGGGGACGAATAATGACCGGGCCTATTCAGTAGTTCCTGCCTGGGATGGAGGCTATATAATGGCAGGCGCATCCGAGAGTAATGATTTCGACATTAGTAATTCCAGGGGCAGTTACGATTTCTGGATCATAAAGATCTCGGAGGAAGGCCAAATGATCTGGGAAAGATCCTATGGAGGAAGCGGGATAGATATTGCCTATGATATTAGCCTTACCAATGACAGGGCCTATGTTGTTGCCGGGCATTCGTTTTCTTCTGATAATGACATTTCAAGCCCCATTGGTGAATCTGATATTTGGATGATCAAAATAGACAAACAAGGGGATTTATTATGGGAGAAAAGCATTGGTGGAACGGCTTCAGAATTGGCCAGGAGCATTCATATTGCAAAACGCGGGGGCTATATCATTTCCGGTAATTCAAAAAGCATCGATGGGGATAGTTCCGATAATTTTGGAGAGAATGATATGTGGGTCCTGCGCACAGATGATAATGGACAGGTAGTGTGGCAACAATCCTTTGGGGGCCAGGACCTGGATTTTGCATTTGATGCAGTTGAAAATGCGGATAAAAGCATAGTCCTGATCGGCGAAAGCCTAAGCCCCGATATGGCTGGGATATCTCATAAAGGAAGTACAGATCTGGTAGTGGTCAAGATCAGATAATACAGCTACTCTTTTACTATAATATTTTCTTATTCTTTTATCGTTAGAATAATGTTATTACCTATGGTAAAACCCTAGGTTTGCGCTATATTTGTACTCTATTTAGAATTAATCCATATAAGGAATGATCAAAGTATCTGAAGGCGCAAAAAAAAGAGTGGTAGCATTAATGACCGAAGGGGGTTTTGATGCATCGAAAGACTATGTGCGTGTGGGTGTTAAGAGTGGTGGTTGCAGTGGTCTGTCCTACGAATTGGATTTTGACAAGGCAGCGAACGAATTGGATAAGGTATTTGAGGATAATAACGTACGCATAATCGTAGATAAGAAAAGTTTTTTATACCTCGTTGGGACGACTTTGGAATATTCGGGGGGACTCAACGGCAAGGGATTTGTATTTAACAATCCGAATGCACAGCGAACCTGTGGATGTGGGGAAAGCTTTTCACTCTAAGTTCTTTTTTCTAAACCAAGAGCGATCTAATGGCATATACTGAAGAGGAATTAAAGAAGGAACTGGAAACCAAGGAATACGAATATGGTTTCTATACAGATATTGAGTCGGACACCTTTCCTAAAGGCTTAGATGAAAATATTGTACGGGCTATTTCCAAAAAGAAGGAAGAACCAGAGTGGATGACGGAATGGCGACTGGAGTCGTTTCGTATATGGAAAAAAATGGAAGAGCCTGAATGGGCTAATATCAACTACAAAAAACCTGAATTCCAGGATATATCCTATTACTCAGCACCTAACAAAAAACCAAAATATGAGAGCCTCGATGAGGTAGATCCCGAATTGCTAGACACGTTTAAGCGATTGGGTATCCCAATTGAGGAACAAAAGAAATTAGCTGGGGTAGCCGTAGACATTGTTATGGATTCCGTATCTGTAGCAACGACTTTTAAAAAGACATTGGCCGAAAGAGGGATCATTTTTTGCTCCATGGCCGAAGCCATCAGAGAACATCCAGAATTGGTAAAGAAATATATAGGCTCTGTGGTCCCACAAAAGGACAATTTCTACGCGGCCTTAAATTCTGCTGTTTTTTCAGATGGTTCTTTCTGTTACATCCCGAAAGGAGTGCGCTGTCCAATGGAATTGTCGACCTACTTCCGAATCAATCAGGCGGGAACCGGACAATTCGAGCGCACACTGGTCATAGCCGATGAAGGTAGCTATGTGAGCTACCTGGAGGGCTGTACTGCCCCTTCACGTGATGAAAATCAACTCCATGCCGCCGTTGTAGAACTGATCGCTTTAGACGATGCAGAGATCAAGTATTCTACTGTGCAAAATTGGTTTCCTGGCAATAAAGAAGGCAAGGGTGGTGTTTTCAATTTTGTCACTAAAAGAGGTATTTGTGAGAAGAATGCAAAGATCTCATGGACACAAGTTGAAACAGGATCCGCAATTACCTGGAAATATCCTTCCTGTATTCTTAAAGGGGATAATTCCATTGGTGAATTCTATTCGATAGCTGTAACGAATAACTACCAGCAAGCCGACACAGGGACGAAGATGATCCATTTAGGAAAAAACACCAGGAGTACCATTATTAGTAAAGGGATCTCTGCGGGGAGATCACAAAACAGCTATAGAGGGCTTGTGCAAGTGCATAGCAGGGCATCGAATGCCAGGAATTTCTCTCAGTGCGATTCACTCTTAATGGGGAATCAGTGCGGGGCGCATACCTTCCCTTATATTGAAGTAAAGAATAAAACAGCTCAGATAGAACACGAGGCCACAACGAGTAAGATCGGCGAGGATCAGATCTTTTATTGCAACCAGCGTGGGATTGATACAGAAAAAGCAATTGCCTTAATTGTCAATGGGTTTAGTAAAGAAGTTTTGAATAAGCTTCCGATGGAGTTTGCCGTGGAAGCACAAAAATTATTAGAGATCAGCCTTGAAGGCTCAGTAGGATAATAAAGATCAATTGATAACAGATTGAAGAGTACACAAATGTTAAAGATCAAAGATTTACATGCCGGTGTTGAAGGCAATGAAATATTAAATGGGATCAACCTTGAGGTTAATCCCGGGGAAGTTCATGCCATAATGGGCCCGAACGGTTCCGGAAAAAGTACCCTGGCATCAGTCATTGCAGGGAAAGAAGAATTTGAGGTTACCCAGGGTATCGTGCTCCTGAACGGAGAGGATCTGGAAGATGTTTCTCCTGAAGAACGCGCGCACAAAGGCGTATTTATGTCCTTCCAATATCCGGTAGAGATCCCAGGGGTCACGGTGACCAATTTTATGAAAACTGCGATCAATGAATCACGGAAAGCCAGAGGGGAAAAAGAAATGCCAGCCAATGAAATGCTCAAGCAAATTCGCCAGAAATCTGAGCTTTTAGACATTGACAGAAAGTTTTTATCGCGTTCCCTGAATGAAGGCTTTTCAGGCGGGGAGAAAAAGAGGAATGAGATTTTCCAAATGGCTATGCTTGAACCTAAATTGGCCATCCTGGATGAAACAGATTCGGGCCTGGATATTGATGCCCTCCGGATCGTGGCAAATGGGGTAAATAAACTAAGGGGTAAGGATAATGCCATTATCGTGATCACACATTATCAAAGACTTTTAGAACACATCGTGCCTGATTTTGTTCATGTGTTGCACGAAGGTAAGATCGTTAAATCTGGCAACAAGGATTTAGCCCTTGAGTTAGAAGAAAAGGGTTATGACTGGCTGAAAAATGAATCTGTTGCCTAAGCTAAAAGCTGTCTTATTATGGACCTAAAGGAAAAATTAGTCTCTTCATTTCTGGCCTTCGAGAATACCATCGATGTGGACCATCCGGTGCACGATATTCGCTCTGAAGCTATAAAGACATTTGAGGATAAAGGATTTCCGGGAAGAAAAGAAGAGGCTTGGAAATACACCTCATTGAAACAACTACAGAAGACAAATTTCAGCATTTTTCCCAAAGAAGCAGAGGCCCTTGAATACAGAGATGTAAAGAAGTATTTCCTTCATGAAATTGATACCTATAAGATCGTTTTCATAGATGGGATCTATAGCTCTTACCTATCAGAAACTACCCATGACGGCGTGGATATTTGTTTGTTGAGCGCAGCCCTTACCAAACCTATGTATAAGCCTGTTGTTGATGTCTATTTTAATAAGAGCGCGGCCAAAGACGATTCACTAACCAGTTTAAATACAGCTTTCAGTAAAGAAGGTGCTTATATCTATATTCCAAAACATAAGGCCCCGATAAAACCTGTGGAAATTCTTCATTTTAGTTCAGGCAGTGAATCGGCTATTATGTTGCAACCCAGGAATCTCATTATTGTTGAAGAAAATGCCGAACTACAGGTGATTGAACGGCATCAGAGTTTAACAGAAAATGAGGTGCTTACAAATTCAGTCACCGAGATCTTTGCCGGAGCGAATGCCATTATAGATTATTATAAAGTGCAGAATGATATGCCAGGGGCTTCTCTGATCGATAACACCTATATCGACCAGAAAGGAAAAAGTCATGTGAGCGTGCACACTTTCGCCTTTGGAGGTAAATTGACACGCAATAATCTCAATTTCTACCAGAACGGCGAATACGTTGATTCCACATTGAAAGGCGTGACCATCCTGGATGAAAAACAACATGTGGATCACCATACGTTGGTACACCATCGACAACCCAATAGTGAAAGCCATCAGGATTATAAAGGAATATTCAATGATCGGGCAACGGGTGTATTCAATGGGAAGATAATTGTAGATGAGATCGCACAAAAAACAAATGCTTTTCAGCAAAACAACAATGTCCTGATCAGCGATCGGGCTACTGTAAACTCCAAACCACAATTGGAGATCTTTGCCGATGATGTCAAGTGTTCACATGGTTGTACCATTGGTCAATTAGACCGCGAAGCGCTATTTTATCTGCAGACCAGGGGCATTCCTGAAAAAGAAGCAGCTGCTCTTTTAATGTACGCCTTTGCCAATAACGTATTGGAGAGTGTGCGCATTCCAGAACTGAAAAAAAGAATTAATAAGCTTATAGCCGGTAAGTTAGAAGTCAGATTAGGATTCGACCTGTAACAAGGCTAAAACCATAAATATGCCTTCTACGGCTCTCGATATTCAAGCGATTCGAAAAGACTTTCCCATACTACAGCGGGAAATCAATGGGTACCCCCTCGTTTATTTTGACAATGCTGCCACATCCCAGACACCCCAGCTGGTTATCGATGCGATCACGAAATATTACAGTTATTATAATGCGAATATTCATCGCGGTGTTCATACTCTAGCCCAGGAAGCCACCGAAGCATATGAATTTGCAAGAAAAGTGGTGCAAGGCCATTTTAATGCAAAACATAACCATGAAATTATTTTTACTTCAGGAACGACTCATAGCATCAATATCGTTACTCATGGTTTCCGCTCTGTGTTAAAACCGGGTGATGAGGTACTTGTTTCGGCCATGGAACACCATTCCAATATCGTACCCGTACAAATGCTTTGCGACTATACTGGCGCTGTTTTAAAAGTCATCCCTATGGATGAAGAAGGAGATTTGATTCTGGATACCTATCGCGATTTACTCAATGACAAAACGCGGCTGGTCTTTTTTAACCATGTATCAAATGCACTGGGTACGATCAATCCGGTAAAAGACATGATCCAATGGGCCCATGATGCAGGCGCTGCTGTGTTGATAGACGGCGCCCAGGCTGCTCCTCATATGGCTGTAGATCTGCAGGCACTTGATGTAGATTTTTATACGGCATCGGCACATAAAATGTGTGGTCCAACAGGGATCGGCATGCTTTACGGTAAGGAAGAATGGTTACGTATGCTACCTCCGTATCAAGGGGGTGGCGAAATGATCAGCGAGGTGACCTTTGAAAAGACCACTTATGCTGATTTGCCTCATAAGTTTGAGGCAGGAACACCAAATATCAGTGGTGGGATCGCCTTTGGCGTAGCGATTAGATACATTGATGCCATTGGTATGCAGAACATCTCCGATTATGAGGATGAGTTGCTGCAATACGCGACAAAAAAGATGCTGGAAATCCCTGGAATGAGAATATTTGGAACTTCATCGGAAAAGGCTGCAGTTATTTCCTTCAATATTGAAGGGATCCATCCCTATGACCTTGGGACCTTATTAGATAAAATGGGTATAGCCGTCCGTACCGGGCATCACTGCGCCCAACCTATTATGAACTTCTATAATATCCCCGGAACGGTACGTGCCAGTTTTAGTTTTTACAATAACACAGCAGAGGTAGATGCTTTGATTTTAGGTATTGAACGGGCTATCAAGATGTTACTATAAAGTTTTCTTAGTAAAACCTTAATTAGAACGGGGCATTAGGGGCGTTTATTTATTTTTGCCGTTCCAGAGCATAGGAAGATGAAATATTTGATGATGGCAGTGCTTAGCTTAGCTGTCTTAAAAGGCTGTAGTCAGAAAGACAGGAATATCATGGATATTGCTGAGATCACGTATACAGCCAGTACGCGAGGATACTTTTACCAGGTTAGGGTTATGCCTACCATGATGCAGGTCCGAATGGATAGAAGATCTGAGGATGGCCAGGTATATCCGATCGAAATTGAAGATTGGGATGCGCTATTGAGCCTGATCGAAGCCATTGAACTAAAGAAGTTAAGTGATATAGAACCTTCCACTTCCTGGCAGGAAGTAGATCGTGCACCTATGGCAGGATTAGTGGTGAAGACTATCGAAAAGAAGTTTGAAAGCCCTAGTTTTGATCATGGGAATCCCCCGGAAGAGATAAAACCTCTGGTGGAAGCCTTATTGGAACTAGCTGAAAGAACGATCGAGAATTAAGAATATGAAGATAGCCGACATACAGGAGGAGATACAAGAGGAATTTGAGCTGTTTGACGACTGGACACAGCGCTACGAACACATGATAGACCTTGGCCGATCTTTACCGCTTATTGACGCTAAATTCAAGCTGGATGACAACCTGATAAAAGGCTGTCAAAGCAAGGTATGGGTCCATGCCGAAATGGAAGATGATAAACTGGTATTCACAGCGGATAGCGATGCAATTATAACGAAAGGTATAATTGCTATATTGATCCGTGTACTAAGCCATCAGAAGCCTCAGGATATAATAGATGCGGAGATGGAGTTTATTGATAAGATCGGCTTAAAAGAACATTTATCACCCACGAGGGCCAATGGTTTGGTCAATATGATCAAGCAGCTAAAATTGTATGCAATTGCATATCAAACCCAACTGAATTAAGAAGCACCACATGGAAGAAAATAAAACCATTGATACGGCCGAATTAGGGGATAAGATCGTTCGCGTCTTAAAAACGATTTTTGATCCTGAGATTCCGGTTGATATTTACGAATTAGGCCTGATCTATGATGTATTTGTCAACGAGGACTACGATGTCAAGATCCTAATGACATTAACCTCTCCTAATTGTCCGGTGGCCGAAAGCTTGCCTGTAGAAGTAGAAGAGAAGGTAAAATCTATCAACGCTGTGAAAGGTGCAGTAGTAGAGATCACTTTTGATCCGCCCTGGACACAGGAATTGATCAGTGAAGAGGCCAGATTGGAACTTGGACTGCTATAATTATATAAATTGAGTAACCTATGTCAGACGAAATTGTCAATAGAGTTGCACAGAGTAGCCTCGTAGTCCTTGATCTGGAAGAAATCAGGCCTTCAGGAGAGCGTGTCTTGTTAGATATAAAGGAATGGCTATATGAAGGTCTTGTCCTAAGGGAAAAGGAATTTCGGGCTTTGGTGGAAGATCATGACTGGTCTCAATACACCGATTCATTTGTCGCCCTGACCTGCTCTTCAGATGCAATTATTCCTGTTTGGGCTTATATGTTAATAACTACACGTATATCCCCCTATGCAAAACAAGTAGTCAAAGGAGATCTAGAATTCCTGGAAAACACTATATTTGCCCTTGAATTAGATCGTTTAGATCTAACACCGTTTACAAACAAACCCACCATAATTAAAGGATGTTCTAAGGTAGCAGTACCTGCGAATGCGTACTTGATGGCCACACAAAAATTGGAAAAAGTGGCTAAAAGCATCATGTATGGAGAAGCGTGTTCTGCAGTACCTTTGATCAAGCGCAAATGATGTTAATAAGCTTGTAGTTTATTAACAATCTATACCTTTGCGGTTAATATCATTGTTAACACTAATCGTTTTATCATGAAACAAATTTATGTAGTACTGGCTGTCTTATGCGTTTCAGCCATGACATTTGCACAAACCGAAGAAGAACTGTTGGCTACACAGGCAGCTAAAAAGGATTCGGTTGCTGCCATCCAGGGAAGAGTTGATGCCTTACAAGCTGAGATCGATGCTCTGCCCGGTTGGAAAAAAGGAGCTTTTGGTACCATTGGCTTCAACCTGTCAGGGTTCAACAACTGGTACAACCAGGGATTTCCTAACAATTCCGCCGGAAATATCGGGGTCTCTGTGAATGCGTTTGCCAATCTTCAACAAGACAAGTTCTTTTGGAGAAATTCCGGTAACGTTAACCTGAACTGGGTTAAGTTGGATAACGAAGATGATCCAACGGATTCAGAGGATTTTCGTGAGGCCACGGATATTTTCAACATTTCGTCATTATACGGACGAAAGTTGAGCGATAAATTCGCCATATCCGGTCTTGGGGAATACCGAAGTACCCTACTTAGCAATTTCAATGATCCCGGATATCTGGATCTTGGGGTTGGGGCTACCTGGACACCCATTACTGATTTGGTTGTTGTGATCCACCCCTTGAATTACAACTTCGTTTTTGCAAAAGAGGATGCAATTTTTAATTCTTCCTTGGGTGCAAAGATCGTTGCGGATTATACGCGCAGCATTGGAGATGTGGCCTTTAAAACAAATTTCACCACCTTCCAGAGTTATGAAACTGGCGATTTTAGCAACTGGCAGTGGACCAACTCATTTGCGTATACACTGTGGAAGATGATCGGGGTTGGTTTCGACTTCGGACTTCGCAGCAGTAAGATGGAAGCCTTGAATTACTCAGTGAATACTCTGGGAAATCCGGGAGAGACATTTGATTCCGTAGACAATGATGTTCAGTCGTACTGGACGCTTGGTCTCAGTTACTCGTTCTAAGGAAAGTAAAAGTATATAAAGATAAAAACCCCGGCTGTTAGGTCGGGGTTTTTAGTAGGTACTAGTTGTAAGATTTCGGTTCGTCCCGATTAGATCGGGAAGGCTTTTTTGGGCCAAGTTGAGATTTGGGGATCTCTTTTGTCATGTGCCTGTGATCTGATCCTCAATTACTTTGGGGGATAATCTTTGTTTCAAATCACGATGTAAATATAGGCTGAGATATCTGTGCAGATAAATTTATGTTGTGAACAACGGTCATTTTGTTGTGAAAAATATCAAGTGTTCAATTTCATCGATGAATGGTATATAAGGACTACAAAGTAAAATACCTTATTGAGGGATCTCAGGGTAGAGAAAGTTATTGTATGGGAATCTTGAAATGTGAATTTCACGAACCATTTTATAAAGAACAGTCCTGAACTCTTCTAAATTTTCTTTCTTCAGTGCTGATATGAATATCACATTGTCGCCCAATCGTTGAAACCAGGTCTTCTTCCATTCTTCAATACTAAAATGCTTACTCGTCCGGATAGTGACCAGATCGTCTTCTTCGATCTGCTCCGAAACATACTGATCGATCTTATTAAAAACGAGCAAGGTGGGTTTCTTGGCACTATCAATTTCTTCGAGCACCTTGTTTACGGCCTCTATATGATCTTCAAAGTTGGGATGGGAAATATCAACAACGTGAACCAGCAGATCTGCTTCTCGGACTTCATCCAGGGTACTTTTAAAACTTTCGACCAATTGCGTTGGAAGTTTTCTGATGAAACCAACAGTGTCGGAAAGCAAGAAAGGCAAGTTCCCAATAACAACCTTACGCACTGTTGTATCAAGTGTGGCAAAGAGTTTATTTTCTGCAAAAACCTTGCTTTTACTGATCACATTCATCAGTGTAGATTTACCCACATTGGTGTAACCCACTAGTGCTACCCGCACTAAGGCACCTCGATTCCCCCGTTGGGTCTCCATTTGCCTGTCAATTTTGGCAAGCTTCTTTTTCAGTAATGAGATCCGGTCCCGAACAATACGCCTATCCGTCTCAATTTCCGTTTCACCGGGTCCTCGCATGCCAATACCACCACGTTGTCGCTCAAGGTGTGTCCACAACCCAGTTAATCGTGGAAGTAAATATTCGTATTGTGCTAATTCAACCTGGGTCCTGGCATAACTGGTTTTGGCGCGCTGGGCAAAAATATCCAGGATTAGTCCGGTCCGGTCCAGTATTTTACACTTGAATTGCTTTTCTATATTTCGTTGCTGAGCTGCAGAAAGCTCATCGTCAAAGATAACAGTAGTTATCTCCTCCTGATTTATATAGTCTTCAATTTCATTCATTTTCCCACTTCCGATATGGGTCTTCGGATTGGGCGTTTGTACACGTTGGGTGAATCTTTTTAAGACTTCGCCTCCTGCAGTATAAGTGAGAAATTCCAGTTCATCGAGATGTTCTGTAACTATCTCCTCGCTGACTTGCGGGCTAATTACACCTATCAGGATGGATTTCTCCAGTTTAGATTCTTTCTTTTCGAGCATTGCCTGTATATCACTGCAAAGCTACGGAATCGCACTTAAGTGATTTTTGTACATTTAACTGCCTTATCAAACAATCTATGGCCCTCAATATTTTCAAAAGCAAGAAATCGGACAACTTGTATACGATCGCTTTTTATAATCTGGAGAATTTATTCGACATAAAGAATCATGCACATACGCTTGACGATGATTTCACTCCCGGCGGGAAAATGAAGTGGACCAAGAAAAGGTATCGGAAAAAGATCAAGAAACTTTCAAAAATAATCAGCAAACTGGGCACACATAACAATACTTATATGCCCGTAATTATAGGAGTTGCTGAGGTGGAGAATAAAAAGGTACTGGACGATCTAATCGATGCTGATGCCCTAAAACACCGTAATATGGCTTATGTTCATTACGATTCACCGGATGAACGAGGCATTGACACGGCCCTGCTTTACCGCGACAAACAATTCAAAGTAGTGCATTCAGAAGCAATACCACTTCATATTAAGAATCTCGATGGGCAACCAGATGCAACAAGGGATATTCTATATGTAAAAGGTGAACTCAACGGGGAGTCATTTCATATTTTAGTGAACCATTGGCCTTCCAAGCGCTCCGGTGACGAGGAAACTTCCTATAAAAGAATAGCAGCGGCTAATCGGGTCCTTGAATTAATGGAAACGATTAAGAACCAGGAAGAGGATCCACATTTTATATTAATGGGAGATTTTAACGACGGCCCAAAATCAGAAAGCATTAAACATCTGGTGGAATCGGCAGATTTGTACAATCCAATGGAGAAGTTGTTAACCCCAGATCGCGGGAGCGCTTTAACCCCAGATCGCGGGAGCGCTAATTATAAGTTCACCTGGGGCTTGTTCGATCAGATCCTGGTCTCACATAACTTATTTGATCATCGTATCGGCACTCATAGTTTTTCACATGCCAACATATTTGATGCAGAGGATCTGAAAGAATGGAAGGGACGCTTTCGTGGCATCCCCTTCAGGACCTATGCAGGGAAGAAATATTTAGGAGGATATAGCGATCACTTTCCTGTCTATATCCAATTGTCTTATAAAAATTAAACACGAACGATCTCCTCATCTGCCATGGGTGACTTCCCCTGCAGTTTTAGAAAGATCCTGGCAATGGTGATGACATCGGTCTCACAATATCTGATAATTCGCTCCAGATCTTTTTCGATATAATAGACATTTCTGACCTTGCTGCCATCCATATCCTCTTTTGGTGAAGGAACACCCAGTACATGGGCGAGAAGTTTTAGGGAGGTATAATGCTTAAAATCCCCAAATTTCCATAGCTCCATGGTATCTAAATGAGGGACTTCCCACGGTTTCTTTCCAAAATGCTGTAATTGAGCGGGCAGATCGAGGCTGTTAATTAGATTCCTTCGCGCGAGAAAGGGGAAATCAAATTCTTTTCCATTGTGTGCACACAAACGATGATAACGTTTATTAAAGTGCTTGTTTAATAAGGCATTAAAATTTTGAAGGAGATCCAGCTCATTACCAGAAAATGAAGTAATACGAAATTTCCGTTTTTGGCCCGAAAATGTGAAAAAACCGGCCGAAATACACAGTATTTGACCAAATTCGGCCCAAATACCTGCATTTTTATAGAATTCTGAAGGTTTTTCGTTTTCATTTCTCTTGTATTTTGTCTTTTCAGCCCATAATTCTTGTTCTGCCTGACTCAACTCCGAAAAATCGGCTTTTTGCGGTGCGGTTTCGATATCCAAAAAGAGAATATGTTCCAGATTAATTTTATGTATCATCAGCAAGAATGATTGTGTAGATTAGTGTGCTTGTCAAAATACACTAAACGTAGTAATATAGGGTCAATTGCTGCAGTTTGAATGCGGCAAATGGAAAAACATATATAATGCTTGATTAATTTGTAACCCTTACAAATTTATTCATGTTACAAAAGGGGTCCGGTCGGTTTGTTAAAAAAGTGTGGTTTGATGCACCGGAGATTCTAAATTGATCAAAAATCGCTTTCTATGCAAGCCTCCGGCATAGCCGGTTAGTGATCCGTCACTTCCAATTACCCTATGACAAGGGATTATTATGGCAATAGGGTTTTTCCCATTTGCTGAGGCGACTGCCCTTATGGCCGACACGTCTCCTAATTTTCGACTTAATTCCAAATAGGAGATCGTCTTTCCATGTGGGATCTGCTGTAGAGCATCCCAGACACCCCGCTGAAATGCTGTACCATAAGGCGTCAATATCAGATCAAATTCTGATCTTTCACCTTCGAAATATTCTTCCAGTTGTGTTTTGGCGTTAGCCACCATTCCGGAATCAGAAAATGAATTTTCTGATTTTTCTTTGACAAATCCAACAGTAAATACCGCACCACGCTCTCCGGTAATTTCCACAACACCTATAGCAGTGTCCAAATAAGCCTTTTCCATTTTACTCGATTATCCCTGTGCGCTTGGCGCGTTCTTCCCATTTCTTGCGCGCCAGGAGTTGTAAGTCTTCAACGTTATCACTTTCATCCATGATCTCTAATCCTAATAAGGTTTCCAGGATATCTTCCATGGTGACCAGCCCACTTACTGAGCCATATTCGTCTACGACTAAGGCAATATGCTCTCTTTTCCCAATAAATGTTTCAAATAACTGTGGGATAGGCGTATTGCGCTTTGTTACTAACAACTCCCTTTTAATGGATGACAGGGGTTGTTCATCATTTTTATGAACTAATTCTTCTAAGACCCGATCTTTTAGAACAAAACCGGTAATTACATCCGCTTCTTCACCATAAACAGGAATACGTGAAAAGCGTAATTTGGGATTTTCTTCGAAAAAATCCCTGACAGATTGCGTTTGGCGCGCGATTTTCATCACTGCCCTGGGGGTCATAATATCTTTAACAAAAACTTCGTCAAAACGTAAGAGGTTCTTTATTACCTTAGATTCCGATTCCTGGAATACACCTTCTTCATGGGCAATATCTGCCATTGTTGTAAAATCCTCCCGACTCAGAACACTTCCTTTGTGATCTTTTTTTCCGATTAATCGGGTAAATAGTTGAAGGACCCATAAGATGCCCGTCCATTTAAGGAACCAGACCATGGCTTTTAATGTTTTGGCCGTGAAATTGGCAAGTTTCTTCCAGTAGGTTGCGCCTATTGTTTTTGGAATGATCTCAGAGGCTACCAGAATTAATATGGTCATTAAGGTAGAAACAACACCGACCATAACATCCTCGGTAAAGTTAATCCCAAGAATACGTCTGGTTTGGGTGCCATAAGCTTCTGCATAAGCCACTTTTGCCTGAACACCTACTAAGATCGCCCCTACGGTATGGGCTATGGTATTTAAAGTAAGAATGGCTATTAATGGCTTATCTACGTCTTTTTTGAGTACTTCCAGAATACGCGCGTAATGCTTGCCCTCTTTAATTTTGACATTTACAAAGGTTGGAGTAACACTGAGCAAAACCGCCTCGAGAATGGAACACAAAAAAGAAAATATTACTGAAATTAAGGCGTAGAAAATCAGAAGACCCATAGTCGTGGTGTATTAGACCAACGTAAAAATACGATACTCTAATGGGTTTACCTAGTTGAAGAATAGTGCCCGGGGAAATACATTTTTAAATGTTGATCTCACCTTCCAGGTAAAGTTTAGCCTTACCGGTAATTTCAACTCTGTCGCCCATCATACGACACATGAGGTCTCCACCACGTTGAGACAACTGTCGTGCAAATAGCAACTCCTTATCCAATTCAGCAGACCAGTAGGGCGTTAAAGTGGTGTGTGCAGAACCGGTTACCGGATCCTCATCTACTCCGGACTGTGGAGCAAAAAAACGAGAAACAAAATCAACATCTTGGCCCGGCGCGGTTGCTATGACACCCCGTACAGGCAAAGATTTCATCAAAAAGAAATTAGGTTGCAGTGCTTCTATCTCTGTTTGAGATCTATAAATGAGCATGATATCTGTTTTCCCTTTATAGGTCTTCTGTGGCGTTATGCCCATTGCCTGATTTAATTCTGCTAAAGGATCGACCTGGGCGATAGTATCTGCAGGAAAATTTAAACTAAGGCTGCCATCTGATAGCCGTAATACCGATAATGGTCCACTTCTGTGAGAAAAGAACGCTAATTTTTCTGCCTCAGGCTCATGAAATGTAAAGAGCACAAAAGCTGAAGCCAAGGTCGCATGTCCGCAAAGATCAACCTCCACGCCAGGGGTAAACCATCGTATATCATAGCGCTCTTCATTTTTTACTACAAAAGCGGTTTCTGATAAATTGTTCTCCATAGCAATATCCTGCATAAGCACATCGGTAGGCCATGATTCCATGATACACACAGCTGCCGGGTTTCCTTTGAACAGGGCCGAGGCAAATGCGTCTACCTGATAAATTTTTTGTTTCATAGAAGCAGGGTTCTTAGACCCATATAATTAGGGAGTAGTTTCTCTCATTGTGGTGTTAGTCGGGCAACGATCAATCCATTCGAATTTTTAATCCCTTTTGTATACTCCAACAAAGGGCGTTTGGAGATCTCTACCTGCCCACTGCTTGAAGCATGCAGGATATGGATCCGATCTTCTACTTTAATTGCCAATGCCGTATGTGTAACATCTAAGCCCTTAATTTTGGTAGCAAAAGCAATAATGTCACCCTCTCTTAAGTTTGATTCCAGTACTTCTAATCGGGATAAAGGGATCACATAGTATGGCCTGGTTTTTAGGCTTGCTTCTGTTTGAATAACCCCTTGAAAATTATCCTCATCAGCAAGTAATGGGTATGCCTCTCGATGCCCACTCATAAATGTTCTGGGGGCTTCTACTAAGACACCACCTAATAATTTTGTAACATCCTTCAGTATCCCCTTCTCTTCATTGTCTGCGATCCATTCGGTAAAATAATGAAGTCGGGATGCATAGCCATGCATCACCCCATCACGGTATCGGATCTTTGTAAGTTGCCGGGCGAATTGTTCCAGGCTGTTTTCCTCTTCTGAATGCATCAATGTAAAAGCCAATACATTTTCTACGAAAGTGGTGCAATCTAATCCCATAAAATTGATCACCAATTCTTCTTTTGAACCCTGATCCAGCGTATGAGCAACATAGGGTGTATCTAAGAAGGTCTTTCCTATCGAGACCAACAGATCAGCGTCTTTGGTTTCAGCTAGTTCCTGGATCTGTGCAATTCGTTTTTTAAAATCCAAACTGTCCAATGGACTGCAAACAAATTGTTGTGCATTCGCAGTTAGCACTCCTGCCAGGATAAATAAAAATAAGAGAAAATGAGTTCGTGCCATAGGGTAAAAATAGCATTTATTACACTGGCTTTCCTGCTTTTATCGTTGCTCTTCTGGAGATGTGAATTCTTAAAAGCCCTTCAAGAACTAATAGTACCTTTACACCTTTTCTAACCCAGGGCAAAGGGCAAAAGCACCCATGGCAAACTACTTATCAGATGAACTCGGATTGAAACCTATCGGATCCTTGCTGATCAAGCAAGCGGTACCTGCGTCTATAGGGATCCTTGTGATGAGTCTGAATATTTTGGTGGACACCATTTTTGTCGGGAATTGGATTGGATCCATCGCCATTGCCGCAATTAATGTAGTGCTCCCAGTATCCTTTTTCATTGCCGCTTTGGGTTTGGCCATTGGAATTGGAGGCAGCAGCATGATCTCCCGGGCTCTAGGCGCCGGAGATCACGAAAAGGCACTCCATACCTTCGGTAACCAAGTCAGCCTTACTTTATTGGTGACTATAACCATGGCCCTTCTTGGCCTTTATTATGTGGATAGTTTAATTCCGGCTTTTGGAGGTAAGGGTGACATTTTTCCTCTAGCCAAGATCTACTATGTCATTGTCTTATATGGCATCCCTTTTCTCGCTTTGTGTATGATGGGAAATACAGTGATCCGAGCTGAAGGAAAACCCAAATTTGCCATGATAGCCATGATCATTCCTTCCATTGGGAATCTTGTTCTTGACTATATTTTTATCTATATATTCGATTGGGGTATGCACGGGGCGGCCTGGGCTACAACTGGGAGCTACTTTTTGTGTTTCGCCTACATCTTATGGTACTTCCGATCCTCATATTCCGAACTTTGGCTCAAGGCGAGTAATTTTCTATTACGCGCTCCAATAATAAAGGAAATTGGAAGCTTGGGAGGAGTTACTCTGGGCCGTCAGGCAGCTACGAGTATTACTTATCTGGTCATGAATAACATTCTCTTCGAACTTGGCGGGGAGGCTATGGTTGCCGTTTATGCGATTATAGGCCGCATGTTGATGTTTGCTCTTTTTCCTGTATACGGGGTTACCCAGGGATTTCTTCCTATTGCAAGCTATAATTATGGAGCGCGGAAATTCGAAAGGGTAAAAAACACTATTTATACTGCGATCAAATATGCTACGATCATGGCAGTCTTAATATTTGTGGGATTAATGATTTTCCCGGAATTTATTACTTCTTGGTTCATCTCGGATAATGCATATATGAGTGTCCAGGAATCAGCAACCAATGAATTTGTACTTAAGAACACCCCGGCTGCAATGCGCTGGGTGTTTGCGGCCACACCATTTATCGCCTTACAACTAATTGGCGCTGCCTATTTTCAGGCCATAGGGAAAGCCATCCCAGCTCTTTTGCTAACATTGACCAGGCAAGGGTTTTTCTTCATTCCGCTTGTACTGATCCTTCCTTTGTTTATCGGAGAAATTGGCGTATGGATTTCTTTTCCCATCGCTGATATCCTGGCAACATTAGTTACCGGATACTATCTGCGAAAGGAGATCCGACTTAATTTGGCATCCAAAGTTTAGGGGGAGAAAATGAGTTAGGCAGCTACTTCCTCTGTGCGCATTACCCGCCTCAATCTTTCTGCTACATCTATTGTAAGCCATTTTAGGTGGTGTACCTTTCTGGCATGTGCAGCAGCCTTGAACATTGCTTCTTCTTCACTATACGCGTGAAAAATTCCATCGCAATCATAGCCAACATCTCGACATCGAATTATTTTTTTCATGGCTGGGTGATTTGTTCTAGGTTAATAAATTGATTGTTGTTTATGAGAGTCATTTCCATAATGTCCGCGACATAATTTCATTCCTCAACTAATTTTGCCTTTCAAGCTTACACTCTCAGGCAGTATTCCATAAATAGCATAAATATTCTCATAATATGCACATTTACTGCTACTTAAGGGAAAGTCGACCCGGGGGAAGATATGAGGACGACAAGGCCTAAGATACAAAAATAATAAGGAATACCCTACAAAGTTATCAACCAGGGCTCGATGAAATTTCATTACATTTATTACTTCTAATTCAAGAATTACTACATGAAAACCATTACCAACCAAGCGTATTTCATTCTACTGGGATGTTTACTTTTTTGCATTACACTTTCTGCTCAACGAAGAACTAAGAATTCAAACACAACACAAACCTATCCTGAAGAATTGTATTCCAGCATGGAATACAGACTTGTAGGCCCATTTAGGGGAGGTCGATCAGCAGCGGTAACCGGTGTGTCGGGGAAGCCCAACCTATTTTATTTTGGAGCTACCGGCGGAGGGGTTTGGCGAACTGAAAACGGAGGTCGCAGCTGGGAAAATATTTCAGATGGATATTTTGGAGGCAGTATTGGGGCTGTTGAAGTGGCTAAAAGCGACCAGAATGTAATTTATGTAGGTGGCGGTGAAAAGACGGTTCGCGGTAATGTCTCCTCTGGATATGGGGTATGGAAAACGGAAGATGCCGGGAAAACCTGGAAACAAGCAGGTCTGGAAAATAGCAGGCATATTCCCAGACTAAAAGTTCACCCAACAGATCATAACATAGTGTTTGCAGCTGTAATGGGAAATATTTACAAACCTAGCCAGGACAGAGGTGTATACAAAAGTATTGATGGCGGTAACTCATGGCGAAAAGTATTGTATACCAATAACCAGGCGGGAGCTGTAGACCTGGTTATTGATCCAAATAACCCAAGAATTTTATACGCATCTACCTGGCGGGTACAGCGTACACCTTATAGTTTAAGTAGCGGCGGACCCGGATCTGCACTTTGGAAAAGTACGGATAGCGGGGAAACCTGGAAGGATATCTCTAAGAATGAAGGATTCCCAAAAGACACATTGGGCATTATTGGGGTTACTGTTTCCCCAAAGAACTCCCAGCGTGTTTGGGCTATTGTGGAGAATAAGGAAAAAGGGGGCTTGTACCGTTCAGATGATGGAGGTAAAAAATGGGCCCAGGTAAATAGCGAACGTAAACTACGCCAGAGGGCCTGGTATTACACCCGGGTCTATGCAGATACTGAAGATGAAGACCTGGTATATGTACTCAATGTACGCTATCACAAATCGACGGATGGCGGACGAACTTTTAAGACATTTAATGCCCCGCACGGAGATCATCACGATCTCTGGATCGCTCCGGAAGATCAAAAGCGTATGATCATTGGAGATGACGGGGGCGCTCAGGTCTCCTACGATGGAGGTGAAACATGGAGCACTTATTACAATCAACCTACGGCACAATTCTATCGGGTTACTACGGACAATTCCTTCCCGTACAGGATCTATGTTGCCCAACAGGATAATTCGACCGTACGCATTAAACATAGGAGTGATGGTCGCACGATTGATGAAGACGACTGGGAACCTACAGCTGGTGGAGAAAGCGCACATATCGCAGTAGATCCAAATAATAATGACATAGTGTACGGTGGCAGTTATGGGGGATTCCTGACACGGGTAAATCATGAAAAAAATACGCGACGAGCGATCAATGTGTGGCCGGATAATCCCATGGGATATGGAGCAGAAGGCATGAAGTATAGATTCCAATGGAACTTTCCTATTATTTTCAGCAAACACGATCCGAAGAAGCTCTATACTTTTTCGAACCAGGTTCATATGAGTACAGATGAAGGTCAAAGTTGGAAACTATTAAGCGGCGATCTCACCAGAAATGACCCAACTAAACTTGTGTCAAGTGGCGGACCTATAACACAGGATAATACGGGAGTAGAATATTATTGTACCATATTCTCCGCAAATGAGAGTCCGATCAAAGAAGGACTAATGTGGGTGGGGAGTGATGATGGCCTGGTTCATGTTACCAGAGACGGAGGTCAGAATTGGACGAATGTCACCCCTGCGAATATGCCTGAATGGAGTATGGTGAACAGCATTGAACCTTCCGCTTTTGATGAAGGGACATGCTATGTGGCAGCCACGCGATATAAGCTGGGAGATTTCAAACCCTATTTATACAAAACCACCGATTTCGGAAATACATGGACTAAGATCACAAATGGGATAGATAATGAACATTTCACCAGGGCTTTGCGCGAAGACCCTAAAAGAAAAGGCTTGCTTTATGCCGGAACGGAAACGGGAATGTACATATCATTTAATGACGGTACGAGCTGGCAAAAATTTCAATTAAACCTGCCTATTGTTCCTATTACAGATCTCGCATTAAAAGACAATAACCTGGTAGTGGCCACACAAGGCAGAAGTGTCTGGATCCTGGATGACTTGACAGTACTTCATCAATTGGATGCTTCGAGTAAAAATGCTTCGAACATACTGTTCAAGCCTAAAGACTCGTATCGTACCAAGGGAAGATCGAGTAGTACACCTTCCTTAACAGCGGGTCAAAACCATCCAAATGGGGTGATCACTCATTTTTATCTGAAAGAGTTCTCCAAGAAGGATTCTATCTCCCTTACATATACAACAATGCAGGGAGATACGCTGGCTTCCTATAGCACATATGCCAAAGAAAAGGACGATAAATTAAAGGTTAAGAAAGGCGGAAATACGCATGTGTGGAATACACGGGGCAAAGACGCTGAACGATTAAAAGGGATGATCTTATGGGCTGCAAATTTAAGCGGACCCAAGGCCGTGCCTGGTTCTTATAAAGTCAATCTATCTGTCAATAGAAATACAAATTCCCGGGATTTCAAGATTATTCCGGATCCCCGCGCTGAAGTAAGCATCGCTGATATACAAAAGCAGCACGATTTCATCATGGACATCAACAAGTCCATAGATCGGGCGCATCAATCCATCAAGAAGATTCGAAAAGTATCCACTCAATTAGAGGCCTTTATGAAACAATACAAAGGGAATGAGGAGATAAAAGATTTGCTTGATAAGGCTAAGAAAATGAAAGATGATTTTGGTGATATTGAAAAAGCGCTGTATCAAACAAAAAACCAGAGTAATCAAGACCCATTGAATTTCCCGATCCGACTGACGAATAAATTGGGGTATCTGAATAGCCTTGTCGGTTTCGATGATTTTCCTCCAACAGACCAGGATGTGGCAGTGAAGAACGAACTGACTGCACAGATCAATACACAATTGGAGACATTTGATGCCTTGGTGGATAAGGAGATCTCGGCCTTCAATGCCGCTTTTAATGCTGCCAACCTCAATTACCTGTTCATAGAAGAATAAGACAAAAAAGCATATACATGAAATCAATTAAATGGATTGTGTCCATTGGGGCATTTTTTTTCTTTTACGATATGCCGGCAACGGCTCAATCCGCAGATGCTGAATCGTATTACAGTCCGCTTACTTACAGGAATATAGGACCTTTTAGAGGAGGCCGCTCTGTGTGTGCGTCGGGGGTTATAGGCGATCCACTGACCTATTATATGGGGACAACTGGTGGTGGGTTATGGAAGACTGCCGATGCGGGGCAACGATGGGAAAATATTTCAGACGGCTTTTTTAAGACAGGTTCGGTAGGTGCCATTGTAGTTGCGCCATCAGATTCGAATGTATTGTATTGCGGAATGGGTGAACACGCACCCAGAGGCGTAATGACCTCCTATGGAGATGGGGTGTATAAATCTACTGATGCCGGAAAGACATGGGAACACATGGGCCTTAAAGCCACCCAGCATATTTCAAGGATCGTAGTGCACCCAACGAATGCGGATGTTGCCTGGGTAGCAGCACAAGGAGCGCTTTATGGACCTAACAAAGAACGGGGTATTTTCAAAACCACAGATGGGGGTAAAACCTGGAAGAACGTGCTCTTTGTAAATGAATTGACAGGCTGTTCCGAATTGTCTATTGACCCTGGCAATCCAAGGGTACTATATGCGGCAATGTGGCACCATCAGCGAAAGCCGCACATTGTGATAAGTGGGGGTGAGGGAAGTGGTTTGTATAAGTCGACAGACGGGGGTGAAACCTGGTCGAAAATACACAAAGGACTGCCAGAAGAATTAGGTAAAATGGCCATTGCCGTAAGTCCGGCAAACCCTGATAAGGTGTTTGCGCTTATTGAAAGTGACTCCGACAAGGACCAGGGAGGTCTCTTTGTTTCAAACAATGCAGGAGACTCCTGGAGTATGATTAGCGGAGATAACAGACTGGTCCAGCGGGCATGGTATTATATTGAAGTTTTTGCCGATCCGAACGATGAGAATACGGTGTATGTCATGAGTGCGCCTGCGCTGAGGTCGCAAGACGGAGGGAAAACATGGGAGAGACTAAGAGGAACACACGGCGATTTTCACGATCTCTGGATCAATCCGGATAATTCTCAAAATATGGTGATCGCCAATGATGGCGGGGCAGCGATTTCTTTCAATTTTGGCAAAACCTGGTCTACTCAGGGCAATATGCCTACGGCACAGTTCTATCGTATAAATGCAGATAATTTATTTCCATATAATATTTATGGCGGGCAACAGGATAATACTTCCGTTCGCATTGCAAGTCTGTCTGTCGGTCGCGGAAGCATTGGAGAACAAGATTGGACCTATGCCGCTGGAGGAGAAAGTGCATTTTTGGCATTTGATCCTGATAATCCTAAATATGTGGCTGGTGGAAGCTATTTGGGCACTATAGACATGTTAGATATGGACCTCAAGCAGGACACTAAAATAATGGCCGCACCTATCCAATACCTGGGTCGTGAAGCCAGGGATATGAAATATCTCTATAATTGGAATGCCCCGATTATTTGGTCAAAGCATGAACCGGGCACCTATTATCATTGTGCTCAAATGGTATTACGCACACGTGATATGGGTGAATCCTGGGAAGAAGTGTCTCCGGATCTAACCCGAAATATGGACGAGAAACAGGGTGCAGGCGGTGGCCCTTATACGATAGAAGCAGTAGGAGCCGAAAACTACGGGACAATTGCTTATATGATAGAATCGCCACATGAGAAAGGGGTGTTCTGGACAGGGAGTGATGACGGCCTGGTTTATCTGACCCGGGACGGGGGCCAGAATTGGACAAATGTGACTCCCAAGGGCTTAATAGAATGCCTGATAAATGCCATTGATATTTCCCCTCATGATCCGGGGACAGCATACATTGCAACAACCAGATACAAGTTTAACGACTATACGCCAGGGCTGTACAGGACCACAGATTACGGAAAAAGCTGGACGAATATCAGCACCGGTATCCCCTATGGCGCCTTTACAAGAGTCGTCCGTGAAGATGCTGTGAGGAAGGACCTCCTTTATGCCGGAACAGAACAGGGGATGTATGTTTCCTGGAACGGAGGCGCAAAATGGGAGTCGTTGCAGCGAAACCTTCCTGTAACGCCAATCACAGACCTGAAAGTGCATAAAGGTGACCTTATTGTAGCTACCTCAGGCCGGTCTTTTTGGGTGCTGGATGATCTTGCAGTTTTGCAACAATACAACCTTCAGTCCAAAGGATTAAGGATCTTAACACCTGAACCGGCATTAAATGCCTCCTGGGGAAGTCCGTTAAGCGGTAATAGCACGAATCAGAAAGGCACCCATCCATTTAAAGGGTTGAATCCTGCCAACGGTATGGTCATTTACTATCAACTACCAGCACAAACGGATAGCACTGAAATAACTCTTAAGATTCTGAACGGCAATGGAAGTGAAGTGCGGACATTTAGTTCTGAAAAAGACAAAGATTATGTAAAACACAATGGTGGAGGTCCTCCTCCAGCTCCGGTTTTATCAAAAAAAGAAGGACTCAATCGTTTTGTGTGGGACATGAGCTATCCCTTACTTCCTGGGATACCGGGGGTGTATATAGAAGCAGGATTCAGAGGGCATAAAGCTATTCCGGGCACCTATACACTACTACTCTCCATGGGAGATCAAAAGGCGGAAACGACTGCAATAATTCAGGAAACCCCGGGATTCAACATTCCGGCTTCACGATATGATACCTACGACAAGTTTATGAAGGAGATTGAAGGGAATCTAACAGATATGCACACCAAAGTAAACATGTTGTTTAAGGCTCAGAATCAAATAAAGTCGATCGTATCAGAACTGGAGGATCCTGCACTTAAGAAGGCAGGAAAGGAATTGCTCACTAAATTAAAAAGCTGGGATGAGGACATGGTTCAACGTAAATCTAAGGCCTATGATGATGTTGAAAATTTCCCAAATAAGTTTACTGCAGAATACTTGTTTCTAATAGACCAGACGAGGAGCACATTACCGCGAGTGAACAAATCGTCTAAAGATAGGCGCGCAGAATTAGATTCTCAGTGGGTTGGCCTAAATGCGAAAGCGGAAAGTTTATTAAATAAAGAAATACCTGCTTATAATCAGAATCTTTGGGAATCTGGAATAGGTGCAGTTCGATTGAAATAGGCAGATGGCATATGCCCATATAGCCTCAAAAGTCCTGGAATACTTTGGACTGATTATTGCTATCTTTATCCCAAAATACCGGGCTCTTGTTCAAGAAATTATCCCTTCGTTCGCGCATCTTTATTACCATGATCTTTCTGGTATTGATCGCTTCGGTACTTATTGCAGGTGTGACCATTTATCAATATCGCGAACAGTCTGAAGACTACCACCAGAGCAGGCTGGAACGAAAAGAAGATCAGATCAAGCAGAGTATTGAATACACTTTGAAGGAGACTACCTACCCTGTGGTAACTGAGAATCTTGCCCTGATCTTTAAAAATGAGATTTACCGCATTGCTGATGTTCAAAATGTAAATTTTAATATTTATGACCTCGAAGGGCAACTCCTTAAAAGCTCCCATCTCTCTTTTCGAAACGAGGAAATATCTACCTGCCTGGATGCCGAGGTCCTGAATAATTTAACGGCAAGTCCTACGAAGCGGTATGTCGAGGAGAATACGTCCCAGGAAGGACGCTACCAGGCGTCCTATACGTATATCACGGATTACAAGTTTAAGCCCATCGGGATTTTAAACCTACCCTATTACGAAGACAATTCCTTTAATGAAATGGAGCTTCGTGAATTTTTGATCCGTTTAGGAGGGGTCTACCTGGTGATGTTATTATTAGCTATAGGATTGGCATATTTCATTTCTAAATATATTACGCGCTCACTTCAGACGATCTCAGACAAACTAGTTCAGACCGATCTCTCCAAAAGAAATGAAAAAATACTTATCGAAAACCCCGGAGAAGAAATAGGGTTGTTGATAGACTCTTATAATGGGATGATCGACGAGTTAGAAGAGAGTGCGGCTAAATTAGCCAGAAGTGAAAGGGAACAGGCATGGCGCGAAATGGCAAAACAGGTGGCCCATGAAATAAAAAATCCACTCACCCCCATGCGCCTGAGCGTACAAAGTTTTGAAAAATCCTTTGACCCAACTGATCCAAAGGCCAAAGAGAAAGTAAAAGAGTACTCGGAAACCCTGATCCAACAGATCGATATAATGAGCAATATTGCTTCGGCTTTCTCGAATTTTGCTGATATGCCTGCACAGCAAAAGGAGACGCTGGATGTGGTTAATACGGTAAAACTGGCATTGGATATATTTAATGAACCTTATGTTCAATTCATTGCTAATGAAGAAAAGATCATAGCGAAATTGGATAAAACCCAATTAGTACGCGTTGTAACAAACCTGGTCAAGAACGCCATTCAAGCTATGCCCGATATTGAAAATCCCCTAATTGAAGTTTCTGTTGTTGGGGAGGATGATAATGTCATGATCATAGTCGCAGATAATGGAATTGGTATAGCTGATGAAGTAAAGGAAATGATTTTTGAACCAAAATTCACCACAAAGTCCAGTGGAACAGGATTAGGCCTGGGAATGGTGAAAAATATTGTCGAAACCTACAATGGTACGATCCATTTTGCTTCTAAACCTGGTAAAGGGACTGTATTTACGGTAACCTTGCCCAAAATCAACGAAAAGATTGCGACATGAAATTAAAGAATGTGCTTCTAGAGATCGAAGGCCCAATTGCCGTAGTAACTGTAAATCGGCCTGATAAATTGAATGCCCTGAATAAAGAAACTATCAATGAACTGCATCAGGCCATGCAAAGTCTGGATGATGACAATGATATTCGGGTCATAATTCTCACTGGAAGTGGACAAAAGGCCTTTGTTGCAGGCGCAGATATTGCGGAATTTGCTGACTATACAGCAAAAGAAGGCAAACACTTGTCAAAAGAAGGACAAGAAAAGCTTTTCAACTTTGTGGAAAATTTAAAAACGCCTGTAATTGCTGCGGTGAACGGATTTGCACTCGGTGGTGGACTTGAGCTGGCCATGGCTTGTCATTTTAGAGTAGCAAGTCATAATGCACGCCTTGGACTGCCGGAGGTTTCTTTAGGTG
>CAMYJF010000003.1 GCA_947258555.1 uncultured Eudoraea sp. | reverse complement strand
TCAAATAATCAATAGAAATAGAATTCTCATAATCCCGCCCTCGCTTATGGATCTGGTTGACCAGGTTAGGGATCGTACTGCGCAGGTAGATCATCAGGTCCGGAGGCATCACCAGGCTTTCCATAAGTTCAAATAAGCTGGAATAATTCTGAAAATCCCGGTTAGTCATCAAGCCCATGGCATGAAGGTTAGGCGCAAATATGTGCGCATCCTCGTATATAGTCCGGTCCTGGATCACATCTTTACCGCTTTCCCGTATTTTTAAAATTTGACGGTATCGGCTGTTCAGGAAATAGATCTGCAGGTTAAAACTCCAGCGTTCCATCTGGGTGTAGAAATCATCCAGGTATGGATTATCCACAACATCTTCATAATGGGCATCCCATCTGTAATGTTTGGATAGGAGTTTGGTTAATGTGGTCTTTCCTGCCCCAATATTTCCGGCAACCGCAATGTGCATTAGGTCAATTATTTTATGGTTAGTGCTAAATTTTAAGCAGGACACAATATACAAAGGATTCCCAACCCGAGAAAAAAAATAAGGGGAAAGGAAAGAGAGTTGTGGCACTTATAAGAAAATTTATAAATCATTCCTGAATTTGTATCTTTGACTCCTATATTTGAGGAAGGATTTGACTGATTGCAACCTCAGGTAAACCGAAACGGTTTACAAAAAATGCTAAAGCAGTATCTTCATTGATCTTGTTTTAACCGCAATTCCAAATTCATCCCGCAACCTAGTTCATATGTCATATTTATTTACATCCGAATCTGTTAGCGAAGGACATCCGGATAAGATCGCAGATCAGATCAGTGATGCCTTACTGGATAATTTTTTGGCTTTTGATGCTGAAAGTAAAGTGGCCTGTGAGACTATGGTCACGACAGGACAGGTGATCCTGGCAGGGGAAGTCAAGAGTAATACCTATGTGGATCTGCAACAGATCGCCCGCAATGTGATCAATGAGATCGGCTATACTAAAGGGGAATATCAGTTTAGCGGGGAATCCTGTGGGGTGATCTCACTTATCCATGAACAGTCTCCCGAAATCAATCAGGGAGTAGATCGTGGGAATAAGGAAGAACAAGGTGCAGGAGACCAGGGAATGATGTTCGGCTACGCTACGAACGAAACAGAAAACTACATGCCGCTGGCTCTGGATATTTCCCATCGCATACTTCAGGAATTGGCTGCTATTCGAAAAGAAAATGACCAGATACCCTATCTGCGCCCGGATGCAAAAGCCCAGGTTACACTGGAGTATTCTGAAGAGAATGTGCCTCAACGCATTGATACTATTGTGGTTTCAACTCAACACGATGATTTTGCTGCCAGTGATGATGCCATGCTGGAAAAGATCCAATTTGATATACAGAAAATATTAATACCCAGGGTCGTTGCCCAACTTCCTGAAAACATACAGGAATTGTTTGATGAGGATATCAAATATCATATCAACCCTACAGGCAAGTTTGTGATCGGTGGTCCTCATGGAGATACCGGCCTTACCGGTCGGAAGATCATTGTAGATACATACGGGGGCAAAGGTGCCCATGGAGGAGGTGCATTCAGTGGGAAAGACCCGAGCAAAGTAGACAGGTCTGCTGCATATGCAGCACGCCATGCAGCTAAAAACCTGGTGGCAGCCGGAGTGGCCAGCGAGATCCTTGTCCAGGTAAGTTATGCCATTGGGGTAGTGGAGCCTACCTCTATAAATGTTGAGACCTATGGGACAGCCAAGGTGGACATGAGTGACGGTGAGATCGCCAGGAAAGTTGCGGAGCTCTTTGATATGCGGCCGTTTGCTATTGAAACCCGTTTAAAATTACGACAGCCAATATATAGGGAGACGGCGGCCTATGGCCATATGGGCAAAGAACCCAGGAAGGTTACTAAAATATTTGAATCGCCTTATAATGGCAGGATCGAAAAAGAAGTAGAGCTTTTTACATGGGAAAAACTCGACTCCGTAGACGCTGTTAAACAGGCATTTAATTTATAAAGAACTGCCTATATTTGTTGACTCAAAGTTCAAACACGTATTGAATAGTTATCAAGAAAGGTGGAGGGATTAGACCCTATGAAGCCTTAGCAACCCTTGGCCACTTTTGCCAAGAAGGTGCTAAATTCTAACCACACGTTTATTGAAAACAGTGTGGGGAGATAACAACAGTTACTATATGTAGCTTTTTCTTCTTTTTAACTTTTTGATTTCGAAACCGGTAAAACCCGGTGGGTTTGGATTTTTTATTGAATACTAATTAAATAAAAAATTTAAAATCATGAGCGATCAAAAATTCTCGACCCAGGCATTGCATGCAGGTCACGACACGAAAAAGCACGGAGGAACCCGTGCCATTCCTATTTACCAGAGTACGGCATATGTCTTTGACAATTCCGATCATGCGGCCAATTTATTTTCCTTGGCCGAATTTGGGAATATCTATACGCGGATCAATAATCCGACAAATGATATCCTGGAACAACGACTGGCTGCCTTAGAAGGAGGTATAGCCTCAGTAGTCACATCTTCTGGTACAGCGGCGTTAAACACCGCCTTGCTGGTACTACTCCGAAGTGGAGATCATATAGTCTCCTCGAACAGCCTTTATGGGGGCACGTATAATTTGCTGAATGTCACATTACCGCGTTTAGGGATTACGACCACATTTGTCGATCCATCAGATCCGGAAAACTTCAGCAAGGCCGTACAGCAGAATACACGGGCCATTTTTGTGGAATCTCTCGGTAATCCTAAACTGGATGTGCTCGATCTTGAGGCAATTTCGGCCCAGGCAAAGAAAGCGCGCGTGCCTTTTATTGTTGATAACACAGTGGCTTCTCCTGCCTTATTGAATCCTATTGAGTACGGGGCAAATATTGTAATTCATTCCTTGACAAAATATATCAATGGCAATGGCACAGCATTGGGAGGCGCAATCATCGATGCAGGTACTTTTGACTGGGCTAATGGTAAGTTTCCGGAGTTCACGGAACCTTCACCAGGCTACCATGGTTTAGTATATCATGAAGCATTAGGTCCGGCTGCATATATAGCCAAAGTGCGGGTTGAAGGTTTGCGCGATCACGGGGCTTGTCTGAGTCCGTTTAATGCGTTTCAGATCCTCCAGGGACTCGAAACACTTGAAGTGCGGATAAAGAAGCAAAGCGAAAATGCCTTGGAATTAGCTAAATGGCTGGCAGCAAGGGAAGAAGTGACCTGGGTAAATTATCCCGGACTCACAACCTCGCCTTTCTATGACCTGGTTCAAAAGTATTTACCGAACGGGCAAAGCAGCCTGGTCACTTTTGGGGTGAAAGGAGGATTTGATTCAGCAAAGAAAATAGCCGATGAAACACAATTGTTTTCTTTACTGGCGAATATTGGCGACACCAAATCCCTAATTATCCATCCGGCCAGTACAACGCATCAGCAATTAAGTGATGATGCGCAATTGGAAACCGGGGTAAGTAAAGATCTGATCCGTCTGTCACTGGGATTGGAAAACCTGGAAGATCTCAAAAATGATTTGGTCCAGGCTTTCAAAACCATAGAACAGAAAGTGACTGCATAGTCTAAATTTTGAATAGCATGCTGAAACAAGTTCAAATAGATCCCATTATTACTAGAAGCGGGGCACGGTATCATTTACCTCTAACCTATGAGGTGTTTGGCCGGGCCTTACATACCGCACCGATCATTCTAGTGAACCATGCCCTCACCGGTAACTCTAATGTTGCCGGTGAGCATGGATGGTGGACTGCGCTCATCGGTAAAGGCAAGTGCATCAATACGGATCACTATACAGTGCTGGCCTTTAATATTCCGGGAAATGGATATGATGGGACTTACATTGAGAATTATCTGGATTTTGTGGCACAGGATACAGCGCGAATATTTCTTAAGGGATTAGAGGCTTTGGGAATATCCCAGGTATTTGCTATCATAGGAGGCTCATTGGGGGGAGGTATCGGCTGGGAAATGGCCGCATTAAACCCGGAAATAACCGAACATCTCATACCCATTGCAGCAGACTGGCGGTCTACAGACTGGCTTATTGCCAATTGCCGGGTACAGGAACAGATCTTGAACAATTCAAAGGATCCGGTTCGCACGGTCAATGAGGACCTTGGTATTTTTAATGTAGAGAGCTGGTTGCTGCATCATGGCAATAAACTCAGGGATCGTTTTAGCCTGAAGGCCTATAAGTTGAATAATCAACTGCTGAAAACGATAGATATCGCCAGGGATGGGCCTGAAGGTTTTGAGGCCATCAAGAACAGCAAGATCAATATCCATATTATCGGAGTGAATTCTGATCTCTTTTTTACGATAAAAGAGAATAGGGAAACGTTTAATGAATTGACCAATGCCAATTGTGTCGTCACCTATGGTGAGATCAATTCAAAGTACGGACATGACTCCTTCCTGATCGAATTTGAACAATTGGCGGAGTTACTGTATCTGCTTTTTAAAAAGCCTCGGAAAACTCCCGGGAGAAAAATCAACACACTAGATCATGAGTGAGAAAAATATTCGGACTAAAGCTATTCGTACCCAAATACCAAGGACCCAATTTTTGGAGCATTCAAATCCGATGTATCTGACTTCTAGCTATGTTTTTGAAGATGCCGAAGATATGCGTGCTTCTTTTGCCGAGGAGAAGGATAGGAATATCTACTCCCGCTATTCCAACCCCAACACATCGGAGTTTATAGAAAAGGTATGCCAGATGGAAGGGGCCGAGGCCGGTTTCGCCTTTGCCTCTGGTATGGCAGCGGTGTTCTCCACTTTTGCGGCTTTGTTGGAAAGCGGAGATCATGTCGTATCCTGTCGCAGTGTCTTTGGATCTACTCACACCCTGTTCACCCAGATTTTTCCAAAATGGAATATTAGTCACTCTTATTTTAAAATAGATGAGATCGAGTCTATTCCAGACCTGATCCAACCTAATACAAAGATCATTTATGCCGAGTCGCCAACCAATCCAGCAGTGGATATCCTCGATCTGAAACGCTTGGGAGAATTGGCCAAAGCGCACAATTGTTTGTTGCTAATAGACAACTGTTTTGCGACTCCTTATCTGCAGCAACCGATCAAATTTGGGGCAGACCTGGTTATTCATTCCGGGACAAAACTTATGGATGGTCAGGGTCGCGTATTGGCCGGCATCACAGTTGGCAGTGCCGACCTGGTCGAAACGATCTATCGATTTGCGCGTATCACCGGTCCGGCCCTTTCACCATTCAATGCCTGGGTCTTGTCTAAAAGCCTGGAAACACTTGCTGTACGCGTCGATAAACATTGTGAAAATGCACTAGCCGTAGCGGAATTCCTTGAATCGCATGAGAAAGTGAATAGGGTTAAATATCCGTTTTTGGATTCACATCCGGCACAGGAAATAGCCATAAAACAAATGAAATCCGGGGGTTCTGTCGTGGCATTTGACGTAAAAGGCGGATTAGAAGCGGGCAGGAAGTTTTTTGATAGTATTGAGTGGCTTTCGCTTTCGGCTAACCTGGGGGATACGCGTACAATTGTCACTCATCCGGCCTCTACTACCCACAGCAAGTTAAGTCCGGAAGACCGGGCAGAATCCGGGATCACAGACGGTTTGGTTCGAATTTCGGTTGGCCTGGAATATGTGGATGATATTATCGCAGATATCGACCAGGCATTAAAGGCGTGAACTAAAGAAACTCGCCAAAAAAAGGATATCTTAGTGCCATGCTTTCTAAGAAGACGAAGTATGGACTAAAAGCGCTGACTTACCTTGCGCGACATGAAGAAAGCGCTCCCATTCAAATACAGGAGATCGCCACAGCCGAAAACATTTCACGCAAATTCCTCGAAAGTATTCTACTCACCTTAAAGAAGAATGGTTTTTTAGGCTCTAAAAAGGGGAAGGGCGGGGGCTATTATATGATTCGGCCTGCGTCAGAGATCCCAATGACGGCTGTAATGCGAATACTGGAAGGGCCAATCGCCATGGTGCCCTGCGTAAGTCTTAACTATTACGAAACCTGTGACGACTGTCCGGATGAGGCCACATGTTCCGTACATCATCTGATGATCCAGGTTCGCGATAGCGCACTGGAAGTCTACAGAAACCATACCCTGGCGGATATCATCCGCATTACAGTCCCGGAATAAAATCCTTTGATTATTCAATTATTATAGTAGATTTGCATTTCCTAGTTAACCTATAGGATAAATAAAGTGTAGTTATGATCCAGAAAAAGCAACTAGACTATTTAAATAAGAATTTGGCTGATGCCCAGCCAGAGGACATTATAAATTCGGCATTGCAGCATTCCGATAATCCGGTAGTTACAACCAATTTCAGGCCTTATGAAGTGGCTATTCTGCATGCAGTAACGCGAGTGAAACCGGATATTCCGGTTATTTGGTGCGATACAGGATATAACACGGTTGAAACCTATCGCCATATAGATGTTCTAATAGATCTACTAAACTTAAACCTGGACACCTTTGTGCCAGAACAATCCTCGGCACACCGTGAAGCCATTATGGGTATTCCTACTATTGAAGACCCTAGACATACCCTATTCACAGAACAGGTAAAACTGGAACCTTTTCGCCGCGCTATGAAAACCCATCAACCCGATCTGTGGTTTACAAATCTGCGTAAAGGTCAGACTGCATTCCGTGATTCTCTTGATATTTTTTCCTTAGATAAGAATGGGGTCGTAAAAGTGTGTCCGTTTTACCAATGGAGCGACCGGGAGTTGGATCGCTACCTGGCAGAATTTAACCTCCCGAATGAGCATCGATATTTTGATCCGACAAAAGTCCTTTCAAACAGGGAGTGCGGACTGCATGTATAGCTGAGCACGGTTTTATTTGGATAACAGTGATATCTAATGTTTCTTTGCAGGAGTTCATTACCAGAATGACATGTTATCAAGAAAGGTGGAGGGATTAGACCCGGTGAAACCTTAGCAACCCTTCAACTTTGAAGTAGGTGCTACATTCTATCCGCACTCATGGCGGAATAGATAACGATCAGTGAGTCGTCTCACTTTCCATTATTTTTTGATAACATCTTGTCACATTTTCGCTTCAGGCGATACGTTTTGGTAAAACATAGGATAATGGCAAATATTTTTGATAGCATAAGCGATCGTATTCTTGTTTTGGATGGTGCCATGGGTACCATGCTTCAGCAATATGGTTTTGAAGAAGCCGATTTTCGCGGGCAGCGATTTGTCGATTGGCCCGTTTCCCTCAAGGGAAATAACGACTTACTTTCCATAACCCAGCCCGAAGCCTTGCGGAAAGTTCACGAAGCCTACCTCAAATCAGGGGCAGATATTATTGAAACAAATACCTTTTCGTCTACCCGCATTGCCATGGCGGATTATCAAATGGAAGAGCTGGCCTATGAGATCAACCTGGCGGCTGCCAGGGTAGCCAGGGAAGCTGCAGACAATATTTCCAAAACAACACCCGACAAACCCCGTTTTGTGGCAGGAAGCATGGGGCCTACAAATAAGACGGCCAGCTTATCCCCCGATGTGGAAGATCCCGGATTTCGAGCGGTGAGTTTTGATGAGTTACGCGCCTCGTATAAAGAACAGGCGGAGGGCTTACTGGATGGAGGAGCAGATATCCTTATGGTGGAAACCATTTTTGACACCCTCAATGCAAAAGCTGCTCTTTTTGCCATTGAAGAGGTCAAAGAAGAACGCGGAATTGATATACCTATCATGGTTAGCGGAACGATCACCGATGCCTCGGGTCGCACCTTGTCCGGGCAAACAGCCGAAGCTTTTCTCATTTCTGTTTCCCATATCCCAGTACTGTCTGTAGGCTTCAATTGTGCTTTGGGAGCAAAACAATTACAACCTTATTTGGAGGTACTGGCCAGAAGAACCGATTCGGCCATCTCTGCCCATCCGAACGCTGGCTTGCCTAATGCCTTTGGGGAATACGATGAAACACCGGAACAAATGGCGGCACAGATAAAAGTATTCCTGGAAAAAGGATTGATAAACATCATTGGGGGTTGCTGCGGCACCACACCTGAACATATAAAAGCTATTGCAGACGTAGCGGCTCAGTTTCAACCCAGACCTATAACACAAACTGTATGAGCACGTCTGTAGCAGACATACAAACACAAGACTCCGGACGCTATCTCAAATTAAGCGGACTCGAGCCATTAGTCGTACGCCCGGACAGCAATTTTATCAATGTTGGCGAGCGTACGAATGTCGCCGGTTCCAGGAAATTTCTCCGACTCATTAAAGAACAGAAATTTACAGAAGCCCTTGAAGTTGCCAGGCATCAGGTAGAGGGAGGTGCCCAGATCATTGATGTAAATATGGATGATGGCCTGATCGACGGCAAAAAAGCCATGGTGCGTTTCCTGAATTTACTGATGGCAGAACCGGATATCTCCAGGGTTCCCATTATGATAGACAGTTCCAAATGGGAGATCATTGAAGCCGGACTTCAGGTAGTTCAAGGGAAATGCGTGGTAAATTCCATCAGTCTGAAAGAAGGCGAGGAAGAGTTTATTCGGCAAGCGAAAAGTATAAGACGTTATGGGGCTGCCGTGATCGTGATGGCCTTTGATGAAGTAGGACAAGCAGATTCGCTGGAAAGGAGGGTCGAGATCGCCAAACGTTCCTATGACATCCTGGTGAACAGGGTAAAATTTCCACCAGAGGATATCATATTTGACCTGAATATTTTTCCTGTTGCTACAGGGATGGACGAGCATAAGAACAATGCTGTAGATTTTATCGAAGGCACGCGTTGGGTACGTACCAACCTTCCACATTGCAATGTGAGTGGTGGGGTGAGTAATGTCTCCTTTAGTTTTCGAGGTAATGATACGGTACGTGAAGCCATGCACTCTGCTTTTCTCTACCATGCCATACAGGCCGGTATGAATATTGGTATTGTTAATCCCGCCATGCTGGAAGTCTATGACGATATCCCCGCAGATCTGCTGGAGCATGTGGAAGATGTCATATTGAACAGGAGGGAAGATGCTACAGAACGTCTGCTGGATTTTGCTGAATCGGTTCAGGGAAGTAGGATAAAAGAAAAGGTCAGCGAGGCATGGCGCGAGGAAGGGCTGCAAGCCAGGATCACCCGAGCCTTGGTAAAAGGCATTGATAAATACATAGTGGCCGATGTAGAAGAAGCCCGCCAGGCTGTAGCTCAACCTATAGAAGTAATTGAAGGGCATCTGATGACGGGAATGAATGTAGTCGGGGATCTGTTTGGCAGTGGAAAAATGTTCCTGCCGCAGGTGGTAAAATCAGCCCGGGTCATGAAAAAAGCCGTGGCCCATTTAACGCCGTTTATTGAGGAATCCAAAGCGGGTAATGCTTCAGGCAGTGCAGGAAAGATCTTGTTGGCTACGGTAAAAGGCGACGTACATGATATTGGAAAGAATATTGTCAGTGTCGTACTGGCCTGCAATAATTACGAGATCGTAGATCTGGGTGTCATGGTGCCGCCTGAAAAGATCTTAGCAGCTGCAATAGAAGAGCAGGTAGATATGGTAGGGTTAAGCGGACTTATAACACCTTCTTTAGACGAGATGGTTTTCTTAGCGAAAGAAATGCAGCGACAAGAGTTCGATATCCCGATCCTCATAGGAGGCGCTACAACGAGTAAGGCCCATACGGCCGTAAAAATAGACCCGGAATATCTTTCTACAGTAGTCCATGTCAATGATGCTTCCAGAGCCGTGACCGTAGTGGGAGAACTAATGAAGGACGATAAATCGGCAGGGTACAAAGCCGGACTTAAGTCGGATTACGAAAAATTCAGGGAGAAATTTCTAGCTCGGGCGGTAAAGAAAGAATATCTAAGCTATAAAAATGCAGTGGCTAATAAGTTACAGCTCGCTTGGAGTGACAATGAAATTAAAAAACCTAAAGAATTAGGGGTAAAGGTACTAGCCGATCTGGATATTGAGAAGGTCATTCCCTATATCGACTGGTCGCCTTTTTTCAGGAGCTGGGACCTGCATGGCAGGTATCCGAAAATTCTCGAAGATGATATTGTAGGGAAACAGGCACAAGAACTTTTTTCTGATGCACAGGCAATGCTTAAAAAGATCTCAGGGAAAAAATGGTTGCAGCTAAAAGCCATCTTTGGCCTTTTCGAGGCGAATAGAACAGGAGATGATATTGAGGTGAAAACAGAGGAAGGGAAAGCCATTTTTAGAACCTTGAGGCAACAAGGCAAGAAGAAAGAAGGGGTTCCCAATCTTGCCCTGGCAGATTTTATTGCACCGAAAGCCAGTGGCATCCAGGATTATATGGGTTGTTTTTGCGTGAGTGCCGGCTTTGGCGCCGATGAAAAAGCAGCCGAATTCAATGAGGCACTGGACGATTACAATTCTATTTTGATCAAAGCCCTGGCAGATCGACTCGCAGAAGCATCGGCTGAGTATTTGCACAAAGAGGTTCGTACAGATCATTGGGGGTATGCTGGGAATGAGAATTTGGATAATGTAGATTTAATAAAAGAAGCCTACACCGGTATCAGACCGGCACCAGGCTATCCCGCCTGCCCAGACCATTTAGAAAAGCAAACCATCTGGGAAGTCCTTGATGTAGAGAAAAAGATCGGGGTGAAACTTACCGAAAGTCTCGCCATGTGGCCGGCCGCAAGTGTAAGTGGTTATTATTTTGCCCACCCGGAATCAAAATATTTTGGATTAGGAAAGATCAAGGAAGATCAGCTAAAAGATTATGCCAGCCGAAAAGGAATTCCTTTGGAAGAAGCCAGGAAGTGGTTGGGGCCAAATCTGGAGCATAGTTCATAGTTCTTAGTTCTTAGTTCATAGTTGTGATAGTATGAAAAATAGATGCAGTTATAGCGAATAGATTTAGAAGCATGCTCAAAAGAATAAAGATGGATTACAAAAAGTTAAATGTCTGGCAGTTTTCCCGAGCGCTGGCTTCAAAAGTTTATGTGAAGACTAAAGAATTTCCAAAAGAGGAAAGATATGGACTGACCAATCAGATCAGACGTTGTGCCATATCGATACCGGCCAATATCGCTGAGGGTTGTGGACGAAGATCAAATAAGGACACATTGAGATTTTTATACATATCAAGGGGATCTATATATGAATTGGAGACACATCTTTTTATTTCTCTGGACCTTGATCTCATCGGGCAGGATGTTTTTGAAGATTTGAATAGCGACCTGGAGGAATGTAAAAAATTGTTACACGGATTTATAAATTATTTTAAAAAACGCCTCAATTCTGGATATATAAAAATCTAGCATTTAGTATGATTTGACTTGGCTCTAAGAACTAAGAACTAAGAACTAAGAACTGGTAATTACAAATTTTAAGAACGAGTATGAAAGTTATTGACCATATCAAGCAGGCGAACAACAAAACCCTCTTCTCTTTCGAGATCATCCCGCCGGTAAAAGGCAGGAATATCCGGGAATTGTATGACAATATTGATCCGCTTATGGAGTTCAAGCCGCCTTTTATTGATGTGACAACGTCGCGGGAGGAATATGTATACATAGATAAAGATGGATTGTTGGACAAGCGTCTTACCAGAATGCGGCCGGGTACGGTAGGGATTTGCGCATCCATTAAACACAAGTACAATGTAGACACGATACCTCATGTGCTCTGTGGTGGATTTACCAAGGAAGAAACCGAGTACCTGCTTGTAGACTGCCACTACCTGGGAATAGATAATATCATGGCTTTGCGCGGCGATGCCATGAAAGAAGAAAAATATTTCACTCCTTCTCAAGGGGGACACTTATTCGCTTCAGATCTTGTAGAGCAGATCAAAGACTTAAATAAAGGGAAATACCTGCATGAGGTAATTGAATCTGATGACTGTGCTGATTTTTGTATTGGTGTGGCCGGCTATCCTGAAAAACACATGGAAGCCCCATCGCTCCATTCTGACCTGAAATGGCTAAAACACAAAATTGATTTAGGGGCCGAATATGTGGTAACCCAAATGTTCTTCGATAACAAAAAATATTTTGAATTTGTAGAAGCCGCTCGGGCCATGGATATTAATGTGCCCATTATCCCGGGGATCAAACCCATAGCCATTAAAAAACACCTGCATTTGCTCCCACAGGTTTTTCGGATCGATATACCCCAGGACCTGATTGATGCCGTGGAAGCGTGTAAGAACAACAAAGAAGTAAGACAGGTGGGTATCGAGTGGGCCATAGAACAGTCCAATGAATTAAAAGCCGCTGGCGTGCCCGTACTTCATTACTATTCTATGGGCAAGTCCACCAATATCCAGGCCATAGCCGAAGGCGTTTTTTAAGTGGATCTTAATGGCCCCCCGCGCGAACTGCCCGCCTAAATTTCCTACTTTTACATACCATGAAGTGTAGCGCTTGCCTCATCGTAGCTTTAGCATGGTCTATAGGATTTTTTGGTCAATCCTCTCCTGAAGGTCAGTATACGCTCGACTTCAATACCTATGCCGGTTCTATCCTGAAACACAATCCGGATATTTCTCATTTGATCACCGATCATCCTATGGGATTTACCCTTTCTTTAAATAAGAAAACATTTGGCAATGAAGCCTGGCAGCAAGGGTATAATTATCCGGATACGGGCATTTCTTTGGTCTATCAGGACATGAATAATGAAACATTGGGGCATCACATGGGTCTCTATGCACACTTTAATTTCTATTTACTCAAAAGAAAGATACAGCTCAGGATCGCCCAGGGTATAGCCTTTAGTACGAATCCTTATAACAGGGAAACAAATTTCAGGGGAAATGCGTATGGAACACATTTGCAGAGTACTACGCATCTGATGTTGAACTATCAAAAAGAGAATATTATTGATAGATTAGGAGTCAAGGGCGGTATTGCCTTAGTTCATTACTCTAATGCGAATGTCAAAGCCCCTAATACGTCTACGAATACCTTCGCCCTTAACTTGGGCTTGATATATGCCTTATCAACTGAAGCAGAGCCTGAACGGATTCGGATAGATTCCCTGCCTGAGATCAGAGAAAATGTAAAAGTAAACCTTGCATTTCGTTCCGGGATCAATGAAAGTGACGTGGTGAATTCAGGCCAATTTCCATTCTATATTTTTTCGGCTTATGCCGATAAGCGATTGGGCAGGAAGAGTGCTATCCAACTTGGTGGGGATTTGTTTTTCTCCAATTTCCTAAAAGAGCTCATTCAATTTCAATCTATCGCCTTTCCAGAAAACAACGTAAGTGCAGACGACGATTATAAGCGTGTCGGACTTTTTGTGGGTCACGAACTTTTCATCAACAAAATAAGCGTGGTAACCCAATTCGGTTATTATATGTATTACCCTTTCGATTTTGAGGGAAGGACATACAACCGGATCGGCTTAAAGCGCTATTTCAACTCCAAATGGTATGGGGCATTGACCTTAAAATCTCATGCAGCTAAGGCTGAAGCCGTGGAATTAAGCATAGGAATACGATTATGAAGAAGGAAGAACAGACATACATAAGATCCTTATCGATTGCCTTGCTGGCCTGTACGTTGCTACTAGCCTGTAGCAGTGAAAATGCCCCTGACTGTTTTCAGACTTCCGGTGACCTGATCAGTGAAGAGATCCCTGTTTCTGCATTTAGCAGCATCACCGTATTTGAGAATATTGAGTTGATCGTAAGGACGGGCATGGTACAAAATGTGAGGCTAGAAACCGGAGAGAATCTACGAAAAGAGATCTCTGCTGAGGTGGTGGATGACAGACTAATTCTAAGAAACAAAAACGGATGCAACCTCTTGAGGTCTTATGGGAAAACCAAATTCTATGTGACTACGCCCGACTTATCTGAGATCCGCAGTAGTACAGGTTTCCCGATCCGGTCTGAAGGTATCTTCACCGTCGATGAGCTTCGATTGATATCTGAAAGTTTCAACAACCCGGAAACGGAAACAACGGATGGTTCTTTTGATCTCGAAGTGAATGCTTCAAAAGTGGTGGTTGTCGCCAATGGCATTGCCTATTACTCTTTAAAAGGAATTACTGAAGAATTGGTGGTCACATTGGCGGCCGGGGATTCGCGGGTTGAGGCTGATGACCTGGAAGCCGGCCATGTCCTGATAAATCATCGCGGTAGTAATGATATTCTGATCCGGCCCCTAAACTCACTTAGTGGGGTTATTAGGGGTACGGGAGATGTACTGAGCTATAACCGTCCCGATTCAGTAGATATTGCTATTTTATATAAGGGGAAATTGATATTTAAGGATTGAACTATGTCTTCAGTTTGGGATGGATTGGTAAAATGGGTCAAGGGAGATTTGGAAGAGCCTCCATTAATAGGCCTTGAAGCTGCTGATAAAATATTGGCAGACCTGGTACATTTTAATAAAGTGCCTGGCCTGGCCATTACCTTTTTGAAGGAGGGGGAATTTTTTTTTCAAAAAGGCTATGGTTATGCTGATATGGCGCAAGTCAGACCGATGGACCCCAAACAAACCCTGTGTCGTGCTGCCAGCGCTTCCAAACCGATCGCAGCTCTTGTCCTGGGAAAGATGATGCAATCCCGTGAGATAGATCCGGACGCTTCTTTTTATACATATGTGCCCTATTTCCCAAAGAAAAAACACGATTTTACGATACGGCAATTGGCAGGGCACACGGCCGGGATCCGCGGCTATCGTGGAAAAGAATACGCCTTGAACAGGCCGCTGAATATAAAGGATAGTTTGGATATTATTAAGGAAGACGACTTACTTTTTGAACCCGATTCTGGCTATCACTATAACAGCTTTGACTGGGTCATGCTGTCGCTTGCCATGCAGGAAGTCAGCGGTATTCCCTTTGAGGCGCTGGTGGAAAAGGAAGTGCTTAAACCTTTGAATTTACGTAATACAAGGCCGGAAATACCTAAGGAAAAAGACGATCGCGTAGCCAAATTTTATACGCGTTATGCGGGAGGGTTTAAGCTAGCTTCTACAGTGGATAACAGGTACAAACTAGCCGGCGGTGGTTTTTTGACCACCTCGGACGATCTGGCCCTATTTGGACAGGCATGTCTTGAACAAAGGCTTCTGGATGAGTCTATATGGCAAGCACTTTGGCGAGCAGGAAAAGTAAAAGGTGAGAGCACTTTTTATGGCCTGGGATGGGAAGTGTCGGAAGACCATCAGGGACGCAAGCGTATGGGTCATACCGGAAATGGAGTAGGGGGTTATAGTAATTTCTATATCTATCCAGCAGAAAAGGTTGTGGTCTCAATTCTCATTAATTGCACAGATCCTAAGGTGCAGTCCGTATTAGATGAGGTTACTCATATCTTGCTAAGCGAATCATAAGAATGTTCATATGCAGATCGATCTACAAAAAATTACACCGGTTCTTTTAGCCTTCATTGGCATAGTTGGAATTTGGTTTGGCGCTCCTTCTATCTTAGTGAAGTGGATCTTTATTTGTGGTATCCTAATCACACTTTTGTTTTTTTATGCGCTGATACACCCAAGACAATGTCCGGAACCTCACAAGTTGTTACCCTTATACCTGATCGCCCTGTCTGTCCAGTTTCTACATTTTCTTGAAGAGTACTATGGGAAATTATATGAAAAACTACCCATTCTGTTTGATTTTCCGCCCTTAGACCGTGACGCGTTTATTACATTCAACATGGTAGCTTATGCCATTTTTATTCTTGGTGCGATTGCCATTTACAGTAAGAAGATGGAATTCATGTTGATACCTCTTTTTTTCATCTTGGTCGGCACAGTGGCTAATGCTGTTTTTCATTGTCTGTTATCCTTATGGCAGGGGTCTTACTTTCCTGGATTGTACACTTCCTTGATCTACCTTATCCTGGGGCCCATGATGATGCAGATCTTATTGAAACAAAAAGTAAGTGATAGATCCTAGCTGGTAAGATCTGTAAATAAATGCTCTAAAGAAATGTTCTTTCTGTTCAGTTGAAGAATTTTTAGCTGGTTATCATGAGCAAAATCAAAAACGGTCGGTCGCATGTCTTTTTCAGAATCAAAACTTAGCTCATAGACGAATCCTTCTATGTTCTTTACGGAGATAACTTTTGGAAGTTGCTGCAGTAAAACGTCTTCCACTCGGTAGTCAAATTCAACCTCGATACGTTGTTCCTGTTGTTCTCTGAGAGCTTGTAAGGAAGAGTCTGCTACCAGCTTTCCTTTGTTTATGATGATCACCCTATCGCATACAGCTTCTACTTCTTTTAAAATATGAGTGGATAATAAGATGGTCTTATCCTTACCGATCTCTCGGATGAGCTTCCTTATCTCGATCAATTGATTAGGATCGAGTCCCGTCGTAGGCTCATCCAGGATAAGTACATCCGGATCGTGAAGCAAAGCAGCAGCCAACCCTAGCCGTTGTTTGTATCCTTTAGACAATTGGCCTACCTTCTTATGTGCTTCAGGAAGTAAGCCGGTTTGTTCTATGACGGCTTCAATGGAATCCTTGCCTACCTTGAAAAATTCTGCCTGGAAACGCAAATATTCCCTGACATACATTTCTGGATATAGTGGATTATTCTCAGGGAGATAGCCTATACTGTTTTGAACGGCTTTGGGTGCATCTAAGACATTGTGTCCATTCACTTTGGCACTTCCGTTATCTGCATCGAGATAGGTGGTAAGTATGCGCATCATAGTAGATTTACCTGCGCCATTTGGCCCGAGGAAGCCTACGATCTCTCCTTTTTCTATAGAAAAGGTCACTGAATCCAGGGCAAGTTGCTGCCCAAAAGTTTTGGATATGTTGCTGACTTCTATCGACATGGTTTTCCGGCCATAAAGGTAACTAATGAAGAGCGACTATGAAATTTCTGATACCTATGGGCTTGGGCATCCCAAAAAATCGCTGCATTTTATTTGATTTTTCCAATTAATAATTACCTTAGCCGCTCACATTGAAGATAATGAGCTTGAATTATTTCTGGAATCGTTTCTTTTTTTACTTCTACTACCTAGGAGCAAAGGGACTATTGTAACTATTTATTTAAGATAAGATATAGAGTCCCGTGCGAATTACGGGACTTTTTTTTTGAGACATGGGAGTAAAAGTAGCCATACAAGGGATCAAGGGATCCAACCACCACCAAGTGGCAGATGCTTATTTTGATAAGGATCTTGAATTGGTGGAATGCCTGTCGTTCCATGGCCTTGTCGATCAGCTCTTGGCTAAAGAGGCAGATCAGGGGGTGATGGCCATTGAGAATTCAATTGCCGGGAGCATTATTCCAAATTATGCCCTCGTGCAATCAAACCGCTTGCATATTATTGGGGAACACTACCACCATATTCATCACCATCTAATGGCTCTTAAAGGGCAAAATATCAGTGATATACGAGAAGTTAGATCACATCCTATGGCCCTGCTCCAATGCCGTGAATACTTAAAAACCCAGTCTCATATCCGAATGATAGAAGATGTGGATACGGCAGAGACAGCGCGACAGATCCAGGTAGGCAACTTAGAAGGAATTGCTGCGATCGCCCCGAAGATGGCCGCAGATATGTATGATCTGGAGATACTGGCATCAGAGATCCAGACGATCAAGAACAATGCAACCCGATTTATAATTGTAAAAACAGAGAACACCGTGATCCCTCCTGAAGAGATCAATAAGGCCTCTCTGCGTTTTATAACCGATCATAAAAGAGGAAGCCTGGCTACTGTACTGAATGTCATGAGTGATTGCAATCTTAATCTCACTAAGATCCAATCCCTGCCTGTTATAGAAACACCCTGGAAGTATTCCTTCTTTGTCGATATTACATTTGATTCGTACGAAAACTTTATAAAAGCTAAATCGCTTTTGGAGATCATGACAGAGGAGTTTCAGCTACTTGGGGAATATAAAAACGCGATGGTATGATCCGCACAGCAAAACGACTGGAATCGGTTCAGGAATATTACTTCTCTACCAAATTGAGGGAAGTCAGGGAGATGATCTCCCAGGGCAAGCCTGTGATCAATATGGGCATAGGGAGTCCGGACCTTTCACCCCCTCAGGAAGTGCTCACCAGTTTTCAGAATTCGTTATTTGAGGAAGGGGCACATCAATACCAGAGCTATCAGGGATTGCCTGAATTGAGGGAAACCATGTCCGAGTTCTACCAGAATAAATTTGGTGTTGCAACCGATGCGGCCACAGAGATCCTGCCATTAATGGGCTCTAAAGAAGGGATCATGCATATAAGCATGGCCTTCCTCAATACAGGAGATGAAGTCCTTATTCCCAATCCGGGATACCCTACATACAGTGCTGTTACCAAATTGGTAGGGGCAAAACCCCGAACATATGAATTAAAGGAAGCTAATAACTGGTTCCCCGATCTGGATGCACTAGGTAAAGAAGATCTCTCGAAGGTGCGCATCATGTGGGTCAGTTATCCACATATGCCAACCGGGGCTATGGCACAAAAGGAACAATTGGAAAAATTGGTTGCCTTCTCGAGAGCTCATAAAATTCTGGTCATCAATGACAACCCCTATAGTTTTGTGCTAAGCAAAAGCCCATTGAGCGTCTTGTCAATCCCTGGCGCTAAAGACACCGTTTTGGAATTGAATTCACTGAGCAAAACATTCAACATGGCCGGATGGCGTGTTGGGATGGTCATTGGTAAGGCGGCTCATATCCAGGCAATTTTGAAAGTTAAAAGTAATATGGATTCCGGGATGTTCTACGGAATTCAGAAAGGCGCAATTTCGGCATTGCGTTCAGGCCCTTTTTGGTTTGATCAGCTAGATGCCATTTATAAGAAACGACAACACTTGGTCTTTCAATTAGCAGACGCCCTGGGATGTTCTTATGATCCAAATGCCACCGGAATGTTTGTATGGGCCAGGTTGCCGGAAGGAGCTGCAAAATCGGAGGAATATATAGATGAGATATTACATAACAAGCATGTGTTTATCGCACCTGGGACTGTATTTGGAAGTGCGGGGGAAGGCTATATTCGGTTTTCGCTTTGCGTAAAAGAAGATAAGATCAGGGAAGCCATTAAACGCTTTATATCGTGAAAGTAGGAATAGTAGGTATTGGATTGATAGGGGGTTGCTTTGGAGTGGACCTCAGGAAGGAATATGACGAATTATTGCTGGTAGGTTACGACACCAGTCCGGAAAATCTGGAGCAATCCGTCGAACTGGGATTGATCGATAAAAAAGGAGAAGCCGCCGACTGGGAAGCATTGGATCTTGTGATCGTCAGTGTCCCGGTAGATGCTATGCTTGAAGTATTACCCAATGTCCTGGATCAAATCGGTAATGATTGCCTTGTTATGGATGCAGGTTCGACTAAACGCCCTATTTGTGAGGTTGTTGCAGATCACCCAAAAAGAAGGAATTTCCTGGCCTGTCACCCGATCGCCGGAACAGAATTCTCGGGGCCACAGGCCGCCCATCAAGGCCTTTATGATGGCAAGACCATGATCATTTGCGAGGTTGAGAAAACGGCATTTAAGCTACAGGAACGAGGGATGGACCTAATCAAAAGAGTAGGCATGCGTGTGCGTTACATGCATCCTGAGGCACATGATAAACATATTGCCTATGTCTCCCACCTCTCGCATATAAGTTCCTTTATGCTGGGAAAGACAGTGATCGATAAAGAAGAGAATGAACGGGATATTTTTGACCTGGCTGGAAGTGGATTTGAGAGTACAGTGCGACTCGCAAAAAGTTCACCCGATATGTGGGCGCCCATATTTGAACAGAATAAAGACAATGTATTAGAAACGCTCACTGAGTATATATCCAACCTTCAGGATTTTAAAAATAAAATGGAAGAAGGCGATTTTAAATCGGTGCACGAGCAAATGCTCAACACAAATAGAATAAAAGAAATATTAAAGGGAATACCCTTAACAAAAACAACGAAGTAATGGAAAATTCACCTGCTTTACGTAATTGGCTCGACACCATGAATCTGCCCCACCCACTGGTGATCGCAGGTCCTTGCAGTGCTGAAACTGAAAAACAAGTTCTTGAAATAGCACATGATCTGAAGGATACGGATGTGAGTTATTACCGAGCCGGAATCTGGAAACCCAGGACCAGACCCGGGAATTTTGAAGGCGTTGGAGCCATTGGTTTGAAATGGTTGCAACGTGTTCAGGAGGAAACAGGGCTTAAGATAGCAATAGAAGTGGCTAATAAGAATCATGTAGACCTGGCCCTGGAGCATGATGTAGATCTCTTGTGGATAGGGGCACGTTCAACAGTGAGTCCTTTTATTGTCCAGGAGATCGCCGAAGCCCTGGAAGGTACCAATAAGATCGTATTGATCAAAAATCCGGTGAATCCTGACCTTTCACTATGGTTGGGAGCGGTAGAGCGACTCCATAAATCGAATATCAAAAATCTGGGCGTGATCCATAGGGGCTTTTCAACCTATGAGAAATCCAAATACAGAAACATTCCGGAGTGGCAATTGGCTATTGAATTACAAACGCGTTTCCCGGATCTTCCCTTGATCAATGATCCTTCGCATATTACCGGTAAGCGCGACATGGTATTTGATGTTTCTCAAACGGCCCTGGATCTGAATTTCGACGGCTTGATGATTGAAACACATTGCGATCCTGAAAATGCCTGGAGTGATGCTGCGCAACAAGTAACGCCGGCAGCGTTGGTGCAAATGATGCAAGACCTGAAGATCCGTAAAGAAACAGACCAGGAAACCGAATATAATACCCAATTGAGTAATTGCCGTGCACAAATAGATATTATAGACAATCAGCTTATAGAAACCCTTGGCAGGCGAATGAAAGTTGCCAATGATATAGGTCAGCTTAAAAAGCAACGTAATGTTGCCGTTTTACAGACAAATAGGTGGAATGCCATTCTAGGCAAAATGATCCTAGAAGGGGAATCCAAGGGGTTGAGCGAGGAATTTGTTTTGAAATTATTCAAAGCCATCCATCAGGAGTCTATCAACCACCAGGAAAAGATCATCAATTCATAAACAAGGGGCCGGAACTTCCGGCCCTTTTCTTCTTTTATTTCTTAAAGATATAACGGGTAATAAAGATCCCGTTTCCATCTCCTTTTCCTGCGCTTTCAACCGCGGAGGTGACAAAGGCAAGTTCCCACCCTTCGGCAATGTGAGTGTTGATCATACTTGTAATAAGGGCATCATTGGCCGCGATATTCTGGAAGCGGATCCCTCCGATATTAAAGAAGTTTAGCAACTTGGTTTCTTCGAAGTTTTTGACACGGATCTCACCTCGGTCCGACTTATTTCGGGTTTTGTCTTCTTCCGTTTGAACGCTGGTGTATTCCATGTAATCTTTTTCTTCCAGTGCATTCACGATACGCGATCTACCAAGTCCGTTTGGAACAATAGACTCAACACTGGTAACGACCTTAAATTGTTGCGCTTGCAACTCGGTAAAGGCAAAAAGGAGGAGTACTGGAAGTAAGAGAATGTTTTTCATGATTGTTTTAATTATATTAAAAATATGAGATGTTTTACCCTACAAATATACAGGCTGGAATGATACTAAAATTGTTTCTTTGTAGCATTCTTTGAATTAAGATGAAAGGAACTGTCTATAAATCAACCGGAAGCTGGTATACCGTAAAATCGGAAGCTGGTACTTTTTATCCATGTCGGATAAAAGGTAAATTCCGAATTCAGGAAATAAAGAGTACCAATCCTGTAGCTGTGGGTGACAAAGTAGAATTTGAAACCGACACTCAGGACCAGGAAGAAGTAGGACTGATCACAAAGATTTTGGACAGGCAGAATTATATCATTCGTAAATCGGTCAAACTGTCTAAACAAACCCACATAATTGCGGCTAACATAGACCAGGTTTTTTTACTGGTCACCTTAAAAAACCCGAAGACATATACCGTATTTATCGATAGATTCTTGGCCACTGCCGAGGCGTACAGCATTCCGGCAATACTACTATTTAATAAGATAGATGAATGCAGCGAAGAGGAATTGACAGAAGTGGTAAAATTGGCGGAAGTGTACAGGGCGATCAATTATACCTGCCTCTTGATCTCGGCCATTACTGGCGAAGGCGTGGAGGAGGTGAAGGAACTGATGGTGGGAAAAACCAATATGTTTGCGGGAAATTCAGGTGTAGGTAAATCCACCCTGATCAATCGCATTGCCCCTGAACTGGACCTGAGGACTACAGAAACCTCAGAGATGCATATGCAGGGTCAGCATACAACTACTTTTGCAGAGATGTATGATCTTGATTTTGATGCACAGATCATTGATACCCCCGGAATACGGGGATTTGGTATGGTGGATATGGATGCGGATGAGATCGGGGATTATTTCCCTGAACTTTTTGCCTTAAAAGGGGAGTGCAAGTTCAATAACTGCCTTCACCTGCAAGAGCCCAAATGTGGGGTAAAAGAGGCCTTGGAAGAAGGGAAAATAGCACTGAGCAGGTACAACAGTTATGTGCAAATGATCACAGGCGAAGACGATACATATAGAATGGATATTTTTGACGAAGGATGAGGGTAGTTGTACAAAGAGTATCTAAAGCTTCAGTTATCAGCGATGGTAGCTTAACGGCCAATATTGGGCTCGGAATGCTAGTCCTATTGGGCATTGAAGATTCGGATGGAGAAGAAGATATTAGCTGGCTATCAAATAAGTTAGCTAACCTGAGAATATTTGGAGACGAAAACGGCGTGATGAATCTGTCTGTAAAAGATGTTAAAGGAGAAGCCCTGGTCGTGAGTCAGTTTACGTTACACGCCTCAACCAAAAAAGGAAATCGTCCTTCCTACATAAGGGCTTCCAAACCGGAAATAGCTATTCCGCTTTACGAAGCTTTCGTCAAGCAACTGGAGGTGGATCTTGGTCAGCAGGTAGGCACAGGTATATTTGGGGCCGATATGAAGGTTGACTTGCTGAACGATGGCCCGGTGACACTAATTATTGATACAAAAAATAAGGAATTATGAGTTTAGCCACGGCGCAGCAAGAAGTAGACAAGTGGATTGCAGAGCACGGCGTTCGCTATTTTGATGAATTGACCAACATGGCCCAGCTCACTGAGGAAGTCGGGGAGGTAGCAAGGATCATTGCACGTCGTTATGGAGAGCAAAGCGAGAAGGAGAGCGATAAGGATAAAGACCTTGGCGAAGAACTGGCCGATGTGGTTTTTGTTGTACTTTGCCTGGCGAACCAAACAGGAATAGACCTGGAGGCAGCTTTTAACAGAAAACTCCAACTTAAGGCGGATCGGGATCACGATCGGCATCAGCAGAACAAGAAATTGAATTCCTAAGAACGATCACTTGGATATACTCGTAACAGGACCGAGCACTCCTATCAAAGGAGCGCATCTTCAGATTTCAGGATCAAAAAGCGAAAGTAATCGCTTGTTGGTCTTACAAGCACTATACCCTGAAATCACGCTGCTCAATGTTTCGGATTCAGATGATGTTTTTGCCATGAAGGATGGACTGACCATGAGTGGATCCCAGGTTGATGTTCACCATGCAGGGACTACAATGCGATTTTTGACAGCCTATTTCGCCTCCCGCCCCGATATTGAGATTATCCTGAGCGGATCTTTCAGAATGAAGGAACGACCCATAAAAATTTTGGTTGAGGCCTTGCAGTCTCTCGGCGCTCAAATTTCATATGTGGAAAAGGAAGGTTATCCCCCACTGCAAATTTCAGGCTGCAAACTGACCGGATCGGAAGTTTCCTTACCGGCGGATGTTAGTAGTCAGTACATCAGTGCCCTGCTTTTGATAGCACCTTCGCTTTCAAACGGACTGGAACTTAACTTGACCGGAGAGGTCACCTCCAGACCTTATATCGAAATGACCTTGCAGCTCTTATCTCGACTTGGTATTGCTTTTACCTTCAAAGGTAATGAAATTCGGATCGAGCCATCTCAGAAAGTGCATCCAGTGGAGATGGCTGTAGAATCGGATTGGAGTTCGGCATCATATTATTACAGTATCATAGCACTTAGTGAACCTGGCAGCTCAATTTCATTGGCTTCTTACCGTGAAGACAGCTTGCAGGGAGATAGGGCAGTGGCTTCAATTTATGAAGTCCTGGGTGTGAAAACGGAGTTTGGAAAGGATTCTATCCGACTCATAAAACAGGGATTAGCATTACCCTCAGGATTGAGTTTAGATCTGAGGGATACGCCGGATCTTGCACAAACAATTGCAGTCAGCTGTTTTGGCCTGGGTATTGGCTGCGAATTGACCGGACTCCATACGCTTCGGATCAAAGAAACAGACAGACTGGAAGCATTAAGGGTAGAATTGGGAAAATTGGGCGCAGCTATTTCAATCACTGAAGATGAATTGCTTTTGGAACCTTCCAGGCATTCCGGAGATGAAGTTTCTATTGCTACCTATCACGATCACCGCATGGCGATGGCCTTTGCGCCCCTGGCAATGCAATTTCCCATACGCATCGAAGATGCAGGTGTGGTGTCTAAATCTTACCCGGCTTTTTGGAATGACCTGGGAAAACTAGGGTTTAAGATCTAAGCCCCTATATGTAATTTTATATCATTTTGCTTGACAAGGCCTCTATCGAGGTTGTATATTTGCTGCCTTGTAAAAATAGGCCTGCAATACATGAAATTATCACACTTTAGTTTTGAATTACCCAACGACCTCCTAGCTGAGTATCCGGCAGAAAATCGCGATGAAGCTAAATTGATGGTTGTCCATAAGGAAACCGGAAAGATCGAGCATAAATTGTTTAGAGATCTCATCGACTATTTTGAGGAAGGAGATGTCATGGTTTTAAACAATACCAAGGTCTTCCCTGCCCGCCTTTTTGGGAATAAAGAAAAGACCGGCGCGCGCATTGAAGTATTCTTACTTAGGGAACTGAATGAAGAACAGCGACTCTGGGATGTTCTGGTAGATCCTGCGAGGAAGATCAGGATTGGCAACAAATTATATTTTGGAGAAGATGAGAGTCTTGTTGCAGAGGTTATTGATAATACGACGTCAAGAGGTAGAACCCTTCGTTTTTTATATGATGGATCCTATATAGATTTCCGAAGAAAGCTGAGGGAACTTGGGGAAACACCTTTACCTAAGTACATTAAACGGGATGTAGAGCCGGAAGATGAAGAACGCTATCAAACGATCTACGCCAAGCACGAAGGGGCGGTAGCAGCGCCAACAGCAGGATTGCATTTCTCAAAACACTTGCTTAAAAAACTGGAGATCAAAGGAATAGAATATGCAGAACTTACGCTGCATGTAGGCTTAGGTACCTTTAACCCGGTTGAAGTAGAAGACTTGTCTAAACATAAAATGGACAGTGAAGAATTGGTAATAGATGAAAAGGCTACAGAGATCGTTAATCGAGCTAAGAACAATAAAAGGAGGATCTGCGCGGTTGGAACAACGGCTATGCGTGGCTTGGAAAGTGCTGTTTCTTCAGAACATATGTTGAACACCTTTAATGGGTGGACAAATAAATTCATCTTTCCTCCATATGAATTCAGCATTGCCAATGCGATGGTCACCAATTTCCATTTGCCCAAATCAACCCTCTTAATGATGGTATCGGCATTTATGGGACATGAATTATCTAAAAGAGCTTATAAGGAAGCCATTTTGGAAGGGTATCGGTTCTATTCCTATGGGGATGCCATGCTTATCATCTAAGGAATTCTAAAAACATATTCAAGATCCTGCATGATCCGTGTGGAATGATGCAGGATTTTTTATCTTCTAGCCATGTCGGTCATCAAGAAAAAAGACATCAGGGCGCTTTCAAAAGAAGAACTCCGCGAATTTTTTATCGGTAGAGGGGATCAAGCATTTCGTGGAAACCAGGTCTATGAATGGCTTTGGCAGAAGTCGGCTCACGATTTCAATGCAATGACTAACCTCTCCAAAGACACCCGGGCACTGTTAGAAGAACACTTTGTGATCAACCATATAGAAGTAGACCGGATGCAAAAAAGTGTGGATGGGACTATTAAGAATGCGGTTAAACTACATGATGGCATGATCGTAGAATCTGTTTTGATCCCAACTGAAGATCGCACTACGGCATGTGTTTCCAGCCAGGTTGGCTGCAGTTTAGACTGTCATTTTTGTGCAACGGCGCGCATAAAGAGGATGCGGAACTTGAATCCTGATGAGATCTACGATCAGGTAGTAGCCATTGATCAGCAAAGCAAGCTCTATTTTAACAGGCCATTGTCTAATATTGTTTTTATGGGAATGGGAGAACCGCTAATGAACTATAACAACGTGCTCGGAGCGATCGAAAAGATCACCTCACCCGAAGGCCTGGGCATGGCATCTAAACGGATAACCCTTTCTACTTCCGGTATCCCTAAATTAATTCGCAAAATGGCAGACGACCAGGTGAAATTCAACCTGGCCGTTTCATTACATTCTGCTATAGATGAAACACGAACGGACATCATGCCATTTAATGAGCAATTCGGGCTCGATGAATTGAGGAAGAGCCTCGAGTATTGGTATGAGAAAACAGGCCGAAAAGTTACATTTGAATACTGTGTTTGGAAAGATATCAATGACCGGCAGCATGATATTGACGCCCTGATCCGCTTTTGCCGCCACATCCCCTCCAAAGTAAATCTGATCACTTATAATACTATCGGTGATAAACGTTTTGCTCAAGCTTCAAAGGAGGCCCTTGAGCGGTATACCCGATGTTTAAAAAATGCCGGTATAATAGTTACAGTGCGCCGTTCACGTGGCAGCGATATAGATGCAGCATGTGGTCAGTTGGCCAATAAAGAAGAACAGGGGTGATTTCCCCAGGAGGATTCTTTCCAACCCCTTTATTTTTGGCTATTTTTACTTGATCCGATATTCACCCTGACGATGAAGGTAGTATCCAAAATACGAGAACCTATTGAACAGGAAATGGAGCTTTTTGAGAAAAAGTTCTATGAGGCCATGACGTCTAAGGTAGCCTTGTTCAATCGTATCACACATTATATCGTCAACAGGAAAGGAAAGCAAATGCGACCCATGTTTGTTTTTCTCACAGCTAAATTGTTGAATAATGGGGAGGTAAATGAAAGAACCTATAGAGGGGCTTCTGTCATTGAATTGATCCACACGGCTACCCTGGTCCATGACGATGTAGTTGATGACAGCAATAAACGCAGGGGATTCTTTTCTATTAATGCGCTTTGGAAAAATAAGATCGCAGTACTGGTTGGCGACTATCTCTTTTCGAAAGGCATGCTTTTGTCTATAGACCATGGCGATTTTGATCTGCTTAAAATTATATCTGCGGCAGTTCGGGAAATGAGTGAAGGGGAGCTATTACAGTTGGAAAAGGCCAGGAACTTAGATGTGACTGAAGAGGTATATTATGAAATAATCAGGCAAAAAACAGCCACCCTGATCGCTGCCTGTTGTGGGCTTGGCGCATGTTCTGTGAAGCCTGGAACTGAAGATGTTGAAGCCTTTAAAAAATTCGGAGAATACTGTGGGATGGCCTTCCAGATCAAGGATGATCTCTTTGACTATACAGATGATAAAATCGGGAAACCTACAGGCATCGATATCAGAGAGCAAAAACTCACACTCCCCTTGATCTATGCACTCAATCATTGCAGTGAGAAGGAAAAGAAATGGCTGATCAGATCGGTGAAAGTACATCACCGGGATAAGGCCAGGGTAAAAGAAGTTATCCAATTTGTTCAGGAGAAAGGCGGGCTGGCTTATGCCCAGACCAAAATGCATCAGTTTAAGGAGAAAGCACTTCAGATTTTGGATCAATATCCTGAATCTCCCTATAAGGCTTCACTTAGGGAAATGGTCATTTATGTAGTTGAACGGAAAAAGTAAAGTGGAAGTTATTCACACCCGTATGTCGGCCCCTTTAAATTTGCTATTTTTACCCCTACCATTATTTGAAAATTGATAGCTAAATCTACCATAGACCAGGTATATGAATCTGCCCGCATCGAGGAGGTGATCGGGGATTTTGTGCAGTTAAAGAAGTCAGGATCAAATTTCAAGGCCCTGAGTCCGTTTACGGATGAGCGCACGCCCAGCTTTATGGTCTCCCCGGTTAAGCAGATATGGAAGGATTTTAGCTCGGGTAAAGGCGGTAATGTCGTTGCCTTCCTGATGGAACATGAACATTTTTCATATCCTGAGGCAATTCGGTATCTGGCCAGGAAATATGGCATAGAGATAGAGGAAACCGTACAGACCGATGAACAGAAGGAGCTCGCCGATGAGAAAGAAAGCCTCTTTATTGCGAGTACCTATGCCCAGAAGATATTTGAGGAAAATCTGTGGGAATCCGACAAGGGAAAAGCCATTGGCCTGACCTATTTTAAGGAACGGGGGTTCACGCCCGAGACGATCAAAAAGTTTTCCCTTGGTTACAGCCTCGATGAATGGGAAGCTTTCACCAAGCGCGCCCTGAAGGATGGGTATTCCCAGGAGGTTTTAGTAAAAACCGGTCTGAGTATCCATCGTGATAAAACAGCAAGCCAGGAAGCCAAAACCTTTGATCGCTTCAAAGGACGAGTAATGTTCCCTATTCACTCAATGAGTGGAAGAGTTTTGGGATTTGGCGGACGTATCCTGGGCCAGGATAAGAAGGCGGCGAAGTATATGAATTCGCCCGAAAGTCTCATCTATCATAAGAGTAAAGTGCTCTATGGGATCTATTATGCGAAACAAGCTATCGCCAAAGAAGATAATTGTTACCTGGTAGAAGGCTACACAGATGTGATCCAAATGCATCAACTGGGCATTGAGAATGTGGTGGCATCCAGTGGTACCGCGCTGACACCGGAACAGATCCGACTCATTCGAAGACTAACCACCCAGGTCACGGTTCTATTTGATGGTGATGCTGCGGGCTTACGAGCTTCCCTCAGGGGAATAGATCTGATTCTGGAACAGGGAATGAATGTCAAGGTTTGTGCCTTTCCAGAGGGGGAAGACCCGGATAGTTTTGCGCGGGCCAATAGCCTGGAGGAAATGCATTTATACCTGGAAGAAAATTCTAAGGATTTTATCCAGTTCAAAACTTCCTTATTAGTGGCGGAAGGGGGTTCTGACCCCATAAAACGAGCCAATACCGTGCGCGATATTGTTGGGAGTATTGCACTCATACCCGATCGGATAAAGAGGGAGATCTACATACAGGAATGTGCCCGGATCATGGGTGTTTCAGAAGAAGTTCTCTTTAATACCCTGGCCCAGATAAGCAGTAAGAACAGGCAGGAGCAGGCTAAAAGTGTTCGCAAGCAAGCAGAAGCCTTCCAGGTGATTAAACCCTCGGAACAGGCCGCTGTTAAAGTTGATACCCAATATGAATTGGAACGTAAGATCATAGAAATGTTGCTATTATATGGGAATGAGCAGGAGGCGTTTGAGGACTATGTCTACAAGGAGAATGAAGAAGGGGAATTAGTTCTTGAACAAGAGCAGGTAGAGGCTAAGGTTTATGAAAAGATTTACCTGGACCTCCAGGAAGATGAGATCGAGCTTACCCATGAGTTATTTCGCATGATCTACTATAAACTGATGGAAGAAATGAATGAAAGGGAAGATTTCACCTTAAACACCTTCATGAATCAACTGGATCAGAATCTGATTTCAGAAATCTCTTCAATACTGATGGAGGATGAAAAGTATTCGCTACACCAATGGGAGCGCAAAAATATTTATCCCAAAGAGAAAGCACAAAGTGTTTCACAGCTGGTAAGCGAAACAATTCTAACCTTGCGTTGTTATTTGATCAAGAAACGAATTGAATCCTTGCAGGAGGGTACTGATAATTTGGAAACCGATCACCAGGAGGCTTTGGAGGAGATCATACGCTACCTGGAGCTCAATAAATTATTGAATACAAAATTAAATAGGGTATTATCATAAAAAAACCCCAGTCCTAGACCGGGGTTTTTAACCGTTTTTAAGCAGTATGGAATTTAATACAATTCTAAAGCCTTGGCTTGCTGTAACAGATCTACAAGGTTGTCCACATTCAATTTTTTCATCAAACGTGCCTTGTACGTACTAACGGTCTTCTCATTAAGATTCAGACCTTGGGCTACTTCCTTGTTACGTTTTCCACTAGCCAATAACTTAAGTACCTCGACTTCGCGAGTAGACAACTTCCTAAAGAACCTTCTTGGTTTCTGCGTACCTTCATCGAAGGCTAAACGCTGGGCCAATTCATTTGTGATAAACATGTTACCTTCACTTACTTTCTTAACAGCAGAAATAATGTAATCTAAATCAGCTGTTTTAGATAGATATCCAAAAGCGCCTGCCCTGATTGTACTCAAAGCATAAACATCTTCAGATTGCCCGCTGTATATCAGAACTTTAATGTTCGGATATTCTTGTTTTACTTTCCTGAGCGTGGCGATCCCGTTAATTTCCGGAATATCCATCTCAAGCATAACAACATCGGGAGTAACTTTGTTTAACGTGTCAAATAGTTCAGAAGTGGTTGCTACATCAGCGATAACTTCAAATTCTGGAGAAGTACTCAGCACCTGCTTAATACCCAATCTAACTATGGGATGGTTGTCTGCAATTAAAACTTTGATCATTCTAATGTAGTTCTAGATTTAATTATACTTCTAAAATTACAGCCGTATAATGTAGGGTTAAAAATTCTAAATTCCGAGGCAAATATGTACTTTTTCTTTGAATACAGTGCATTGGGGGCGGACTTTTCGACTTAAGTATCTGATTCATAGATGAGAGGTTACTTTAATTCCTCTGGAATATTACAAATTGGTATAGGAATCATCTTATGCTTATTCACTGTATTATACTTTTTATATATAAGAAAAACCTCTAAATCTCGACCTGTAAAATCTTCGGGGGATTTTCCCTGGTCATTCATGCGCATGGCCCACTCTAATTCTGGATAAGATGCACCGATCTGATCTTCATCGGTACGATTATCACCCCACAAACCATCTGTAGGAGGAGCCTTAATAATTGTGTCGTTTATACCTAAATATACGCCAATATCGTACACTTCGGATTTCATGAGGTCTGCAATGGGGCTGAGGTCCACGCCTCCATCGCCATATTTTGTATAAAAGCCTATACCGAAGTCCTCTACTTTATTACCGGTTCCGGCGACGAGATATTTATTTAGGGCGGCAAAGTAATATAAAGTGGTCATGCGTATTCGAGCTCTGGTATTCGCAAGGGCCATAAATCGCTGTTCTTCATCCTCAACCGGAGGCAATACACTTACCAGGTTATCAAATACGGGAGTTAGATTTACGGGTTGCCGACTTAGGTTGGAGAAATTCTCTTGAAGCCAGTCTATATGGAGGTTTGCGCGGGTCACCTGATTATCACCCTGGTGAATGGGCATCTCAACACACAAGACCGGAAGTCCGGTTTTTGCACAGAGTGTGGAGGTGACGGCAGAATCTATCCCGCCGGATACGCCCACAACAAATCCTTTCTGATTATTTGTAGTCGCGTAGTCCAGAAGCCAGTCAACAATATATGTTATGACCTTCTGCGTATGCATGGGTTGGATTAATTAGGGATAAAACGTTTAATTTTGAGCTTTAGTTTACGTGATCGCGGAATTTTTCGCGGTGGAAAGTTAACAATTTATAGCTTAGAAAGAGGGAAAGACATGAAGTGTTCAAAATATTCTATTCTTATATTATTTATCATTTATTCCTGCATAGAAGATAGGAAAATACCTAATCAAATCTTGGAAATACCAATTAAAACCGATGTAATCAGGTTCGACAGGAAGTTAGCAGCCACTACTGAAGCCAGTTTACCGATTTTAAAGGCTGAATACCCCTATTTCTTTCCTGCACAATATCCGGATTCTATATGGGTGGCCAAATTATCCGACACCTTACAGCGGGAAATTTTATGGGAAGTAGAAAAAACCTTTTCAGATTTTGAGAAAGAGAAGGAAGAGATCACGCTCTTTTATAAACATTGGCGTCATTACTTTCCCGATGCAGCACCTATGCCAAAGGTTGTAACCATGATCTCAGAAGTAGATTATCAAAACAGGATCATATTGGCAGATACCATGGTCCTGGTAGCTTTGGATTCTTATCTGGGGGAGTCACATAAATTTTACAAAGGCATGGATAGCTATATTGCTGCTCAATTAGATCCTGTCTATATACTCCCTGATATAGCAGATGCGTTTAGTGCTACCAAAGTACCGCCACCTGCCGAAAGAACATTTCTTTCACAAATGATCTATTATGGTAAGAAGCTATACCTTAAAGATCTGCTTTTACCATGGAGGGAAGATCCTGAAAAAATAAAATATACCCAGGAAGAATTGGCCTGGGCCCGGGCCAACGAAGATCCGATCTGGCGGTATTTTATTGAACGTGAATTATTGTATAGCACGGACAAGGGCCTGGCTCCACGATTCCTTAATGATGCACCTTTCTCCAAATTTCGATTGGAATTGGACGGTGAATCTCCAGGTCGCATAGGACAATATATAGGTTGGCAGATAGTGCGGGCCTATATGGAAAATAATGATGTGGAAGTGCATCAAATGCTCAAATTATCCGGACGCGATATTTTTATGCGTTCTAAATTCAAACCCAAAAAGTAATGGCAATACATCATACTTCGACTATATCATTAAAAGTAGGGCTGGATGAAAATCGGGTGCCTGAAGAATTGAACTGGACAGCAGAAGATGGCGGGATCACAAGTGAATCTGCAAAAGCAATGTTGCTCTCTGTTTGGGATCATAACCAAAAGGAAGCACTAAAGATCGATCTGTGGACCAAGGATATGCCGATCGATGAAATGAAGGTGTTCTTTCATCAAACACTTATGGGTTTAAGCGAAACGTTTCTTCGGGCCACTCAGGATGAAAAGATGACTGCTACCATGCAGGATTTTTGTGCCTATTTTGCCGAAAAAATGGAACTCTAAGAAAAAGCTATACATTATATATATAGCTTCTCGTAATATTCCCTGGCCATCCTTTGGCTGTCAAATTCAGGCAGCACATCATCGATCGCGTTAAAGACGATCTGATCCCAACGCCCCGGATCTTTATAATAAATAGGTAGTACTTCTTGTTCCAGGATCCGGTACAAATTTTTGGAATCGATATCGTCCTGCTCATGTACGGGTAAATGGTGAGAAACCTCGGGAAGAATGAAACTGTTTTGGCCATGCTTTGCAAATTCAGGGATCCATCCATCATTGACAGACAGGTTGACCGATCCATTCATGGCTGCAGTCATCCCGCTGGTTCCCGAAGCCTCACGGGTGATCCGTGGGGTATTTAGCCAGATATCGGACCCTGATTTCAATAGCTTCGACAAGGATAGTTCATATCCTGTTAATACTGCCAGATTCGGCAGATATTTTGTAGCGTGTACCAGATGATCGAAGATGTTGATCCCATAAGAGTCAAGCGGATACGGTTTTCCTGCCCAAATGATCTGAACAGGGTGTTCCTGGTTATGGATCAGGCGCTGGAAACGCTCCCAATCCCGTAAGAGCAGATCCGCTCTCTTATAGCCGGCAAATCGCCGTGCCCAGACTATAGTAACGACCTCCGTATGGAACAGTTTTCCGGTCTGATCCAATACTTCCCTGAATAGGCGTTTTTTCCATTCATTTTTAGATCGGTGAAAGGCCCGGGCATCCCTTTTTTTCCAAGCCTTTCCCATACCACTGTCTTGCCAGTAATCCCTATTCTGGGAATTCGTGATGGGAATGATCTTAGAGATGCCTTCATAATCTTTCCACATTTTAGTGGCCACTTTAGCGTGCAGTTTTGAAACAGCATTGGCCCGACTTGCCATGCGTAGAGCTGCGACCGTATAACTCAGGATGCCCCCTTGAACGGTTTCCTGCGAAAGCTCTTCATGCGATAAACTTTTACCAAAAAACCCAAATTCATTCAGGTATGCGCCTTCTCGTTCGGCGTTGCCACCCCGTTCAGGGGTATGGGTGGTGAAGACGAACTGTGATTTTTTAACACCTTCACCTTTTAAGTAATAAAAAGCAGGCAGTCCGTGCCCTTCATTCAGATGATATATATCTGCTCCGCCCAAGGCCTGAACCACTTTGGCCCCGCCGATGCCCAAAACGATATTCTGAGCAATTCGAGTATTCTCATGGTTGTCATATAGCGTATGGGTAATGCTTCTTGCCAGATCATCATTTCCATCGATATCCGTTGTCAGTAAATAAACGGGAGCCGTATTGAAGATTTCAGACCGCAGCACATAGGCCTTTACTTTAACATCATTATTGTTGTGTACCCGCACATTGACCTCAATTCCGGTGTCTTCAATAAAACTATAGTTCTTTTCTATCCACCTGGCTTCCATAGTACAATCTTTTTTACGACCCTGGTCGTAGTAACCATATTTCCAAAGGATACCAATTCCTATTAAGTTTTGTTTCAGCGAACAGGCCGATCGCATGTGTGATCCTGCCAGGAATCCGAGTCCCCCGGAATAGATTTTTAACCCCTGATCGATGGCAAATTCCATACTGAAATAAGCCACCCTCTTGTTAAATTCTGATGCCGGTTTATATGGATGGGGCCATTGGCCGTATGAATTTTCCATGACGAGTTGATTTAAAAAACGTCCAAAAATACTATGAATAAAGGGATAATCATGTATTTTTCAATCTGTATGTTCTTGATGAGGCTATTGTTTTGATAACCAAGTTCTGAAATAAAAGATTGAAACTTTTGGCCAGCTGAGCTGTTAAGGCGTTTATTGAAAGAAATTTTTAATGAAAATCACGACTGAAGAGTATAGAGAGGGCCTCGCAGGATAGCAAGAGCGCTTAAAATATAAGTTGACATATGGTATCTGCACATAGCAGTATTTTACTATTTATTTATAATGCCAATTCCGGTCTCGGAAATGCCTTATTAGATGCTGCCCATAAAATAGTGAATCCATCTACCTATTCCTGCTCCCTCTGTCAGCTTACTTTTGGCACTTTTAGTGAAAAAAAGAAATGGAAGGATTTTCGGGAAAACTTTCATTTGCCAATGACCTTTCTTCATAAAGACGAATTTTTTGAGGCTTACTCAAATATTGCTCCGGAGACCATAGAACTACCGATAATATATAAGGTAGAGAACGAGAAATTAGAAACTATGGTTGAAGCCTCTGAGCTGAATAGGCTTGAAAACGAATCAGATCTGATTGATATGATCAAAGAGCGGCTACCCGTCAACTAATGCCTATTTCTTATTGAAATCCTTGAATTGCCGGTTTATATCGGCAATATAGGAAAGTACTTCTTCCCTGCCTGTGCCATGTGTTGAGGAGGTAATAAAATGCTCTGGAGCTTCTTCCCAACCATCTTCTTTCAGTAGTTGTAGGTAGGCCGCAACCTGTGCCTCAATGGCCTTTGGTTTGAGTTTGTCAGCTTTAGTGAAAATAAGGGCAAACGGAATTTGACGCTCACCCAGCCATCGCATAAAATCGAGATCCACAGGCTGTGGTTCATGCCGAATATCCACTAATACAAAGGCACTGAGTAATTGTTTGCGCTTTAGGAAGTAGTCCGTTATATATTTCTGGAATGTTTTTTTTGCCTTCTTAGATACCCTGGCATAGCCGTATCCTGGCAAGTCGACCAGGTACCAGGCATTGTTGATCTTGAAATGATTAATGAGCTGGGTTTTTCCCGGCCTCCCTGAAGTTTTCGCTAACTGCTTTCGCTGCAATAACATATTGATCAAGGAAGATTTACCCACATTGGATCTTCCAATAAAGGCGTATTCCGGTATCGGTTCAGACGGACATTTACTAACATCCGTATTGCTCACTATAAAGTCGGCCGACTTTATATCCATCTCTTAAATCTTAGAATTTTCGCTCTTGTAACCAGGCGTCGAGTACTTGATTAAACTCCTCGGGATGTTCCATCATGGGGGCATGGCCACATTTATCGATCCAGAAGAGGTCGGAGTCGGGGAGTAGCTCGTGAAATTCCTCTGCGACATTTGGGGGTGTAACAGAATCGTTCTTTCCCCAAATAATACAGGTTGGCGTTTTCATCTCCGGAAGGTCTTTGGCCATATTATGCCTGATCGCACTTTTGGCAATGGCCAGGGTTTTAACCAATTTCATACGATCATTTACAGTGGCGAACACCTCATCTACAATTTGTTTAGTGGCTATAGCAGGGTCATAAAAAACATCTTCTGCTTTCTTCTTGATAAACTCGTAATCGCCGCGTTTAGGGTATCCATCGCCCATCGCACTTTCGTAGAGTCCGGAACTGCCAGTGATGACCAGAGCTTTTACAACTTCCGGAAATAATTTGGCATGGAGCAAGCCAATATGCCCACCAAGAGAGTTGCCAAGTACGATGACTTTGTCCAGTTTTTTGAATTCGATGAATTTCTCCAGGAATTTCGCGAAGTTCTTAACCGTGGTCTTAACCAGGGGCATATCATATATAGGAAGCTCAGGAACCAGGACCTGGTAACCGCGTTCCGGGAAATGGTTGGTCACCCCTTTAAAATTACTCAATCCGCCCATAAGGCCGTGAAGAATAATTATGGGGGCTCCTTCGCCTATTTCTAAATACCTGAATTTACCTTCAGTCTTGATTTCGGCATCCATTGCGGAGTGCTTATTTATTAGTTGGCAAATATAGTTATTTAAGAATAATACTGATATTTTTGTACTAGCTGATTATCCCTTGTAAACTAAGCCTTACGAAAGGATAATTATAATAAAAACACATGTAAAATACCTTTCCTGACATATACCTCCTTCACTTCATAGAAGGCCGCTGCATTTTAATAAATTTTTAAGAATGTGGTAAAATGTGGTAATTTGTGGTAATAATTTTGATATATTTGAGTTTTATATAGCAAAATCTACCACGATCAAGTGATCAATTTTATTGGAACATACGATTGCAAAGCCGACACAAAGGGCCGGGTGATGATACCTGTGACCTTAAAGAATCAGTTGGCTCCCGTGCTAAACAAAGGTTTTGTTATTAAACGTTCGGTGTTTCAGCCGTGCCTGGAACTCTATCCTTTAGAAGAGTGGAATTTGCTCATGCAAAAAATGAACAAGAAGAATAGGTTCCGTAAAAAGAACAATGATTTTATACGCCGATTTTCTGCAGGTGTTAAGCCCGTGGAAATAGATGCGACTGGTAGATTACTTATCCCTAGGAATTTAATGGAGATCGCCGGAATCAGTAAGAATGTCGTACTGAGTTCAACCATTAACATTATTGAAATATGGGATAAAGACAGCTATGAAAAAGTGCTTGAGGAAACCGCTGTCAATTTTGCAGAATTGGCAGAAGAGGTAATGGGCGATGATGGAGACGAACTATCATAATCCTGTTTTATTAAAAGAGTCAGTTGATGGCCTTGAGATAAAACAAGATGGGGTCTATGTAGACGTCACTTTTGGAGGAGGCGGTCATTCGAGAGAGATCTTAGACCGACTAGGAGCCAGAGGAAAATTGATCGCCTTTGATCAAGATGAAGCGGCATTGGCAAATGCAATTGAAGATAATCGTTTTACCCTGATCAATGAAAATTTCAGGTATCTCAGGCAGTTTTTAAAGTTCTATGGCATACAGAAAGTTGACGGAATCCTGGCAGATTTTGGTGTTTCATCACATCAGTTTGACGATCCTGAACGCGGATTTTCAACGCGCTTTGATGAAGCCCTTGATATGCGAATGTCTACCCGGATCCATACCTCAAGAGGGTGCTACAAAAATTTATGCCACGCCATAAGGAGAACAAAATCATGGCCCAGATTTTTCAGGCCATCCGGATCGAAGTCAACCAAGAACTGGAAGCGATAAAAGAATTTCTGCTTCAAACCCCACATGTCGTTTCCCAGGGCGGCAGAATTAGCTTAATCAGCTATCATTCCCTGGAAGACCGGCTGGTCAAGCGATTTATTAGAACTGGGAAGTTTGAAGGAGAGGTCGAGAAGGATTTTTACGGTAACCCTTTGGCACCGTTTAAACGGATTGGAAAGTTAATCCAACCCTCGACCGATGAGATTGCAAAAAATAACAGGGCGCGAAGTGCACGATTACGAATTGCCGAGCGCCTGTAAATAACGACCAAGCCTTATGAAAAATGGCTTAATTGACATTTTAAAAGGAAAATTCCTGATAAGCGGAGATGCCCCCAAAAACTGGACCTTCATTCTCTTTGCTTCATCCCTGGCTGCTTTAATGATTGCAAGTGCACATAGTGCCGATAAGAAAGTACATCAGGTAGCTGCATTGAATGAGGAGGTTAGGCAGTTGCGGAGTGAATTCGTGGCAATGAGGTCACATGTACAAAAAATGAAATTGGAATCTTCAGTCAGGAACGTTGTCGTCGAGAATGGCCTGGGTCCGTCTGAAGTGCCCCCACAAAAGATAATTGTCTTAACCTCGGATGAGTAAATGCCTGTGACCAAAAAAAATATAATGAGACGTTTGTACATCATGGCTGGTGCCATGTTTCTATTTGGTATTGGCATTATGGTAAAGCTCGTGGGCTTGCAAATGGTCCATGGCGATAAATACAAAGAGCTGGCGCATCAACGTACCGAGAAAATGTTCACGATTGCCCCGAATAGAGGCAATCTCTATTCAGATGATGGCAGCTTATTAGCTACATCTGTGTCCAGATACACGATCAGGTTCGATGCCATGACCGTTTCCTCTGAAAATTTTGAGGCACATGTGGTGGATCTCTCCAAAGCCTTAAATGGCTTACTGGGTCAACCTGCCGGGCATTATGAACAACGCTTACGCAAGGCCCGTGTCAATAAGAATCGGTATGCCAGGATTGCCACTAATGTTTCCTATACAGATTACTTGAAGATCATTGATTTTCCTCTTTTTAACCTTGGACCATATAAAGGAGGGATCATAGTGGAGCAACGAACCGTTAGGGAACATCCCCTTGGCAAAATAGCAGAACGCAGTGTGGGATATGAACGAATAGACGAAAATGGCTATATCACCCGGGTGGGACTGGAAGGCGCTTTCGGTCAGTACCTACGTGGTATGGAAGGCAAACGCTTAAAGCAGAAGATCGCAAAAGGCCAGTGGAAGCCTATCGGAAGAGAAAATATTGTCGAGCCAAAAGATGGCTATGATGTCATCTCCACAATAGATATTAACATACAAGACATTGCCCACCATGCACTCCTTCAACAATTAGAGCATTACAAAGCAGACCATGGCTGCGTGATCGTCATGGAAACCAAGACCGGTGCTATTAAGGCCATCTCTAATCTCGGTCGGACTGAAGAAGGGAAATACTACGAACGTCTCAATTATGCAGTTGGAGAGTCCCACGAGCCAGGCTCAACTTTTAAGTTAATGTCATTGGTGGCTGCCCTCGAAGATGGGGTAGTCGACACGAGTACGGTCATCAATACTGAAAACGGGAGATGGCGTATCTACGATCGTGTAGTAAGGGATTCAAAGCCCGGCGGTTATGGGGAAGTGAGTGTTGGGGAAGCCTTTGTGGTCTCATCGAATACGGCTTTTGCGAAAATGATCCACAATGGATATAAGGAGTCACCGGAAAAATTCACAAGGCGATTACAAAAAATGAAACTAGATGAACCCCTTGGAATGCCGATTCGAGGAGAAGGAGAACCTGTTCTCAGGTCTCCTGGCGATAAGGGATGGTCGGGAATATCATTGGCGTGGATGTCACATGGGTATGAAGTAGCCCAAACACCATTACAAACATTGGCTTTTTATAATGCCATCGCAAATGATGGAGAGCTTCTAAGGCCAAGATTGATCAAAGAGGTACGGGAATGGAACCAAACACTTTACAGCTTTGAGAAAGAGGTCATACACCCAAAGATCTGCTCTGAAGAGACTGTGAGAAAGGTGCAACAACTACTAAAGAATGTAGTTGAGAAAAAACACGGAACAGGAAACCGACTATATTCTTCGACCTTTTCAATGGCGGGAAAAACTGGAACGGCTCAAAAGAACTACGTCGCTAAAGACCCTGATAAATTAAGTTATATATCCACTTTTGCCGGGTATTTCCCCGCAGATGACCCCAAATACTCATGTATTGTTGTCATCCATGAGCCAGACAAAAGTGTAGGGTATTATGGGGCCGATGTATCCGGACCTGTCTTCAAGGCCATTGCTCACAAAATATATGCGAATAACCCGCAAGTGGATGAGATAGTTCCTCTCAATAAAGACTTACCAGATCTGCAGCAACAGTTCGATCAATATTATGCATTGGAACAGCAAGACCGGACAACCGTCCCTAGTGTTCGTGGTATGAGTGGTATGGATGCCATCGCCCTTCTTGAAAACCTGGGATTAGAAGTAGAAGTTATCGGAAATGGCAAGGTGAAATCCCAGTCAGTTGCTAAAGGCACAACACTGAAAAACGTAAGAAAGATAACCCTCGAACTCTCATGAAGTTATTGAAAGACATATTGTACGGGGTTCGATTAAAAGATGTCACAGGTTCTACCGCCATTGAGATCGGGCAGGTGCAGTTTGATTCCAGGAAGGTGAGCGGCAATGATCTTTTTGTAGCGGTAAAAGGGGGAACAGTAGATGGACATACATTTATAGAAAAGGTGATCGAAGCTGGGGCGATAGCCATCGTCTGCGAAGAGCTCCCGAAGGAAGTACACGATAATGTAACCTATGTCCAGGTAGATAATTCCAAAAATGCACTTGCTGTCATATCGTCGAATTTCTACGAAAATCCAAGTAAGAATTTAAAATTGATCGGGGTAACGGGCACGAATGGAAAAACGACGGTAAGCACCCTACTCTATGATCTTTTCAAGAAAGCCGGATATAAAGTTGGACTGATATCTACCATAAAGATCATGGTCGATAACCAGCGACATGACACAACCCACACTACACCGGACCCAATGACTATAAATCATTATCTATCCCTGATGGCAGAAGAAGGTGTGGAGTTTTGTTTTATGGAGGTAAGCTCTCATGGCCTGGATCAACACAGGACAGCCGGGCTGCACTTTAAAGGAGCTATTTTTACCAATCTATCTCATGACCACCTGGACTATCACAAGGATTTTTCGACTTACAGGGATACCAAGAAACGCCTGTTTGACGATCTGGAAAAATCCGCCTTCGCATTGAGTAATGCCGATGATAAGAACGGTTTGTTCATGCTCCAGAATACAAGAGCCAAAAAATATACCTACGCCTTAAAAACATTTGCCGATTACAAAGCGCAGATCATGGAAAGGCAATTTGACGGGCAATTGTTGAAGGTTGAAGAGAATGATCTATGGACAAAATTGATAGGTGATTTTAACGCCTATAACATACTGGCGATATATGCCACTGCCCAGATCCTGGGTTTAGAAAAAATAGAAATCCTGCGGCTGCTTAGTGAATTGGAAACTGTAGATGGTCGCTTTCAATATTTTATTTCAAAGCAGCGGATAACTGCAATTGTTGATTATGCCCATACGCCGGACGCCTTAAAAAATGTATTGGATTCTATCCATGCATTGAGGACTGGAAATGAAAGCGTCATCACCGTAGTGGGGTGTGGTGGTGAACGTGACAAGTCTAAGCGTCCGGTAATGGGGCATATCGCTTCTGAGTTAAGTAACAAAGCCATATTTACCTCAGACAATCCTCGTTCTGAGTCGCCAACGGCCATTATCAACGAGATGGAAGCAGGGGTAGAACCTCAGAATTCTAATAAGGTATTAAGTATTGAGAACAGGGAACAAGCCATTAAAACGGCTTGCCAGTTAGCAGTGGCAAATGACATTATTCTGATTGCCGGAAAGGGACATGAAACCTATCAGGAAACCAATGGAAAACGGATTGATTTCGATGATTATAAAATGATAACATCAATCCTGGAGAGTTTAAACAAATAAGGAAGCATGCTTTATAACCTCTTTGAATTTCTGGAGCAGCAATATCAATTGCCAGGGGCATCCTTATTTCAATTTTTGACCTTTAGGGCTGCCATGGCAGTACTACTTTCCCTTGTGCTGGCTACTGTTTATGGGAAAAGAGTGATCCGTCTGCTACAAAAGAATCAAATTGGGGAAACCATACGGGAATTAGGTTTGGAAGGTGAGAAACAAAAAGCAGGTACGCCTACGATGGGAGGTATCATTATCATTATTGCCACGCTTATCCCCGTATTACTATTTGCTGATCTGAATAATGTATATGTCCAAATGCTTATTGTAACCACGCTTTGGATGGGGATCATCGGCTTTATCGATGACTACATTAAGATATTCAAAAAGAATAAGAAAGGGCTTAAGGGTCGGTTTAAGATCACGGGTCAGGTAGTACTCGGACTAATGGTCGGAGCTACCTTGTATTTCCATCCGGACGTGACCATGAGAGATAAAGATCATACGATCATTACGGAATCCTTTACCGTAGAAAAGGTAGAAGGAAAAGAGATCAAATCGATCAAAACCAATGTTCCCTTTTTTAAAGACAACGAATTAGATTACACCAACATAGTGTCCTGGATGGGAGAAGGAGCAGACCAGTATGCCTGGCTGCTCTTTATTCCCATCGTTATATTTATTGTTACGGCAGTTTCCAATGGCGCCAACTTAACAGATGGTGTCGATGGATTGGCAGCTGGCACTTCGGCTATTATCGTACTCACTCTTGGGATCTTTGCCTGGGTATCCGGTAATATCATTTTCTCTGACTACCTGGATATTTTCTTCATTCCCAGGGCCGGGGAACTCCTGATTTTTGTAGCAGCTTTTGTAGGAGCACTCGTTGGTTTTCTATGGTATAATGCCTATCCGGCCCAGGTGTTTATGGGAGATACGGGTAGTCTGACTATAGGTGGGGTGATCGCAGTCATTGCCCTGATCGTACGAAAAGAATTATTGATCCCTCTATTATGCGGGATCTTTTTCGCAGAATCATTGTCTGTCGTATTACAGGTGAGTTATTTCAAATTCACACGCAAAAGATTTGGCGAAGGGAAGCGCATTTTCCTAATGGCTCCATTACATCACCACTACCAGAAGAAAGGATATCATGAAAGTAAAATAGTCACACGGTTTTGGATCATCGGCATATTGCTGGCGGTGGTGACCATTGTGACTCTGAAAGTGAGATAATGGAATTTTTGGCTGTTTTAGGTGCAGGAGAAAGTGGGGTAGGCACGGCCATATTGGGTATACAGGAAGGATATAAAGTATTTGTCTCCGATTTCGGTGGCATACAGGAAAAGTATAAAAACGTTCTTGAACATTTTGGAATTAACTGGGAAGAACATAAACACTCGGAGGATATTTTAATCCAAGCAGATCTGGTCATGAAAAGCCCGGGCATTCCGGACACGGCACCGATCGTCCAGAAATTATCAGAGAAAGGTATCCCTGTGATCTCCGAGATCGAATTTGCAGCCCGATATACAGATGCCACGATTATTGGCATCACAGGTAGCAATGGTAAAACGACCACGACTATGTTGACTTACCATTTGCTAAAGGCAGGAGGTTTGAATGTGGGTATGGCCGGTAATATCGGGGATAGTTTTGCGAAGATGGTAGCTGAGGAAGATTATGACCATTACGTACTTGAGATCAGCAGTTTTCAATTGGATGGGATCGAAAGTTTCCGACCTCATATTGCAGTGATCACGAATATTACTCCGGATCACCTCGATCGATATGAGTATAGAATGCAAAAATATGTGGAATCAAAGTTTCGCATCACCGAGAATCAGTTGGCAACGGATTTTTTCATCTATGATGCAGATGATGAAGAAATACTAAACGCATTGCCCAACATCCCGGTAAAGGCAAAAATGCTGCCCTTTTCATTAACACAGAGTATCAGAGAGGGCGCAGAAATAGAGAATGAAAACATAAAAATTAACACACCTCATAATTCGCTTGAAATGAGCACAGACATAGTAACACTACAAGGCAAACACAATTTAAAGAATACCATGGCGGGAGCAATGGTGGCTAATCTGATGGGTATTCGTGATGATGTGATCCGAAAAAGCATTGCCAATTTTCAGGGGGCTCCTCATAGGTTGGAGTCGGTCTTGAAGATCCATCATGTGAATTATATAAACGATTCTAAAGCCACAAATGTAAACGCTACCTACTATGCTCTTGAAAGTATGACGAACCCAACGGTTTGGATCGTTGGTGGCCAGGATAAAGGGAATGATTACACGGCTTTGATGCCTTTAGTAAGAGAAAAAGTTAAGGCTATTGTATGCCTGGGACTCGACAATACAAAACTAAAAGAAGCATTCGGTAATGTAGTAGAACCCTTTGTGGAAACATTTGCCATGTCCGAAGCGGTTAAAGTAGCATACAAGATCGCAGAGCGCGGAGATACGGTTTTGCTCTCTCCGGCTTGTGCCAGTTTTGACATTTTCAAGAATTACGAAGACAGAGGAGAACAATTCAAAGAGGCTATTAAACAACTCTGAAACAGATGCAGCTGCTGAAGAACATAAAAGGAGATCGGGCTATTTGGGGCGTAGTAGCCTTGTTAGCAGTTTTCTCTTTTTTACCTGTCTACAGTGCAAGTAGTAACTTGGTTTATGTTGTTGGAAGAGGAACAACAATGGGATATCTTACTAAGCATGGGATGCTTCTCATTCTTGGTTTCGGGATAATCTATGCGATCCACAGGATCCCTACTCATTATTTCAAAGGACTTTCCATCATTGCATTGCCCGTAGTAATCGCCCTGCTGATCTATACCTTGGCACAAGGCACTACTATAGAAGGCGCGAATGCCAGCCGGTGGATCCAATTACCATTTGTTGGGATCTCCTTTCAAACATCTACACTGGCTTCGGTAGTATTAATGGTCTATGTTGCCAGATACCTATCGAAGATCAGAGAAAATGCCATCACATTCAAGGAAAGCCTATTGCCGCTTTGGGTGCCTGTTTTTCTCATCATAATGCTCATTCTGCCGGCAAACCTCTCAACGGCTGCCATACTGTATTTTATGGTTGTAGTCCTGTGTTTTATGGGCGGATATCCCTTTAAATACCTCTTTAGCATGATTGCATTAGGCGTCTTATGTCTGGTCATGTTCGTTGTTACGGCCAAAGCATTTCCTGACATGATGCCCAACAGGGTGGATACATGGATGAGCAGGGTCGAAAGCTTTTGGGACCCAACTGACAGCGAAGGAGATTATCAAATTGAAAAGGCTAAGATCGCAATAGCAAGCGGAGGCCTGGTTGGAAATGGCGCAGGAAAAAGTGTGATGAAGAATTTCCTGCCACAGAGTTCCTCAGATTTTATCTATGCCATAATAATTGAAGAGTACGGGTTAGTAGGTGGATTTGCATTGATGTTCTTCTACCTGCTCCTGCTTTTCAGGATCGTAATTGTGGCCCATGGAAATGTGAGCATTTTTGGAAAATTATTAGTGATCGGGGTTGGTATACCAATTGTATTCCAGGCGATGATCAATATGGCTGTCGCAGTGGAATTATTCCCCGTAACCGGTCAGACCCTACCACTAATTAGTACCGGGGGTACTTCCATATGGATGACATGTCTTGCCATTGGTATTGTACTCAGTGCAAGTATTAAAGAAGAAGATGAAACCCAGACTTATAGTGAAGAAACGAACCCATTAGAGATCTTAAGTGAGCAATTATAGATTCATAGTATCAGGAGGAGGAACCGGTGGACATATCTACCCGGCTATCGCCATTGCCACGGCTTTAAAAGGGAGGTTTCCACAGGCAGAGTTTCTCTTTGTGGGTGCGAGCGACCGCATGGAGATGGAAAAGGTTCCCCAGGCCGGATTTAAGATCGTGGGATTATGGATTAGCGGACTACAGCGAAGCTTGAGCTTAAAGAATCTCATGTTTCCCTTTAAAGTCTTGGTTAGTTTGATCAAAGCCAGGAAGATCCTGAAAAATTTTAAGCCACATATGGCCATTGGTACGGGGGGATATGCCAGTGCCCCAGTGTTGAAAGCAGCAGCTCAGCAAGGAATTCCTTATGTGATCCAGGAGCAGAATTCATATGCAGGTATAACAAACAAGTGGCTGGCAAAGAAGGCTGATGGTATCTATGTTGCCTACGAGGGCATGGAGCGATTCTTCCCTGAATCAAAGATCATTCTTACCGGTAATCCGGTTCGTGAGATCCTGACGGGCTTTGGATCGGAAAAGAGCAAAGCCTTTGAGTATTTCGGTCTATCGCCCCAAATGCCTGTACTTCTTATTATAGGTGGAAGTCTGGGCTCGGCACGGATCAATCAATTGATCGCAGAAAAGAGCGAATGGCTGCATGATCAGGGCGTCCAGCTGCTATGGCAGTGTGGCAAGTCCTACTACAAAAAATACGAGTCTTTGGATTCAGAAAACGTTCGAGTAAAGTCCTTTGTCAATAAAATGGATTACGCCTATGCGATCGCAGATATCATTATTTCCAGAGCAGGGGCCGGGACCATTTCTGAATTGTGCATTGTGGGTAAGCCTGCCTTATTGATTCCATCACCACATGTTGCTGAAGACCACCAGACCAAAAATGCCCTGGCCCTGGTTGCAAAAAACGCAGCACTCCTGATCCCTGAAACAGAATTAGAAGAGCGCTTTGAAATTGAATTTGAAAGGCTTCTCTCTTCTGTAGAATTGCGGTCGACCTTATCAAGCAATATAAAGACACTGGCAAAACCAAATGCCACGGAGAACATAGTTAACGAGATTGAAAATTTACTAATGGCATCATGAAAATGAGGTACCAGCACATATATTTTATCGGGATAGGCGGCATTGGCATGTCGGCCTTGGCTCGCTATTTCTCCGACATGGGATGTGCTGTTGCTGGCTATGACAAGGTGCCAACCCCATTGACACGTGAACTGGAAGATAATCAAATGGTCATTCATTATGAGGATGACCCGGAACAAATTCCTACAACACATAAGGATCCTGTGGTTACACTAGTTGTTTATACGCCGGCTATTCCTGAAACACATAGGGAATGGGCCTATTTCAGAGAAGCGGGCTTCACAATTAAGAAGCGGGCTGAAGTATTAGGTGATATCACAAAGGACAGCTATTGCTTTGCTGTAGCCGGAACCCATGGAAAGACGACCACTTCCAGTATCCTGGCCCATTTGCTTAAAGAGGCTGGATTGCCCTTTACAGCATTTCTTGGCGGTATTTCAGAAGACTTTGAAAGCAATTATATAAGAGAAGGTGACATCTATACAGTAGTAGAAGCAGATGAATTTGATCGATCTTTTCTTCATCTGGCCCCTGATGTGGCCTGTATCACTTCAATAGACCCGGATCACTTGGATATTTACGGCAGTGAAGATGCCCTGGTAGATTCATACAAGGAATTTACCGAATGTCTGAAGCCCGGTGGAAAATTATTGGTGCGAGAAGGCATTCCTATAAGGGGATATACTTTTGGAATTGAGGACGCTTCGGATTATTCCATCACAGATATTCAAGTGGTTGATGGCAGTTATCTATTTAATATAAATACGCCGGCCGGAATTGTTGAAGGTGTTCAATTCCAAAAACCGGGCAGGCACAATTTATTGAACGGTTTGGTTGCATTTGCCATGGCAGATCAGGTAGCTGAATCAAAAGACAAGTTGGCAGAGGCCATGGGTACATTTAAAGGAGTAGAGCGCAGATTCTCTTATCGCATACGTGAGAACGATTTTGTTTTTATAGATGATTATGCACACCACCCGACTGAAATTGATGCTGTTTTCGATGCGATCAGGGAAGTGCATCCTCAAAAAAATATCATGGCCGTGTTTCAACCGCATCTCTATTCCCGCACTCGGGATTTTGCTGTGGATTTTGCCAAAAGCTTGTCTCAATTTGATGCCGTATTGCTTTTGGAGATCTATCCGGCAAGAGAAGAAGCTATCCCGGGGATAACTTCAGAATGGCTGTTGAATATGATCAAAAATCCTAATAAAAAGTTAGTTCCCAAGCAGGATCTGATCCATGAAATTAAGGCCTCAAAACCAGAGGTTTTGGTGACCATGGGAGCAGGTGATATCGGGATGGAAGTAAAACAAATAGAAAGAGAGTTGAACTATGCGAATTAATTGGAACATACTAAAACTATTAATTTTAAGTATCTGTATAACAGTACTTTATGGTTTTTCCAATCATAGAAATGAGACCCGAAAAGTGGAAAAAGTGAGCTTTCATTTTAGCGGGGAGAACAATGTTTACCTGACAGAAGCTGCCGTTAATAAATTGTTAATACAAAATTATGGCAGCGTAATTAATCAGCCCAAAGAAAGGGTAGATTTGAATACCATTGAAAAGCTGATCCAGGCTAATGAAATGGTACGAGATGCCCAAGTTTTTCTTACTGTAAACGGTGAACTCAGATCTATAATTGAGCAAAGGCAGCCCATAGGAAGAGTTGAAGGAACAAAAAAATATTACCTGGATAAGGATGGCAAATCCATGCCCTTATCTCGACTTCACTCGGCACGGGTTCCGATTATTACCGGACATATTACAGGGGAGACTCTGGAGGATGCTTATACGATCCTCAACTATATAAACACTGATGACTTTTTGCGAAAAAATGTGATCGGGATACATATTGAGGATATTGGAAAATATCAGTTAAAATTCAGAGTGAACAGCTTTGTTGTGAACCTGGGCGATGTAAATAATCTTGAAGAAAAGTTCAACAACTTCAAAGCTTTTTACGCCAAAGCCATCAAAGACGATTCGCTCAATAATTACCAAATAGTTAGCCTGGAATTTAATGACCAGGTCGTATGCACTAAAATTTAAATGAACATGGAGCACACAAATTATTCCGTCGGATTAGATATTGGTACTACCAAGATCGTGGCCATTATTGGTAAGGAAAACGAATATGGAAAAATTGAGGTGTTAGGCACCGGGAGATCCAAAAGCCTTGGAGTACACAGAGGGGTTGTAAATAATATAACTCAGACGATCACTTCGATCCAACAGGCCGTTGAACAAGCCGAAACGGATTCCGGACTGAAGATCGGATCTGTGGTCGTTGGGATTGCGGGTCAGCATATACGCAGTTTACAGCATAGTGATTATATCACTCGCCCTAATGCTGAAGAGGTTATTAATGAGGAAGACCTGGACAAACTTTGTAACCAGGTATACAAATTAGTTATGCTCCCGGGGGAGGAGATCATCCATGTGTTACCTCAAGAGTATAAAGTAGACGGCCAGGCCGAGATTAAACAGCCCATTGGCATGTATGGCGGTAGACTGGAAGCCAATTTCCATGTAGTAGTAGGGCAGGTCTCATCGATAAAAAATATTGGTCGATGCATAAAAAGTGCCGGCCTGGATCTTGGAAATATCACACTCGAACCCCTTGCATCTTCAGATGCCGTATTAAGCCAGGAAGAAAAAGAGGCTGGGGTTGCACTGCTTGATATTGGGGGTGGGACTACCGATCTGGCCATTTTTAAAGACGGGATCATTCGTCACACTGCAGTTATTCCTTTTGGAGGGAACATTATCACAGATGATATCAAAGAAGGCTGCTCCATCATTGAGAAGCAGGCCGAGTTGCTAAAGATAAAATTCGGATCTGCCTGGCCGGGAGAAAACAAAGACAATGAGATCGTTTCCATTCCCGGATTAAGAGGCCGCGAGCCCAAGGAGATCACACTCAAGAATTTGTCTAAGATCATTCATGCACGAGTTGTCGAGATCGTAGAACAAGTTTATGTAGAGATCAAGAATTACGGACACGAAGATCCCAAGAAAAAGCTGATCGCCGGGATCGTACTTACTGGAGGAGGAAGTCAGCTAAATCACCTGAAACAACTGGTTGAGTACATCACCGGTATGGACACCCGCATAGGATATCCCAATGAACACCTTGCGGGAGATTCAGAGGAAGAAATAGCGAGTCCGCTGTATGCTACAGCTGTTGGACTCCTGATGAATGCTATCAAAAACGGAAACAGAGATCGCTTTTCAGAAGGCGAACATGAAGAAGCCGAAATGGTGCTGGAGGACTATGCTGATGCCAAATCCCTTGGCGGCCGGAATGAGCGCAAAACAGTTTTTGATAAGTGGTCAGAGAAATTGAAGGATTTCTTAGATAACGCAGAATAGTAACCATTGAAGAATATAAAATCTAACACTGTAAAAATGAGCAATAAGGAGGAATTAGAAAATATCACGTTCGACTTGCCAAAAAACCAAAGCAATGTTATTAAGGTCATAGGTGTTGGTGGTGGAGGAAGTAACGCCATTAACCATATGTTCCAGGCAGGGATCAACGGGGTAGATTTTGTGGTTTGCAATACAGATGCTCAAGCCCTACAAAACAGTCCGGTACCTAATAAGATCCAATTAGGTGTCTCAACTACCGAAGGTCTGGGGGCAGGAGCAAACCCTGATGTCGGGGAGCAGGCGGCAATTGAAAGCATGGAAGACATTGAGGGGCTTTTAGACAACAATACTAAGATGATCTTTATCACGGCTGGTATGGGCGGTGGTACGGGAACAGGTGCCGCACCTATTATTGCTAAGAAGGCAAAAGAAATGGACGTGCTTACGGTAGGGATCGTGACAACTCCCTTCCATTTTGAAGGCCGTAATAGATGCAAACAAGCCCAGTTGGGAATAGAAAAGCTACGAGAAACAGTAGACTCGCTAATTGTCATTAATAATAATAAACTACGTGAGGTATATGGGAATCTTGGTTTTAAAGCCGGATTCTCTAAGGCAGATGAAGTCCTTGCAACTGCAGCAAGAGGTATTGCCGAAGTAATTACCCATCACTACACCCAGAATATTGACCTGAGGGATGCTAAAACGGTGCTGGCGGATAGTGGTACTGCCATTATGGGATCTGCAATGGCATCTGGCGCTTCAAGAGCTCAGGAAGCTATAATGAAAGCATTGGATTCGCCATTATTGAACGATAACAAGATCGGCGGAGCTAAGAATGTATTGCTTTTAATTGTCTCCGGAAAAGAAGAGATCACTATTGATGAGATCGGAGAAATAAATGATCATATCCAACTGGAGGCAGGTCATAGTGCCAATATCATTATGGGCGTAGGTGAGGATGAAGCCCTTGGAGATGCTATTGGGGTAACCGTGATCGCAACGGGCTTCCATATAGACCAGCAGGATGATATTGTCAATACAGAAACCAAAAAGATCATACACACCCTGGAAGATGAGCAAAAAGCGGAACAAGATCTTTCTGAGGAAAAGATCGTACACGAGTTGGTAGAGGATGAAGTTTTTGAGCCCGTTGTACGACACACTTTAGAAGAAGAAGAAGACACGAGTGACCTGATTGCGACTACGGATTATATTCGAAATTTTAATGTCTTTTACGAAGAAGTAGTCGCAGAGCCGATAGAAGAAGATTTTATCATAATTGATTCCAAAGACCTGATCAATGAGATAGAAGTGATCGATCCGGAAATCGTCTCCGTAGCTAAGGAAGACCAGGCAGCATTATCATTTGAAATTCCTTTAGTCACCGACACAGAGGATACGCCTGAAGAAGATGCCGAGAATGTGATCACCTTCAGCCTGGATGAGGATGTGGCGGAAATGGAAATGGAAGATCATATTGAAGTGATCCCGGTATTGGATTATAACAAAAAAGGTGAAACCCGGTATAGCCTTGAAGATTATACGGAAATTGAGACCACGCTCACCGGAGAAAAATCCAAAGCCGAAGATTATGAACCCAAACTTTTTGAAGATGAACTCATTTTTGAGAAAAGGGTGATCAACAAAAAGGAAACCGGGGATGAAGGAGAATCACCCAAGGATCCAAATCCTGTTAATAGTCCGATCGATCAGATTTTAAAGGAAAGGGCGGATGAGAGACGCCGAAAATTGAAAGACTTTAATTATAAGTTTAAAAAGAACGTGAATAATATAGAGGAGATCGAGAAGGAACCTGCTTATAGGCGCCAGGGAGTTGAATTGGAAGATCCCAAGAAAGAAGGCAAAGTAAGTCGGACTTCCCTCACCGAGGATAGCAATGACGAAATTCAATTGCGTTCTAATAACTCATTTTTACATGACAACGTGGATTAGCCGATGTTGAAATAGTAGTTTCGTACTATTCAAACCCGGAAATGCCTCCACATTTTCGGGTTATTTTTTTATCTTATTCAAACCATAAGAGTTACACAATGAATTTACAAGACAAGGTAATGACGGCCCTGAAAGAGGCCATGAAAGCTAAGGACACTGTTGCACTTGAATCCCTCCGGGCAATTAAATCTGCCCTATTGCTGGCTCAGACAGACAAGGGTTCCCAAGGAGATATGGCAGAAGCTGATGAGTTGAAGATCCTTCAGAAGCTGGTCAAGCAACGAAAAGATAGCGCAGCTTTATTTGTAGAGCAGGGCAGGTCTGACTTGGCTGATGCTGAAAATGCACAAGCCGAGATCATCGCAGGATTTTTACCGGAACAACTCACCGAGGAAGAGATCGAAAAAGTGGTTGTTCAGACCATTGATTCCATTGGCGCAACAGGCATGCAGGATATGGGCAAAGTTATGGGCATGGTATCCAAGGAATTGGCTGGACAGGCAGACGGGAAAACCATTTCCCAGATTGTTAAGACCAAATTAGGCGCGTAATTCAGCGGTATGGATCCACGCAAGGCATTAGAAGAGGGGATTGCTAAAACGACTCGTAAAATAGAACGTTATGAATCCTTGGCAGGTCCTATAGCTCCGGATAATGCCATTGGCAGAGTCTCACGTATGGATGCCATTAATAACAAGAGCGTTGTAGATGCTGCACTTCGCAAGGCAAAAGAGCGACTCGCAGGCTTAAAACGGCATCTGGATCTGCTGGGCAGACCCGAATTTGGACGCTGTTCCAAATGCAAAAAAGAGATCCCCTTAGAACGAATTTTATTAGCACCAGCAAGCAGTTTTTGCGTAACTTGCGCGCGCTAATCCGGCCGCGTAGTTCAACTGGATAGAATATCAGATTTCGGCTCTGAGGGTTGGGGGTTCGAATCCTCCCGCGGTCACTACAAGCGCAAAGCCACGCACCATGTGCGTGGCTTTGTTTTTCAAGAAAAACACCAAGTTTACTTGGATATTTTTCTTGAAGAACAAAGTACACCGGTGAAGCCGGTAGGGCTTTGTACCAGCCTGCCGGCTGGCAGGTTTGCAAAGGGGAGCGCAGTGAGGATCACGCCCCCGAAGCAGAGCAAAGCACGCTTCGGGGGAGCGTAATCTGTTGACCATTGTCTGTTGTCTATTGACTGCCTGTCCACCATAGCCTTTCGGCCTTCATAACCGAACTACTTGCGCCTCGGCCGACTCCATAGGCTTTTGCCAACGGCGGTCCGCTTTAGCTTCAGCGGCACGCGGGCGGCAAAGTAGGCTGGCGAAGGTGGATTGTCTATTGACTGCCTGTCCACCATAGCCTTTCGGCCTTCGTAGCCGAGCTACTTCGGCGAAGTAGGCTGGCGAAGGTGGGTTGACTGTTGACACAAAAGTTATTCATGGATCTGAGTCATGGTCCATAGTTATTAAAAATGTTTAAATAAATATTAAAAAAGTTAAACAAATCAATTTTCATTGTATCTTAGATCTTTCCTTAGGACATTCCAGGGAAGCAATTTAAAAGAGATTCAGATGTTTGGACTATTCAAGAAGAAAACAGAAAAGGAAAAACTGCAACAACAATATCAAAGCTTATTAAAAGAAGCACACAGCCTTTCGGCCACAAATAGGAAGTTGAGCGATCAAAAAGTCTTTGAGGCAGAAGAAGTCATGAAACGCCTAGATAAATTAAGTTAATCCAATTTCAAAGATGTTTTCCATTGGGAATGAATTTACGGAAAGGGAATTAGACAGAATTTTGGAGATGGCTTGGGAAGATCGCACTCCATTTGAAGCCATACTTTTTCAATTTGGACTGACGGAAAAGGGGGTAATAAAGATAATGCGGACCCATCTTAAACGCTCTAATTTTAAACGATGGCGTAAGAGAGTAAATAGTGGTGTTAGCCAAAAGCACTTGAAAAAGCGCAATCCGGAAATCAACCGATTTAGATGCTCAAGACAGCGGGCTATAACGGGCAATAAAATCAGTAAAAGGTAAAGACAGTGATTAATCACAAAATGAGCTTGTCGCTTACCAAGTTGACTGGAAATGTCGTACGTCCAGACATCATGGGCCTCATTTGTTATTGATATTCCGAAATTATGTCGTTTGATAGGCGTCCTAATTTGTCAACCTAGGCAACGTACAAGTAATTTTTGCGTGATTAATGGGGTCCAAAATTTCGTAAAATGTGAATATATTGCTAGTCTAGTGAAGGATCAAAAGCAATGAGATGAAAAGTGTAGGCTTAATTTTTCCACATCAGTTATTTGAGTCTTCCCCTCTTTTGGATAAGGTAAAACAGCTGTATTTGATTGAAGAATATTTATTCTTTAAACAGTATCCGTTTCATAAACAAAAAATAGCTTTTCACAGGGCCAGTATGAAGAACTACGCGTCCTTTTTAGAATCCAAAGGTTGTGAGGTAGAATATATAGAAGCGATTACAGATATTTCAGATATAAGAAGACTGGTTCCCGAATTAAATCGACTAGGAATTGAACACCTATACTACATAGATCCGGTTGATAATTGGTTGAGTAGTCGAATTGAGGAAGCTTCTATTGAAAATGATTTGAAAACTACGGTTTTACAATCCCCGATGTTCCTCAATACTGAAGATCAGTTAGGCCACTTTTTCAGAAAAGACAAGAAAAAATACTATCAAACCACCTTCTATAAGGAGCAGCGGAAAAGATTGAAAATTCTCCTGGAAAATGATGGTAAGCCCAAGGGGGGTAAATGGACGTATGATACGGAAAATCGAAAAAAATATCCAGCCAATAAAATCCCACCGCCCATAACATTCCCGGATTCAGATGAATATTATCAAGAAGCAAAGACGTATGTAAAAGACCATTTCTCACATCATTTAGGATATGTAACAGAACAGCCATTGTACCCAACGAACTTTAATGACACAAAAGAATGGCTCATTAAATTCCTTGAAGAGCGCTTTATGGAATTCGGTAATTATGAGGATGCCATTGTGGCTAATCAATCAATATTGAACCACAGTGTCTTGACTCCGATGTTAAATGTTGGACTAATCTTACCGGAGTACATATTAAAAAGTAGTTTGGTTTTTGCCGATGACAACGACATTCCCTTAAATTCCACAGAAGGATTCATAAGGCAGATAATAGGCTGGCGAGAGTTTATCAGAGGAATATACCAGATACGGGGTAGTGATCAGAGAACCCTTAATTATTGGCGTTTTACTAAGAAGATACCCCCTTCCTTTTATAATGGTACTACGGGTATTGATCCTGTAGACCAGACCATTACGAAAATCTTGGAAACAGGTTATTGCCATCATATTGAACGTTTAATGGTTTTAGGGAATTTTATGCTACTGTGTGAATTTGACCCTAACGAAGTATACCGATGGTTTATGGAACTTTTTATTGATGCCTATGATTGGGTGATGGTTCCCAATGTTTATGGAATGAGTCAGTTTTCAGATGGTGGGTTAATGGCCACCAAGCCTTATATAAGTAGTAGCAACTACTTGATGAAAATGAGCAATTACAAAAAGGGGAAATGGCAAGACACATGGGATGGACTTTTTTGGAAATTTATGGACAAGCACCGGGTTTTTTTTCAGTCGAATCCCAGATTGAACATGTTGCTGCATACGCTTGACAAGATGACGAAAGAGAAAAAAGACGGACATTGGAAAAATGCAGAAGCGTTTCTTTCTGGATTAGAAAGCTAGCTTTAATCCAGGACCGAAGTAGATTCCGGTTTCATGAAAATATTTAAGTTCTTTATCGCCTACCTGAATGGCAAAACCATCAGGGCGCGCAACCAACTTAGACGAATCGGTCGGGGATCTGTAGTAATCGAATACGAAGTAATCCGTTGACCGTTGACTGCCTGTCCGCCTTAGCCTTTCGGCCTTCGTAGCCGAGCTACTTCGGCGAAGTAGGCTGGCGAAGGAGGGTTGACTGTTGACAGTGTTCAGTTGATGGTGTCACCCCGAGCATTCATGCTGAGCGCAGTCTCAGTAGAGTCGAGGGGTTGTCTGTAGTTTGGTGTCAGTATTACCGCTTGTGCTCCGGGCTATCAAAACCTGCTTTGCATCCGGCCTCCCATTCATCGGGTTGATTGCCATGCGCAGGGATCCCGCCCTGGTCTTTCAGCATCCTGGCCAGGTGGAGGCAATTCCAAACAAGGAAGGTAGTATTCCTGTTCGTAAAATCATTTTCGGGTCCGCCTGAGCCTTCATCCCGATACGACGGACCAGGTCCGGCTTCACCCATCCAGCCCGCGTCGGCCTGTGGGGGTACGGTGTATCCAATATGTGAAAGCGAGAATAAAATGTTCATGGCGCAATGTTTAACGCCATCTTCATTCCCGGTGATAAGGGTAGCGCCGACCTTACCATAATCCCGGTATTGACCTTTTTCATTGAATTGATGGGTATAGCCATACATCCGTTCCAGGGTGCGATTGCAAACTGAGGATTTTTCTCCTAACCATACCGAGGTGCAGATAATGAGAATATCGCAGGCGTCAATTTCCTTTTGGATTTGTGGCCAGTCGTCCTTATCCCATTCCGGGGTTTCTGACATATCCAGACCCAAGCCGGCCGGGATCTCATAATCTACAGGCCTGATGATCTTAGTAGACACACCATTGGCCTCAAAAATTTTTTGCGCTATTTGGATAACCCCTTCTGTATGCGATAAAACCGGAGTGCGGTTTAAAGTACAGTTAAGAAAAAGGGCTATTAGATCATCGTATTTAGCAGGAGGATTGGAACAATGCTGTTCCGTCATTTTATGAAGTTGTTCGGACATAAAAAATAATTATTTAAATGTGTGTTAGTACAAATTTTATAAATTACGATTTGCTGACCACTTCATTCTACGGAATGTGTTACTCCGATGTTATGAGCTCGCCAATGGTTTCCTTTGCTTTTAGATCTTGCACTAGTTCCAAGGCATCAGGTACCACATCACTGCAAAGTACTATTAATGAACCTTTTTGTGCATGAGTAACCGCATAGTGAATAGCTTCGCGTTCTGAAGGTATTATCGTTGTTTTTTTATTGGGATCCTTTTTCCTGATCCCATCATTGAGCGTTTTGATGAGTTCTTCTTCTGTGCGGCCTCTTAGATTTTTATCCTGACGTATGATGATTTCATCAAACATCTCGGCAGCAATGCTTCCCATTTCAATATTGTCTTCCTCCCTTCGGTCTCCAATTCCTGCGATTATCCCCACCTTAACGGTAGCGTCCAAATGATCACAGAAATTTTTTAAGGCCCTCATGCCAGCGGGATTATGTGCATAATCCAGCAGTATATTGAAATTATTGAATTTAAATAGATTGAGTCTTCCCGGTGTTTGGGCAGCAGAGGGAATAAAAGTTTCGAGGGCTGCTTTCATATCCTCAATCCCAAAGCCCTTCACATTTCCAGCGATCACCGCCGGCAAGATATTCTGAATCATAAAGGTGGCTTTACCGCCAAAGGTCAACGGAATTTTTTCTGCTTTCATAATACGCATTTTCCAGGTTCCCCTACAAAGCGTGATGTATCCGTTCTCATAGACTGCAGTTATCCCTCCTATACGCTGTAAGGCCTGAATACGAGGATTATTTTCATCCATTGAAAATAGTGCAAGATTGCAATTAATGTTGCGTTTCATGTCGTACACAAGATCATCATCGGCATTGAGAATGGCATAGCCCTCGGGCAATACAGTTTCCGGTATAACACCTTTAACACGTGCCAAATCTTCTGTCGTATTTATTCCTTTTAGGCCAAGATGATCTGCAGCCACATTGGTAACGATGCCAACATCACAATTCTTAAATCCTAAACCGGCCCGCAACAAACCACCTCTGGCACATTCCAGGACCGCAAAGTTTACAGTCGGGTCTTTCAAAACAAATTCGGTACTTGCCGGCCCCGTGCAATCTCCTTTCATCAATAACCGGTTTTGGATATACACACCATCGCTGGTCGTATATCCAACGCGGTAACCTTTCATTTTTGCCATATGGGCGATCAATCGAGTAGTGGTGGTTTTTCCATTTGTCCCGGTAACTGCTATAATAGGTATCCGGCCTGTATCACCCTGTCTAGGGAACAATTTGTCTACTACCGGTGCAGCGACATTGCGTGGTAATCCTGTGGTTGGAGCCAAATGCATCCGGAATCCAGGTCCTGCATTCACTTCCAGTATGGCGCCCCCTGTCTCGGAAAGGGGTTTGCTGATATCACTGGTCATAACATCGATACCGCATATGTCCAGGTCAATTATCTTTGAAATACGTTCTGCCATGGATACATTAGCCGGGTGAACAATATCCGTCATATCTTCGGCTGTCCCACCGGTACTTAGATTAGCGGTATCCTTAAGGATCAGTTTTTCGCCCTCGGCCAGTACAGAATCAACGTTATATCCGGCATCCTTAATAATTGTTTGGGTAAGTTCATTAATGGTTATTGCAGTGAGTTCTTTTTCATGCCCATAACCCCTTCGCGGATCTTTATTCACTTCGGCAACCAATTCTTCAATAGTATGTTTCCCATTACCGATCACATGCGCCGGGCTTCTTTTAGCCACTGCGACCAATTGATAATTAATGACTAAAAACCGATAATCTTCACCTGTTATAAATTTTTCAACAATTACCCTTCCAGAGACCTGTTTTGCCATCTTGAACGCCTCATGAGCATCCTCAATCGAATTGATATCTACCGTAATACCGCGACCATGGTTCCCATCTATCGGTTTAATCACAAGAGGGAAGCCCACATATTTACAGGCAGCTTCAAGGCTACTCTCACGGCTGATGATATCACCGCGGGGGACTTCTATTTCTGCTCGTTCCAGAAGGAATTTGGTATCTTCCTTGTCACAGGCTAATTCTACGCCAATACTGCTTGTTTCACTCGTTACTGTGGCCTGGATCCTCTTCTGATTTGCACCGTAACCCAATTGACATAAGGAATATTTATTGAGCCTTATCCACGGGATACCCCTACTTTCGGCCTCTTCTACTATAGATCCTGTGCTTGGCCCTAACCGTTGAGCCTCCCGCAATTCTCTCATGCGTTGAATGTCTTCCTCCATGTCATAGGTATCGCCGGAGATCAAAGCTTCACAAATGCGTACCGCAGCTTCTGCCGCATAACGCCCGACGTCCTCTTCGATATATGAGAATACAACATGGTATACGCCCTTTTCGCCATACCCTCTGGTTCTCCCAAATCCGGTGTCCATACCAGCAAGTGTCTGGATCTCAAGAGCGATATGTTCAATTACATGCCCCATCCACGTACCCTCATCTACGCGCATGAAAAACCCACCTTCACATCCTTCTGAACAGCGATGCGAATACATACTCGGGAACATGGCCTTTAGCCGCTCCGCGAAACCGGGCACTTTATTCGTGGGGTAATCCTCCATGGTCTCCAGGTCCAGGACCATTACAATAAGCTTATGTCTTCTCACCGACCAATAGTTCGGTCCTCTCATGGCATTTATCTCGCGTATCTTCATTTCTCAGGGATTTTGGAACGTTAACCTCAACGGGCTAAGCAAAATTTCAAGGTATAATATTTTTCGTAATAATAGCCCTATTTTTACACTCAAATTAATGAGCAATGGAGGTAAAAGGCACCTTATTACCTATCGGTGGAAACGAGGACAAGGGCGTTCAAGGCAGTGGACAAAATAAGATGGAATATATCGAAGAAGGCATCCTGTCTCGTGTAGTTCGTGAAAGCGGTGGCAAAGAAGCCCTGATCCTGATCATACCGACAGCATCGAGCATACCGGAAGAAGTTGGGTCCAATTACCTGAAAGCTTTTGGGAAATTGCAATGCACGAATGTCAAGGTACTCGATATACAGGAGCGAAGGCAAGCGGATTCTTCCAACAACCTGAATTTGATTAACAAGGCTGACTGTGTTATGTTTTCAGGAGGCGACCAGTCGAAAATAACAAAAAAAATTAAAGACACACGTTTTCATGAGATAATGGAGCATCGCTTTGTTAACGACGGCATTGTCATTGCCGGGACTAGTGCTGGTGCCATGTGCATGTCCAGTGAAATGATCACAGGGGGCAGCAGCAAGGAAGCTCTGATAAAGGATGCTGTATCGATGCAAAAGGGGATGGGCTTTATCAGTAACCTGATTATAGATTCCCATTTTATCAGGAGGGGAAGGTTCGGAAGATTGGCCGAAGCAGTCGCTAAATTCCCGAATTTATTGGGTATTGGTCTGGCTGAAGATACCGGACTGGTCATCAAGCAGAACAATTGGTTTGAAATAATCGGATCCGGTATGGTTATACTGTTCGACCCCAGGGAAATAAAGCATAATAATTTTAAACTACTTGACCCGGGTACGCCGATGTCCCTGGTCAATCTTAAAGTACATGTCCTGACGAATGGCGATAAATTTAATATCACGAAAAGGCAGGTAAAAGTACTACCTCTTGATGCACCATTTATTACCACTTAATCCTTGTAAATAGAAATAGAGGATTCACCAACAGAATTTTTGAATCCTCTGTACATGCCTTCTGAATTAAAAGGCATAGTTACCCTACCTGACCGATCGACAGCAATGAGTCCACCCTCTCCTTTTAACTTCGGAAGACGATTATAGATCACTTCATCACCAGCGTCCTTTAGCGAAAGCCCCTTGAATTCCATAAGTGCTGACACTTCATAGGCTGTTACATTGCGCATAAAATATTCGCCATTTCCCGTACAGGACACCGCACAGGTATTATTGTTTGCATAGGTGCCTGCTCCTATGATAGGGCTGTCCCCAATACGCCCGAAGCGCTTGTTTGTCATACCGCCTGTAGAAGTTGCCGCTGCCAGGTTCCCAATACGATCACATGCAACCGCTCCTACGGTACCAAACTTGGAATCTTTTTTAGGGCTATGGTCGAGTTGGAACTTTTCCGTGTCTTTGATCTCCTGCCATTGCTCAAACCTAAGCTTGTCATAGAAGTAGTCATCTCCCTCATGGATAAAGCCAAATTTTTCTGCAAATTTCAAAGCCCCATCCCCCGCCAATAATACATATTCACTATTCTCCATAACCTCCTTTGCTACCAAAATGGGATTCCGTATGCCTTTAAGAAGGGAGACAGCACCCGCCCTTAGCTGCTCACCCTCCATAATAGAAGCATCCATTTCATGCGTGCCTTCTGCTGTGAAGACGCTGCCTTTCCCGGCATTGAAAAGCGGCGAGTCTTCTAATAATGTTGTTGCTTTTACCACAGCATCAATTGCAGTACCTCCTTTTTCTAAAACATCATAAGCCAAATTCAAGGCGTGTTCAAGGGATTTCTTATAAGCCTTCTCCAGAGTTGGTGTCATCATACCCCTAACCAGCGTACCCGCTCCTCCGTGAATGGCCAAACTTGTATTATGTTTCATTTCAAAGTTGTTTTACCAGAGCGTTTCGTACAAATAGCATCCATTATGATCTTTGCATGTATCCTGGAATTCTCTATAAACCATTTATGGGTCTCCATACCCCCACAGATCACCCCGGCCAGGTATAATTCTGGTACATTAGTCTCCATGGTATCTACATTGTATTCAGGAAATTTGTTGGTATCGTCTGATAAAGTGATCCCCAGGCGTTCCAGAAAAGCGAAATTTGGCATGTAACCTGTCAGAGCCAACACAAAATCATTCTCAATTCGTTGTTCCCCTTCCGGGGTTTCAAAGATGATCTCTTTTTCAGTGATCTCTTTTACTTCTGCATTGTAGTAGGCCGTTATACTGCCTTCTTTAATACGATTCAAAATATCCGGACGAACCCAATATTTCACACGCTGCCCAACTTCTGGTCCACGAATGATCATTGTTACTTCTGCCCCTTTGCGCCAACACTCCAGGGCTGCATCTACGGCTGAATTACTCGCTCCGATCACCGCTAATTTCTGACTGGCATAAAAATGAGGGTCCTTGTAGTAGTGAGAGACTTTTGGGAGGTCTTCCCCGGGTACGTCGAGCAGCTTGGGGAGATCATAAAATCCGGTAGCAACCACAATGTGCCCGGCAAAATATTTGGACTTATCAGATATGATAGCAAAGCCTTCCGATGTTTTTTCAACATCCAATACCCTTTCAAACAAATGGATGTTCAATTGATTGGAAGTGACGATCCTTCTGTAGTATTCCAAAGCCTCATTGCGCTTGGGTTTGGCCTCTTTGCTTATAAAGGGAATATCATCTATCTCCAATCGTTCCGATGAGGAAAAGAACTGCATGTTCACGGGATAGTTGAACAAGGAGTTCACAATTGGGCCTTTCTCTATGATCACATAGCTCAGGCCTTTCTTTTTGGCTTCCAGCCCGCAGGCGATCCCTATGGGTCCGCCACCGATAATTAGTAGATCAAACTTTTCCATGCAATAGTTTCGTCCTGCAAAAATACAATACAATTTACGATATGAATGAAGGTTATTCTTCCTTGCAACATGACTTTTGTCATTCTTTTAGTTGTAAAATTCGAGGACATTTAAGATGAATTACTAAAGAAATGATCATGAATGTTCAAATAGGAGTACCTATATCAGCGATCATGGCAACAGACCTGGTCACATTGAAGAAAACAGATGGATTGGACAAGGCCGAGCATTTATTTAAAAAGCATCGTATTCGGCACATCCCCGTTGTTGATGGTAAGCGCATTGCAGGGATGCTTAGTATGAACGACCTCCTAAGGATCAGTTTTGCTGATGGAGCTTACCGGGAAGAGGAAAATGTATCTTCTTCAATTTATGAAATGTTCACTATACCGCAATTGATGCGAAGTACACTGACAACCGTTGCCCCTGATAATAGCATTAAGGAAGTTGCAAAGATCTTTGTTAAGAGTGAATACCATTCCTTACCTGTCGTAAAAGGTGACGAATTAGTAGGTATTGTAACCACTACCGATCTGATAAAATATCTATTGAAGGATGCTTAGGAAGCTGTTGCGGCTAAGGAGGCAATTGTAGCTTTAGGATCTGCCGACCTGAAGACAAAACTACCTGCAACCAATACATCTGCTCCAGCTTCAACCAGAGGTCCGGCGTTTTGATCATTTACGCCGCCATCTATCTCGATCAATGTATCCGTATTTTGTGCCTCGATCATTTCTTTTAACTGCCTTACTTTCCTGAACGTATTCTGAATAAAAGACTGCCCGCCAAATCCAGGATTCACACTCATCATACATACCAGGTCGATATCCTTTAATGTATCTTCTAACACAGTAACCGCGGTATGCGGGTTGAGGGCCACACCCGCTTTCATTCCCGCTTCTTTGATAGCCTGCAAGGTCCTATGCAAGTGAGTACAGGCTTCATAATGCACAGAGAGTATGCTGGATCCCAGATCGGCAAAAGTCTGAATATACCTGTCGGGATCAACGATCATTAGATGTACATCTAATGGCTTGGTGGCATGTGTGGCAATAGTCTTTATCACAGGCATGCCATACGAGATATTGGGGACAAATACCCCATCCATGATATCTAAGTGATGCCAATCTGCTGCGCTTTCATTGACCATTTCCACATCGCGCTGGAGATTACCGAAATCGGCTGCCAATAGGGAAGGGGCAATTTTAACTGAACTCATACATTCCTTGATTTACCCCTGCAAAGGTAATGAAACACTAGCATTGAATACGTGCTATTTTTCGGCAATTACCTCGAACATTAAGGGGGTACAAATAGAGGCGCCCTCTGTTTTTTCAAGAGCTTCCATTTCTTCCAGGGCCGCTGCCACTTCCGTTTCTGATAAATATCCCATAGAAACCAATCTGGGAAAGTAACTATAGAAAAAAGATTTTGGCCACTGCCATATGACATTGCCGGGCGTTGCGATCTTAGACATGGGCCGTGTACTTAGGATCTTCATTCCCATCTTGGCTAATTTTGCCGGTAATTCCCTGCCGATATCGATCTCCCCTTCAGACTTTTTAAAACTCCCCAAAGCGGCGCGAATGCCTGTCATCAATGCCGGCATGTCGGGTTCTGTCTGCAGCGTCGACCAATCGTAATACTCATGTATGACCATACGGCCACCAGGTTTCAGCGCCGTGTATACTTTTTCGAGGACTTGAACTGGATTGGGCAACCATGCGAGGGCCCAACGGCAATACATACCATCGAGGCTGTTATCTTCCAGTGACATTTGATTGAAATCGGTATGAATGGCTTCAATATTGAGACTTCGCAATTGGATCACCTGTTGCAAATGGTGAATAAAATTTTCAGACTTATCTATACCGATAACTTTGCCGCCAATTCCGGCTATATAGGCCAGCCCTTCCGTACAATACCCGGGTCCGCATCCCAGGTCAAGTAAAGTCTGCCCGGCCCCAAAACCTGCTAGTCGCCAACCGATCTGGGCTTCCTCAGCCCATACTTGATGTTGCAGGCCCAATCTGTATAATTCTTCCTGATCTGTACCCAGGATATAAGCTTGTTTTTCAGACATCAAATGAAAATTTTGCAGATCTAATATATGATTTTAGACGCAGTTCTCAGGCAATCAATCACTCGCAAAATAATGGCCAAGATCACTTTCTGCAGCAATATACCCAAACGAACTTGTAGAATTTCCGGCTAGAATCTCTTCCCAAATTTCTCTTGCTTTTTCTTTTTCACCTGTATAGAAATACCAGTTTCCCAAACCATACTTCATGGCATCAGAAGAGGGAGATCCGGCAGTGCCCTGTACAGAATCTATTGGAAGATCCCCTTTATAGAACTGGCAAAGTTTGTAATAGCTGAAATTCTCAATGATATCGGCGTCTGGTTCAACAGGAACTAAAACTGCTCTAGCTTTTTCTTCGTCCCCCAGGCGTCGTTGTATCATATACAACCAATGCGTACTCGATGCGATGTTATCTGGAAGAGAGCCACTTTCCCTGCATTTCAAATAGGCGTCATAGGCGTTTTGATAGTCGTGTATAAGGTAATATGCCAGCCCGAGATGATACCAGATATTCCCATGTAACGTACTTACAGGAATACCGCGTGCATTCGGCAAGCCATCTGGCTCAATGGTGTTTTCTGTGTCCTTGATCATTTCCCCAGCCCGGCTGAGATCTGCTATCGCTTTAGCAAATTGCCTGGTAGAAATATATCGATGACCCCGATGCCTGAGAAACCTTGGATCCTCAGGAAATTTTTCGAGTCCTAATGTATATAACTCAATAGCCTCATCATATTTCCCTAAATAGGCAGTACGCCGCCCATACCAGATTAGCTTATCCGGATTATCAGGCTCCATCTCATATTGCAGCTTGGCTTCAATGTATTTCTCTTCAGCAGGGGATAGGACAGCCAATTCTACATTGACTTGATCTGATTCGTTTTTCTCACCAGTGCGTTTACATGCCGATACTATTCCAACGAATAAAAGGATTAGGATCACTTTAGCATGAATGTCGCTTATACGAGTTGGTCTTTTTTCCATACAGTTTTGTACCTTAAGAGTCCTCCTTCTAAACTACTATATATTATGGAACGAAGAAAATTTATTGCGGCTTCGGCAATGGCCGGAGCAGGGATCCTGACAACAGGTTGTGAGACTTCCACAGGTCAAAGTGAGGAAACACGGGCTGAAGAATCTGCTCCGGTCAGGCATAATCCTATAGGCGTTAGTACGTATTCCTTCTGGCGATTTAATGGACCCAAAGAGGAAACCCCGATTGAAATGTGCATAGATAAAGCAGCTGCCATGGGTTTTGATGGTCTAGAACTCTTGCTGGTTCAAATGGAATCGGAAGAAAATGCCTATCTGCAATCCTTAAAAAAAAGGGCGTATGATGCGGGCTTGGACTTGATGGGATTTTCTACCCACCAGGGCTTTGTCTATCCTGAGAAAGAGAAAAGGGCTGAGAATGTGGCTAAAACAATACATCAGATCGAATTGGCTTATTCTTTAGGTATACCTACTATGCGCATAAATACTGGCCGATGGGGCACTTCGGAGTCGTTTGATGCCCTGATGGCAAATAAAGGTATTGAACCCACATTGGAAGGTTATACAGATGATGATGGTTTTAAGTGGGTGATTGATTCCATTACCGAATGTATGCCCGTTGCCGAGAAATGCGGTGTTGTTTTGGGATTGGAAAACCATTGGGGACTCGGCAGAACTGCTGCTGGGGTAAAACGTATTGTTGACGAGATAAACAATCCCTGGTTACAGGTGACACTCGATACCGGCAATTTCCTTGAAAACAGGGATGCACAGTTTGAAGTACTGGCTCCGCAAACATGCCTGGTGCAGGCAAAGACTTATTATGGCGGCGGCAAATGGTATAGCCTGGAAATCGACTATGAAAAATTCGGCGCTTTGATGCGCAAGGTTGGGTACAAGGGGTATATTTCCCTGGAGTTTGAAGGACTTGAAGATCCGGATATCGCCTTACCCAAAAGCCTGGAAGTTATGCGGAATGCTTTTTATTATCCGCTGGGTTAATTCCAGTAAATGAAAAACTCCGGCGCTAACCGGAGTTTATTCATCAATCAAAAAACGAACAGTCATGATGACCTGTTGTTATCTTCTAAAATACAACTTTTAATTCAAAGTCGCAATTAGAAGCACCTATATGGTTATCCCAAATAGGTCTTCAATATTTTGCTTCTGGACGTATGTTTCAACCTCCGGATCGCTTTTTCCTTAATTTGCCTTACACGTTCCCTGGTAAGATCGAAAGTTTCCCCGATCTCTTCCAACGTCATGGAATGCTGACCAGCCAATCCGAAATATAAACGGATCACGTCTGCTTCCCTTGGTGTAAGCGTTTCCAGAGCCCTTTCGATTTCCGTACGTAGGGATTCATGCAATAATTCCCTGTCCGGATTAGGTGATTCACCACTTCTAAGTACATCATAAAGGTTGGAATCTTCACCATCGATTAATGGCGCATCCATAGATACATGCCGACCCGAATTTTTCAAGGACTGCTTGACATCTTCAACCGTCATGTCTAATTCCTTGGCAATTTCTTCGGCCGAAGGCATACGCTCATGCGCTTGCTCTAAAAAGGCAAAAGTCTTGTTGATCTTGTTGATCGATCCGATCTTGTTCAGTGGCAGTCGAACAATACGCGATTGTTCGGCAAGCGCCTGAAGAATGGATTGTCTGATCCACCATACTGCGTACGAGATGAATTTGAAACCTCGTGTTTCGTCAAACCTTTGTGCGGCTTTGATCAATCCCAGATTTCCTTCATTGATCAGATCGGGTAGGGTTAATCCCTGATTTTGATACTGTTTGGCTACGGAAACAACGAAACGCAAGTTGGCTTTAGTTAATTTCTCCAAAGCAACCTGGTCTCCCATTTTTATGCGCTGGGCCAATTCTACTTCTTCATCGGCAGTAATTAAGTCTACTTTTCCGATCTCTTGTAAGTACTTGTCCAACGACGCGGTCTCCCTGTTGGTAACCTGTTTTGTAATTTTTAACTGTCTCATAAATTGTGATCAAATTCGGTGCTGCCCAATAGGGCTGCATATACTTATACGTAAAAACACGCCAAATGTTACAAAGAGGTTCTAAAAAATTAGGTTTTAGGCCTAAAAACGCAAAAAACCCGGCTATTTGCCGGGTTATTACTGTATAAAAGGGTATTAAATACTAGTTTCTGCTCCTCTGAGGTCTACGATTTCCACCCCTTCTGTCTCCTCCACCGCGGTTATCCCTACGTGGTGGTCGTTCTACATAACCTTCAGGTTTAGGCAGCAAAGCTTTCCGAGAAACTTTTTCTTTACGAGTACGGGAATCGATGCCAAAATATTTGACATCAAATGTATCGCCCATACTTACCGCATCAGATACGTTCTCTGTCCGTTCCCATGCCAATTCAGATACATGCAACAGCACTTCGTTACCTGGAGCATCTAAATATTCCACAACAGCACCAAAATCCAAGATTTTGATCACCTTCACTTCGTAGACACTGCCTACATCAGGTTTGAATGTAATGGAATCTATTTTAGCCAGTACTTTGTCTATTCCTTCCTGATCCGTACCAAGGATCTCTACGATGCCTTCTTCAGTGACAGGATCTTCATTAATGACAATTGTCGTACCGGTTTCTTTCTGTAATTCCTGGATAACTTTTCCTCCTGGTCCGATCAGTGCGCCGATAAATTCATTCGCTATCACCGCTGTCACCATTTTTGGTGCATGAGGTTTAACGTCTGCATTTGGCTGAGGAATAGTTTCGATCAATTTTTCAAGGATATGGATACGTCCGTCCCGTGCTTGTGCAAGGGCTTCGATCAAGACTTCATAAGACAAACCTTTAACCTTGATATCCATTTGGCAAGCAGTAATACCATCGGCAGTACCGGTTACCTTAAAGTCCATATCACCCAGGTGGTCCTCATCTCCGAGAATATCAGAGAGCACGGCATGCTTTCCAGAATCCGGATCGCTGATGAGTCCCATCGCAATTCCTGAAACCGGTTTATGGATCGTCACACCGGCATCCATTAACGCCATGGTACCGGAACAAACTGTTGCCATGGAAGACGAACCGTTACTTTCCAGTACTTCAGATACCACACGAACCGTATAAGGCCAATCTTCCGGTATCATTCCTTTTAAGGCACGTTGTGCAAGATTTCCATGACCTATTTCTCTACGGGAAGTACCCATAATACGCCGGGCTTCTCCCGTACAGAATGGAGGAAAGTTATAATGCAGGTAAAATGTTTCTTCTCCTTCATAAGAAGGCATGTCAACTATATTCGCTTCTCTTGAGGTACCAAGAGTAACTGTTGCTAAGGCCTGCGTCTCTCCACGTGTAAAAATAGCCGAACCGTGCGTAGATGGCAGATAGTCTACCTCACACCAGATAGGTCTGATATCTGTAGTCTTCCTTCCGTCTAGTCGTTTCCCCTTTTCTAAAGTGAGGTTTCGGATCGCTGCTTTTTCCGCTTTTTTATAGTACTTCTTGATCAGATGCCCTATTTCTTCCTGTTCTTCTTCGCTAAAAGACTCCATGATGGATTCTTTTAATTCAGAAAAAGCTTCTCCGCGCTCATGTTTAGCTGAGCCCGACTTGGCAATATCATAGACCTTATCATAGGCCATTTTGTGGATCTTCTCTCCGAGGGATTCATCCACTTCTTCCCCTTCATATTCCCTGACCTCTTTTCTACCAAAGGCATCTGCAAGGCGTTCTTGGGCTGCACATTGTTCTTTAACGGCTTCATGTCCGAATTTGATGGCCTCGACCATTTCTTCTTCAGACACTTCGCTCATTTCACCTTCAACCATCATCACGGAGTCGGCGGAAGCACCAACGATCATATCGATCACAGATTCCTTCAATTGCTCCCGTGTTGGGTTGATAATTAGTTTTCCGTCTACTTTTCCAACACGCACTTCAGAGATCGCGCATTCGAATGGAAAATCGGATAGTTGAATAGCTGCCGATGCGGCAAGTCCTGCCATCGCATCAGGCATTACGTCCTCATCATGGGACATTAATTGGATCATTACCTGAGTTTCCGCATGGTAATCCTTGGGAAACAATGGGCGTAAAACCCTGTCGACAAGTCGCATAGTAAGGATCTCACCATTACTAGGTCGGGCTTCTCTTTTGAAAAACCCACCGGGATAGCGACCGGAAGCCGCAAATTTCTCACGGTAGTCTACCGTAAGGGGCAAGAAATCCACATCGCTTTGTTTGTAGTTACTGACAACGGTACACAGCAACATGCATTTCCCGCTTTGTACTACCACCGAGCCATGGGCTTGTTTAGCCAGTTTACCTGTTTCGATAGAAATAGTCCTACCGTCACCCAGGTCAATGACTTCTTTAAATGTTTTTGGTATCATACATAAATATTTGGTCGAACTCTCTGTTCGACGCGTTCAACAATGGTCTGCCATATTTCAATACGGCCGTTGTTGTGTTGTTGTGAAGTTGACCAATGAAAAACTAAGTGTAGCTTTTTTTCGCTTTAAGCGAACTATAAAAAAGGAAGTAGTACGAACTACATCCCTAAACTTATTTACGAATATTCAATTCTTTGATCAGCTCACGATATTTCTCAATGTCTTTTCTTTTGAGATAATCCAGGAGTGATCGCCTTTTACCTACGAGCTTCACCAGGGAACGTTCTGTATTGAAATCCTTGCGGTTATTTTTCAGATGTCCTGTAAGGTGATTGATGCGGTGTGTAAACAAAGCGATCTGCCCTTCGGCTGATCCGGTGTTCTCTTCAGTGCCACCGTGCTTCTTGAATAATTTCGATTTTTCTTCTTTCGTTAAATACATGCCAATATTATTGTAAATGATTCTTATGTATCCTTTATATAAGGCTGCAAAGATACTCTTTTTTGGGTGATATTGAGGAAAATGGAAAATTTTAAAACAGGATTAAACCTTTTCATAAAACTGCGGTCAAAGAGCCATAATGTTAAAAAATTGTTATTATGAAAAGAGTGTTTAGAAAATTGAATGTGGCTGCTATCCTGATAGCAGCGGTACTTGTCTCTTCCTGTAACAAGGATGCTTCGGATGAGGTTATTGTAGATCAGGAAACATTTGATGTACAAGAGCTAAAAGCCAGTGATGAAGCAGAGTTGATCACGGAAGAGGTGTTGAATGTTGGTGAAGATGTATATGCTGCCGATGAGTTATCTTTTTCAAACAAGGGCTATACTTCTGATTTTCTTCCAGATTGTGTGACCATTACAACGGTGATCACCAGTACTTCTAAGGAGAAAACTATCGACTTTGGTGACGGATGTGAGTTACCTAATGGAAATGTGCTCAGTGGGATTATTTATTTGAGCTACCTCAAAGACACGGATGTGCCTATGAATACACTATCCATGAGCCTTGAGAATTTCACTTTTAACGGTGTTGCCGTTGAAGGCAGTGCTTCTGTTGATCGGGTACGATCCAATGAGAATGGTAATCCACAGGCAGATGCTTCTGCAAGCTTTAATGCTACCTGGCCAGGTGGATCTACAGCCAGTTTTACCGGAAATCGCACTCGAGAGTGGATCGAAGGATATGGTTCTGGCTTCTGGGGAGATAACGTCTTCCTGATCAGTGGAAATGCTACCTACACAGGTCCCTTAGGGAATGTGTTTATGAAGGAGACAATAACGCCCTTACGTAGAGAATTGGCATGCCGATTTATTGTAAGTGGTGTATTGGAGATCAGTAGAAATGATGCCACAGCCAGTCTTGATTTTGGTGATGGGTCTTGTGATGCCATAGGGATCTTAACCTATCCTGATGGATCGACAGAGGAGATCTTTCTGCGAAGATTCAAGCCGTAAATTCTTGCTATGAATTTTATGAAGAGACCCTGTAGTACGTACTACAGGGTTTTTTTATGATCGAACGGGTTGATTTTGGATCAGATCTAAATATAGATTGATGTTCTTTTTCAGATCCCGCCTATGGCTGATGAAATCAAGGAAACCGTGTTCCTGAACAAATTCTGCCGTTTGGAACCCTTCCGGTAATTCTTTGCCCGTAGCTTCCTTGACGACACGCGGGCCGGCGAAGCCTATTAGAGCACCGGGTTCTGAAATATTAATATCGCCAAGCATTGCATAAGAAGCAGTAGTACCTCCGGTGGTAGGATCTGTGCAAAGGGAGATATAAGGGATTTGCTTGGCTGCTAATTGAGCCAATTTGGCTGAGGTTTTTGCCAATTGCATTAAAGACAAGGCAGCTTCCATCATTCGGGCCCCTCCGGATTTAGAGATCATAACAAAGGGGATCTCTTTTTTAATTGAATAGTCGATGGCGCGTGCAATTTTTTCACCTACTACGCTTCCCATCGATCCCCCGATAAAAGTGAAATCCATACATGCAACAACCAGGTCTTTACCAAGCGACTTACCAACTACAGTACGCACGGCGTCTTTTAAACCAGTCTTGGCCTGCGCGGCCTTTAATCGATCTGAGTATTTTTTAGTGTCTTCGAATTTTAGCGGATCCTTGGAAGTGAGTTTTGTGTTGAGTTCTTTGTACTTATTATCATCAAAAAGGATCTCAAAATATTCCTTGCTGCCAATACGCACGTGATAGTCGTCTTCAGGACTTACATAAAAGTTCTCGGCCAACTCCTCTGTTTCAACGATCTTCCCTGTAGGTGACTTATACCACAGTCCACGCGGCGTGTCCTTTTTCTCCTCCGTAGTAGTTTGGATCCCTTTTTCCTTGCGTTTAAACCAAGTCGTCATATCGGGTGTGTTTTGTGGATCTTTAGAGGGTGTTGACATTGTTCAGATCTTCAAAGGCCTTTTTTAGCCTGTCTACAAATGTCTTCTCACCTTCCCTGAGCCAAGCCCTCGGGTCGTATTGTTTTTTGTTTGGAACATCTGCCCCTTCAGGATTCCCTATCTGTGATTGAAGATAGGCATTTTTATCCTGCATATAGTCCCGAATACCCGTCATAAAGGCATACTGGAGATCCGTATCGATGTTCATTTTGATCACCCCATAACCAATAGCTTCCCTTATCTCTTCCAAAGTAGAACCGGAACCTCCGTGAAAAACAAAATCAATGGAATTTTCAGGAAGATTGAATTTATCCGATAGATAGGTTTGGGAATTCCGTAAGATCTTCGGTGTTAATTTGACGTTACCGGGTTTATAAACGCCATGGACATTTCCAAAAGCAGCTGCAACAGTAAACCGTGGACTCACTTTTATCAATTCTTCGTAGGCATAAGCCACTTCTTCCGGTTGCGTATAGAGCTTAGAATCGTCTACATCTGTATTATCTACACCGTCTTCCTCACCTCCGGTGATCCCCAATTCAATTTCGAGTGTCATATCCAATTTGCTCATGCGCTCCAGGTAAGACTTGCAGATCTCAATATTTTCCTCTATCGGTTCTTCAGACAGATCGATCATATGCGAGCTGTATAATGATTTCCCGGTTGCTTTATAGTGGGCTTCGCTTGCATCTAACAAGCCGTCTATCCAGGGAAGTAATTTCTTAGCACAATGATCTGTGTGCAGAATGACAGTGGCGCCATAGGCGCTTGCCATTTCATGAATGTGCCTGGCTCCGGCAATAGCCCCTTTTACAGCAGCTTTTTGGGCCTCATTAGACAAGCCCTTGCCGGCGTTGAATTGAGCCCCGCCATTTGAATATTGGATAATAACGGGAGCATTCAGCTCAGCTGCTGTTTCCATTACCGCATTTACCGTGTTGGAACCTATCACATTGACGGCCGGTAAGGCAAATCCATTTTGTTTAGCGTAATTAAAGATCTCCTGGACCTGGTCTCCGGTGGCAACACCGGGCTTAATATTGTGGGACATAGTTGGGTAGTTTTCGACTAGTTTTATGGGGCAAATGTATAAAAATAAAACCTCTAAAAAGGATAATTGATACCTATTTGAAATACGGCATTCGCGAAATTATATTCTGTGAACCACCGCCTCGAAGGTTCATTAGCGGGATTATAGGTCTTAAATCCCGTATCAAGTCGAAAAACGAAATAGCTAAAATCATAACGCAGGCCAAATCCTGTACCGAGTGCGAGCTCATCCAGGGATTCAAATCCTTCAAATACAGCCTTAGGATCATCTACATTATCCCAAACATTCCAGATATTCCCTGCATCTGCGAAGAGGGCACCTTTTATATCACCTACGATTGGGAATCGGTATTCCAGGTTCAGGGCGATCTTAAAATTCGCTTCATTAAAATCGTTGATCGCTTGCGTACTGCCGGGTCCTAAAGAATAAGGGAACCATCCTCTATTGTCATTGGAACCTCCAGCAAAATAACTGCGCACAAAAGGAACACTATTTGAATTGCCATAGGGAACTGCTATGCCAAAAAAGCTTCTGAATGCCATTACATTAGAGCCGGATAAATCCCAATATTTGATATAGTCTACTTCAGTTTTGACATACTGAGAAAAAGGTACTCCAAATACAAGTAGGTTGTTGTTGTCATTTTCTTCAAAGGTGATGAAATTGGCTAAGCCAGAGAGCAAGTTCCCGGCGCTCTCGAGTCTGAGGCGCAATTGGTAAAAATCGTTGTCGTTCAGATTGTTTCTGCTGTTTTTCGTCCAGGTATAATTACTGGCAAAGATCAGGTTGTTCTCCGTGAGACGATCCCGCCTTTCTTCGATCCGACTTACATCCCTGTAAATATCAGATGTTACGGGTACCAAAGAGCCCGAAAGCACCGATTCTGTGAATCCCGTCGTTCCCGCCGGTATAATAAGGCGTGGATCCGGATTCGTCGTAGAAGTTTCAAAGAAAGGAGCTAATTCCGGATAATTGACCGCATCATCGAAGCTGTCAAAATCATCAGCAATGTCATCCAGTCGGTTATAGGTGCTGCCGTAGACATTAAAAAAGCGATCGGGGTTTACATTGCGCACAAATTGGATGTTCAAAAGTTCGAACGTATTCTTTAATTCCGGGGAAGGCGTCCAGGTATACCCTAGGACTGTATTAAAGGTTTGTTTATCCAGCCCGATATTCTTTTGGAAACTAGAACCAATAGTAATTCGGGTTTGTGGCAACATATAGGCGGGTACGATCCGCTTTGCATTAAACAGAGGGAACCACATTCGTGGTATAGTAAGATTAACATCTCCTCGTATCTCGGAAAAGAAATTTTCAGAAGAAGTGTCGTCGCTCAACAATCCGAAAGTGCCCCCCGCAGAGATTGACAGTGTCTCTGCCCCGGCAAATACATTCCGGGTTATAAGTGAAGTACTAAATCCAATACCGAGTTGCTGGATATTGGAATGCGTAATGTCAAAATCAAGTCCGAGCGAATACTTGGGTCTTGGCGCCAGATAAATGTTTGAGCTTAATTTGGTTTGGGTACTGTCCTCAATAAATTCAATATTGGGGTATTTGAATGTGTTTAGGTTAGTGATCTGACGGTAGGTCCGCAATCGGTCAATATCCCTGTATAAACTATCTTTTTTCATGAAAATAGCATCCGTTAATGCGTCCGGATTATAGCGAAGCTTATTCTTATAGAAAATGGTAAAATCATTATGTTCAATAGATTCTAATTCCGATTCTGCATCCTGGAAATTGTAATCTGCATAGATGTTGATTTTATCAAAAGTGAAGACCTTATAGGCTGAGGTAGTCACCAGGGTATCGCTTCTTCGCCGCAGATCAGCAATATTTAATTCAACATCCAGACGTTGATCATCGGCCGTTAAGGTGGTGTCCCACAAAACTTCAAATGTGATGGAGCTCTCCTGGAAGTTATACACTCCTGAATTCCGAAATAGGCTGGTGAGTCTTTCGCGTTCATTATTGAAATCAACCAGATTGAATTGTTTGTCATTTTGTATGAATGAGCCTTTTTTATGCGCATTATAAAGGGAATCAATAGCCGCAGAAGTAATCTTCTGGCTTAAGGTATCTATGATATAGGGTTTCCCCAGGTTAACCTGATAACGCAGTGAAGCGCGCTGTTTTCTTTTTAACGGCTCGATGTCAAATTCGGTGGTATTATTAAAATAACCTTTGGTGTCATAATAAGCGCTGAGTCGTTCCAAAGATTTTCTTGTAAGTTGGGTGTCAATCACGACCGGGGCCTCCCCGATATTCTTCAGCCATTCACTATAGCCTTTGACCAAGAAGGATTCGCCTAATCTGCCTACTTGTTTTTGAGATAAAAGACTTGCCAGCCGTTCCTCTCGTTTGTCTTTTTTGGTTAACCAGGCCTGAAAAGAAGAATCCGGATTGGGCTTGGCGAGGTTGTACAGGTTGAGTCGCAATGGATATCCCAAGACCGTACTATTGGGTTTTTGCACGATCAAGCTTTGGATATCTTCATCCAATATCCGTTGATCATCGGCAAACAAATAATTTTTGGTCAGGAGGAATTCATCATCATCTACGCGCTTGAGGGTATTACAGGAAGTGATGAATAGAGCCAGCAAGAATAGGCAAACTTTTGCACTACCTTTACCAAAACTCCGCAAAGACCTCATAGAACCCAAATTTACACTATTTGTATGGTTGTTAAAAGTGAAATAAAACTCGTTAAGAACTTACAGCAAAAAAAGTACCGAAACCAACATAGACTCTTCGTGGCGGAGGGGTATAAAACGGTACAAGAAGTTTTGAGTTCGGGTTTTACGCCAAAGGTATTATATAGTACGGATAAAAATGCGCTTCCGGATCACGAAGATCAAATCACATTGATCACTGAGAAAACACTAGAGCGCATGAGCGGACTAAAAACACCAAATAAGATTCTGGGTGTATTTGAGATCCCTAAAAAAATTACCTTACCCACAAATGGCTGGGTAATTGCCCTGGATGGGGTAAAAGATCCGGGAAATATGGGAACACTCATCCGATTATGTGATTGGTTTGATATTGCTCATGTGGTTTGCTCTATGGACACTGTGGACTGTTACAACCCTAAAGTTGTGCAAGCAACAATGGGATCGATCGCAAGGGTGCGAGTGCATTATACGGATTTGACATCTTTTCTCTTAGATTTTCCTGGAGAGAGTTATGGGGCAGTCCTCAATGGGTTACCAATTCAAGACACTGTGTTTCCAAAAGAAGGTGTTTTAGTACTTGGTAGTGAGTCTCATGGAATATCTCCGGGTGTTCAGGGATCAATAAGTCATCAAATAAGCATACCTCAAATTGGACGCTTAAGTGCAGAGAGCTTAAATGTGGCCACGGCTACAGCTATCTTCTTACATGAGATTCGCAGAACTCAATGATCATTCAAAAGTGAAATTGATAAAAATACCGCGGGTCAGCAAGGCGTCAATATTACCCGTCCAGGGACTATTTGGGTCATTGTCGGGTACAAGCTCATCAGTAATGGCGAATACACCTCGGATGGAAGGAGTGAATTTGAAATATTCGGTATAAAAATCAATACCAAAACCCAGCTCATAATTTAGCACATTCTTTTTCATTCTAAATGTCCCGCTGGCATTATCATCGAGGCTATCTTCACCACTACCCAGGTTTAATGAGGGTGCAATACCACCCACAATAAAAGGCTTCCAGTTACCAATACGCTTAGCACTGGCTTTTATCAATAATGGAAAGTTGATGTAGGTCGACTTGACATTACGTATGGCATCATTTTCCTCGGTAAATCCAGGAAATCCGATGGACCGCTGTGAATAGAACAGGCCAGGTTCAAAACGGAGATCGAGATGGTTGTTGATCCTCATTTCACCAATGAGCCCGACATTGAACCCAACAGTGGTTTCAACCAGGATCGGTTCCAGGTCATTCCTTTGATTCACCTTAAAATCAAAGATATTAAACCCAAGGTAATACCCCCAATTCAAAAAAGCTTTATCCTCATTTTGAAGATTAATAATAGGCTTTTCGTTGAATTGTGAGAATGATGGGTTGGCGAATAGGAACAATAATCCGGCCCAAATCAGGAATCCTCTATTCATACGTTTATTTTGAAGCAATATATATGGAGGCAACACCCAGACTCTGGGGTTTATTCTCCATACCTATAAACCCAATTTTGCCCAAAATATTGTTGAAGGCCTTGCCATGGGGAAATGAGGCCGCAGATTCTGATAAATAGGCATAAGCCTTACGATCCTTTGAGAAGAGTCGGCCAATAAGGGGTAAGATGTATCGTGTATATAAGAAATAGCTTTGTTTTATTGGCGTTCTGGTGGGTACAGAAGTTTCCAGAATAGCCAGAATACCGCCAGGTTTGAGGACTCTGAATATCTCTTTTAACCCTTTTTCCAGGTCCTCAAAATTTCGAACGCCAAAGGCAACTGTTATGGCATCAAAGTGATCCTTTTCAAAAGGCAGACTTTCACCATCGCCCTGGACCATTTGAATAATTTTCTCCAAGTTTTTGGAAACAATTTTTTTTCGGCCAACATCGAGCATGCCTTTGGAAATATCAAGTCCGATGATCTCCCTGGCCCCTGTTTCCACTAAGGCAATAGCCAGGTCTCCTGTACCCGTGGCAATATCCAGGATTTTTTGAGGCTGTTTTTCTTTGACGAGTTTAACTAATCGCTTTCGCCATTTGGTGTCTACGCCTAATGAAATGACCCGATTAAGTCCATCGTATTCATTGGCGATGGTATCGAACATTTCAGTAACCTGTTCTTTCTTCCCCCTTTCCTGATCGTCATAAGGGGTAACGTTGGCAGACATAGTACGGAGTTTAACTTACGGCTTCCTTGATCCTTTTAATCGCTTCGATCAATTCTTCGGTAGAAGCGGCATAGGAAATACGAATACAATTTGGCGCACCGAAAGCTTCCCCGGTGACAGTGGCCACATTGGCGTGTTCAAGGAGGTACATTGCCAGGTCAGAAGAATTGTTGATCTGTACGCCTTTAAGTGTGCGACCAAAAAAGTCGGATACATCCGGAAAGACATAAAAGGCACCCTCCGGAACATTGACTTTGAATCCCGGGATTTCTTTGAGCAACCCTAGAACAAGATCCCTTCGTTGCTTGAATTCATCGATCATGAATTGGATCTTCGAGGGAGATGCCTCAAGAGCAGTGATCGTTGCGCGCTGGGCAATAGCGTTAGCACCACTGGTGATCTGTCCCTGAAATTTAGTACAGGCAGAAGCGATCCATTCAGCCGCTCCTATATAGCCTATTCGCCATCCCGTCATGGCAAAGGCTTTAGATACACCATTGACGGTAATAGTACGTTCATACATGCCATCCAGCGTTGCAATACTTGCATGCTCAGATCGAAAATTTATGTGTTCATAGATCTCGTCGGAAGCGACAAAAATATTCGGGTACTTACGCAGTACAGCCGCAAGACCTTCTAGCTCTTCTTTACTATATACAGAGCCGCTGGGATTGCAGGGCGAGCTAAACCAAAGCATTTTGGTTCTCGGAGTAATGGCTGCTTCCAATTGTTGTGGCGTGATCTTGAAATCTGTGTCGATCGAGGTAGAGACCATCACCGGTACAGCTTCGGCTAATTTGACTATGTCGTGATAACTCACCCAAAACGGGGCGGGCAAGATTACTTCATCTCCTTTGTTAAGTAATACCATAGCCAAATTGGCCAGGGATTGTTTAGCACCTGTAGAGACGACGATCTGTTTTTCAGAATAGTTAAGTCCGTTGTCTCTTTTAAATTTATTAGAGATCGCTTGCCGTAATTCGGCATAGCCGTTCACTGGCGTATAGCTGCTGTAGTTTTCGACAATGGCTTGCTTGGCGGCTTCTTTTATGAAATCTGGGATATTAAAATCAGGTTCGCCCAGGCTAAGGCCTATTATATCTTTTCCTTCTACGCGAAGTTCTCGGGCTTTTGCAGCCATAGCGAGCGTTGCCGAGGTGGCCATGTTCTGTATACGCTCGGATAAATGTTGCTTCATAATTACCGCATTACTGGTATTGCAAGGCAGGATTTTTGCCTAATTCCCTTAAATGTTTGAAATGCGAAATTATGGCTTTTCTTGTAGTTTTATATTCATTGTAAGGCAAATTAAATTCCTGAGCCGTCTTTTTAACGATCTTAGAAATTTTGGTGTAATGAATATGACTAATATGTGGAAAGATGTGGTGCTCTACCTGGTGATTTAACCCACCCGTAAACCAGTTCACAATTTTATTTTTTGTACCGAAATTAACTGTTGTCAACAGCTGGTGAATGGCCCATGTATTTTTCATTGTGCCGTCCTCTTGTGGAAGCGGGGTCTCCGCTTCGTCTATCACGTGTGCTAATTGAAAGACCACACTTAAAATAACCCCAGCAACATAGTGCATGACAAAGAAACCGATCAGCACCTTCCACCAGGCTATATTTAGGATTAGCATGGGTATAATAAACCAGACTGTTACATAGATAATTTTGGAAACAACAAGTACGCTCCAGTTCAGGAAGGGATTAGGGAATTTCCTATAAGCTAACTTGCGCTTGGTGTAGCGATACATTTGCTTAAAATCCGTAGTGATGGCCCAATTAAAAGTAAGCAGGCCATATAACAATATTGAGTAATAATGTTGAAACTTGTGGTGTTTTTGCCACTTTGCATGCTTGTGGAACCGCAAGATCCTCCCCGCTTCCAGATCTTCATCATGCTCATGGATATTAGTAAACGTATGATGAAGTACATTGTGCTGTACTTGCCAGGTGTAAACATTGCCTGCCAAAATATAAATGCTGCCTCCCATAATTTTATTTACCCAGCGCTTCGAAGAATAGGAGCCATGGTTTCCATCGTGCATGACATTCATTCCTACACCTGCCATGCCTACGCCCATGACTATGGTGAGCAACAAATTAGCCCAATTGGGTAGGCCTAAACTTAGGATGAGGAAATAGGGTGTTAAAAAGAGCGAAAACATGATCGCCGTTTTAAGATATAATTTCCAGTTCCCGGTCTTTTTAATATTGTTTTGATTGAAATAATCGTTGACCCTCTTATTCAGTGTTTTAAAGAACTGTGTAGGATCTTTCCGGGAGAAACGAACAGTAGTTGGGTTCATAAGTACATTTTACCTAAAGATATAACGCGAAATGCCCCGTTGTCATACCCTTAGAGGTTAATTTTAAGAGTTCCCTCGGCGAAAATAGTACATTTGGCCCATATATGGACACTAGAATCGTATTTGATGCTTTTCCTGACCTAACTGAAAAACAGAGAGAATTGTTCAAAACGCTGGAATTCTTATATAAAGATTGGAATGCAAAGATCAATGTGGTTTCCCGAAAAGATATTGAAGAATTATACCTCAGGCATGTCTTGCACTCGCTTGGAATTTCAAAAGTGATACAGTTCTTACCCGGGGCTCAAATCCTCGACGTGGGTACAGGTGGGGGATTCCCCGGCATTCCTTTGGCTATACTTTTTCCGGATGTCCATTTCACTTTAGTTGACTCTATCGGCAAAAAGATCAAGGTGGTTGATGAAGTAGTCGCAGGCTTGGGCCTGACCAATGTGACAACTATTCATGCCCGTGTGGAAGAATTGGATGAGCAATACGATTTTATAATCAGTCGCGCCGTGGCGGCTATGCCAACTTTTGTTTCCTGGGTGAAAGGAAGGATTGCGAAAAAGAGCAGGCATGCCCTAAAAAATGGCATTCTTTACTTAAAAGGGGGCGATCTTGAGGCAGAATTGGCAAAGTACCCAAAGGCGCAGGTCTTTCCTTTATCTACCTATTTTGATGATTCCTTTTTTGAAACTAAGAAACTGGTTTATTTGCCACTTAAATACAAGGGATGATCAATCGATGGCAAATTTGACATTGACCGTACTACTCACCTTCACTTTTTGAAAATCTACATCGATAGGTTGAAAACTATCGGCTTTTGCCACGGTCATTTCCTGCATACGGTTTTGGCTTCGCCAGCCATACGTAATACCAGTATTCATATCAGATATAAATAAGGCCTTACCTACACTTTGACCTATAGGTTCTACCATTACTTTAGCATGAGAAGCCGCTTTTGCTACTGCTTTTCCACGGAGCATAACTTTAAGTTCTTCCAAATTGGATACTTCTGCTTTTTGAAAATTCACATTGGCTATACCTATTGATTCAAGTCCCTGGATTACTTGACCGGCTGTAAGGGCATCGTAAACAAGGAGGGAATAATATTTTGATTTAAGCACGCCGGTCTTTCTAAGAAAGTAGTCCTTAAAATTTGAAGACAAACTTCCCAGGCTAAGCTGTTTCTTGGTATCGATGCCTAGTTGTTTCAGTTTGGCTTCCATCCGATTCTCAAGTTCTTCAACTGAGGTGCGGTCTTTAGTATCTTTTTCAGAAATATAGATAGAAAGATAGATCTTGTCAGGTACGACCAGGGTATCTACCTGGGCAGTTGTTTCCAGATAGGGCTGGTCTATAAAATTCTTGGTCTGGGCATGTAGTCCAGTAATAGACAAAGCAATTAGGAATATGGTAATTCGTAACATAGTTCAAAGATTTAGAGTTAATGATCTACATCAAAATTAGGAGGATAGCAATGAATTTAAAAATGAGATTGCGTGAATGAGGTAATTTGGCGGGTAATGTGGTTGTTTGACTAAGGGAAATCGATCAGAAAGAGCCCAAGGATATTTTCACTCTTCTGCCGGATAGGCCGGATAGAAACGCCCTTCCAAAAGGCCTCGGTCATTGGCTATGGTATTCTTGAAAGTGAGCGGTATGGAGAAATATGGGAAGTTCCATTTTAATGGCGTGGCAACAACAAAATGTAAGCGAGGAGTTTCAGCAAAACCTGTAGCTCCGCTATAGCCGATAAGATCTCCTTGAGAAACTGTCTGTCCTGTCTCTACGACGGCTCCATCAAAAGTGAGATGCATATATTGACCATATGTGCCATCGGAATGCCTGATGACAATTTTATTATTTGGATAATTGCCATCAACACCAGATTCTTCGACAAAAACAACTGTCCCCCCTCGAGCAGCCAGTACGAAATCCCCAATCTCCATTTCAAAGTCGACAGCAAATTGATCTGGCGTACCCACGCTATGCCATGAACCACTGCAGCTGCTAAGTCCTATTTTTCTACTCTCACCCAGATGGTAAGGCAAATTATATTTTGAAGTTTCCCAATCACCAAAATCGATCGCATCACAAGAAGCCGCGTTTGAATCTATCTGACCAACTTCTGCCGTACCAATAAGATCATCTTTTAAATTATCGTCGTTAGTACAAGCAAAAAGGAAAAGTATGATTCCCAGTAAATAGCATGTTGATGTAAATTTCATAGCCCTTTAAAGATAGTGAAATAAGAACATGAACGTCCCAAATTGGACTTTTTTATGAGAATGCTAAAATTTGAAAATCAGCCCGAACATTCTGATAGCACCTGATTATTATCGGAGTTGAATGGGCTCAAAAATAGGACGTTTGCTAAGCAAATGCTGTAAAAAATAAATCAAGTTTATTCTGAATTTGAAAAACGTTCTTTTCGTCTCAACTTTTTCAAATGGATAAAGGACTCGATCAACCCTAAAAGGAATCCTGCCCATGCCAGCATTACGGATCCAAGGTAGACGCGGTTGTCTATTTCAAAAAACCCCCAGATGCCCAGAACGCCATAGGCTACCGCTCCAGAGAAGACAACGGCAGCTATTGCCGTTAGCCACAAATAATTCTTAAGAACTGGTGTCTCTATCCCTGGAATGATAAAGAAGAGGAACAGGGCAAGTAAGACAAAAGGAATTAAGGTACCTAACAAAACTTTCCCACCTACGTCAAAAAAACCAACAATAAAAAAGATTAGAAAAAATAAGAGAAGACCGTAGAGAATACGTTTAATGATGGCTCTTCTTCTTGTAATACTCCCATCCATGACTATTCTATTAAGCGTTTTGGTTGTAGTTTACCTTACAGGTAGGACATTCCAAACTGTTGGCCCCCTTCTTTAGTCGGATACCATCTACATGGTTTACAACAAAATCCTTTATGAAGGCATAGTTAGCCTGATGGTTATTTACATCAATTTGTTTGTCTTTGTACAAAACCCGAATTTGATTGTCATATTCCTGGCTGCCCCAGCAATTAGGGCAGACACCTTCCAGTACCTCATTCCTGGTTTCGTCCGGACTCCTTTTAAAGAATGCGATCAATTTTTCTATCATGGGATTACAATTTATCTCTTAAATTTCTTAATGTTTCCAAAGGAATTCGTTTAGATAAAGTTCTGAAAAATGCTTTTGGTAAACCCACTTTTGGATTAAAAGAAGTGAACATTTTCACCATAACTCCATTTGTTTCCTGTGATACCTCCCATTCTCCATAGAATTCGTCTATACGAACATGTTTATCGTGATATTCTATATAAGAGGGTTCTGCCTTGAAGCGAATTTGATACTTCTGTTGGGTATCTTCAAGTATGCGTATGGCCAAAATATGATCCCTATTTTTAAAAGGCCAATTACTCTTGCTTACTTGATACAAATGAATGAGACCCTTGTTTTCTGTGATCTTTTTTGATTCAAGGCACCTATATATCCAGGTTGTATGGGCTTTGTAATCCTGGAATACATTTCTTACCTGATGTACCGTCTGCCCATGTAAAAACAAGTATGCAGTATAGCTGATAAACCCTGATTCCAAGGGAGGATTATAGATCTTGATCCCCTCTTTGTCATACACAACTTTCTGGTGTCGCTGAGAATAAATGGTAGTAGTAGCCAGGCAAATAATCAGTATATGCCAAAACGTTTTATGCAATTTACCGGTGATCATTTGTTTCTATCTTTTACAGGGATGACAAATTTCAAGCCAGACCATGTCTTATCTATTGCACAAACCTTAATATCCACCAATCCACTCTTAAGTCCGATAGCTCGAACAAGATTACCATCTAAGTCGGTTTCTACTTTAGCGGCTCTCTTAGGCCATGAGATCCATATTGTACCCGATTGCTTCAATTTATTTTTCAGCTTGAGAATGGATTCCTCTAGCATGGTATATTCTTTTGAGAAGATATGGATCAGGTCTAATGCAGCGCCCTTATCCGGACTAAAATCTATATCTTCCGGTATTTCAGAAAAAAGCTCAAAATAATAGTCAGGTGTATTCAGCAGGAGAACTTTGTAACCTGGTTTATATCCAAGTTTCCGCGCCAAAGGTGTTTTGGAATAGCCTGCTGTTTTCATTCTTGTATCCGGTAATTTTAAGAGGAACCATAGCCGTGTCCATCGGGTAGGTTCATTTTACTGATCAACGTATTCCAGCGAGAATCCGAATACATGGATTGAAAACTTGGATAATGCAAGATCTCCATTAGCACCGGATCACGAATTTCCAAGGCTTTGAATAACCACTCAAAAGCCTTATCAGTTTCTCCCCGAAAAGCATGAATATCAGCCATATTTGAAGCTTCGCTTTTGCCGTACTTATTTTCTAATTCCAGAAGCAAGGCATTTGCTTCATTAAACCTGCCCGCAGCGAAGTAGGCAAAATTTCTGGCGTAAAGGCTAAAAAATTCATCGTGCTCCAACTCGGCCTCGGTTACAGCTTCTTCAATTTTACCTTGGGCGATCTTAATACGGGCCATTACATAATGGTATAAGGAAGAATTTGGATAGTGTTTTGAGAAAGTGTTCAAGGCTTTTTCGGCTTCGCCAAGTCTACCTGCATGATAATAATAGCTCGCTAAATTGTAATAGTTTATATAATTGACCGGGTCTAACTGAATGGCCTTATTCAGCAAGCGAATTGCTTCATCCACATTCCCCATTGTTTTCAAGGCAACAGTACCAATAATATTAGAATTCCCGGGGTCTAAAGAAAGGGCTTTGTCCATGTTAATTTTAGCCTCGGCAAACTGCCAATTCATCAATTGGAAACTGCTTAGATCCATATAGGCCGTTGCATAATCCGGATCCAGTTCTATTGCCTTTTCAGCGGCCTTAATTCCTTCGGGAATTGCTTCCTTTAGTGGCTTGATCATGAAATTATACGCAGATGTTTGAATTATACCTGAAAGAGTTGAATAAAAAGGCGGGTAGGTAGAATCTAAAGCTATGGCTTGTAATACGAGTTGCTCGGCCTGACCATAAGATTCACGGGTATTTTCATAAATCATATAGATAGCTTTGAGGTATAAGGTGTAGGCTTCCGGATTTACTACTCTATTCTTTGTATCCCTGCCAAGTAGGGTTAATTGCAGCTTTTCTGTAACTCTAGTCGCAATGTCATCCTGAATTTTTAAGATATCCTCAAAATCTCTGTTAAAGGTTTCAGACCAGACATGTCCGCCCGATTCTATGTCGATCAATTGGGCAGTGATCCTGATCGTATTATCCGATTTTCTGATGCTACCTTCCAGCACATGAGTGACATTCAAGGTTTTTCCAATTTCTTCCACTGTGGCATTACTGCCCTTGAAGGAGAATGATGAGGTTCGACTAATTACGCGTAATTCAGGGTTACGCGCGAGCAGGTTCAAGAGTTCTTCACTGATCCCATCTGAGAAATATTCCTGATCCTTTTCAGGGCTCATATCTGCGAAGGCCAAAACAGCAATTGATTTTTTCCAGGTACTACTTTTGGCAATCTTTTGTCCGAATAATTGGAATGCAAGTACCAGGACCACCAATGACAAAGTGGTAATAATGACCTTATTTAATGTATTACTGGTATCGCCTGAGATGGACTCGCTTTCAGGAACACTTTCCGTCTTTTTCAGACCCTCAGGAGTGATCTCATATACCCATACGAAAATAAGCCACAGAGGCAACCCTACTGGCAGGAGTACTAACAGAATTTTCATGTAATACTCAGGGGCATTCAGTATAGGCAGGACAGTTGAACCAACTTGCAGTAAAAGCCAGGCAAAAACAATATAAGCTACAGCAGCCTTGAAAACATTGCGCCGCTTGAGTTCGTTTATATATTTTTTGAACCTCATGATCTTATTTTTCTGAATTCTGTTTTCTCAATTGATAAACTACTTCGGTTCTAAAGTCATTACATGATCATAGCCTTCATTGAGCATTTCAACTAACTTTTTAGGTTCAGTATATAAAGCTTCGGGGATCAGAACATATCCGTGCATAGTGGCTCCGTATGATTTATACAGGGTGGTAGGAATAGATTCCATATAGGCCTTTTGCACATCTTTTGAAAACCGTATCCCCAGTTCTGCATTTTTATTTAATAGCGAAAACATATAGCCATTCGCCGATGTATAGGGCATGTTTTTTCCTTTGCGTTCAAAGCGGGGGCATTGCGCCACCAGATCATCATAGAATTGAAGCGTTGTTTTCCACTTCTCACTTGTCATAAGGAAGTTAATTTAAGCTAATGATAGCCAGTATTTTACCGACCGAAACTATTTTTCTTTAAGTAAGATAAAGATATTTTCACTCTCCGTTCCCATAACCTCATGTTCCTTATTAACAGGCACCTGAAAAACATCATGTATTGCCAGGGGGATCTGTGTATTGTCGAGCTCAAATAGTATTCCTCCTTTTAACACCACCAATGTAGTGGGGACACTTGTTTTGTGCTTCTTTAATAGTTGATCCCGGACTAGGCCAATGGCCATTAAATTTAGGTGATCCGATTTCTGAATGCTCAATACTGCGGGCTTGTCCTCATTTAAAGTGAGGCTATCTTCAATATTCATATACTTATTTATGGAAGGGTTGTGTATTAAAATTAGGCAAATTAAGGAGAGAACCCTAGTCCCGGGATGTGAATGATGAAGCTGGTAAACCCTCTGAATTAAACAAGCTTGCTTCTACATAATCCTTCCATCCGTATCTAACGTCTAAGGGTTGAGGTACGCTCGGTGACGAAACGATCACATTCCCATTAATAATGCGTGCTTCTGCTTCATGCCAAATACCATCTTCGCCCGAGACCTCAAAGTTGCGCAACCCCATGGGACCGGCAACCAACCCATCACCCGAATATTCAAAATCCAGCATAAGCGTATTTTCATACTGTGTTTTGGTACTGAATAGAGGCCCTGACTTGAGCAAATTCACCCCATACTCATTGGCAAGCGCTAACAAGGCCAAACGATTCCCAACGTCCTGTTTATTGCCCGGATGAATATTTTCCGGGTGGCCAATATCCATAGTGATCGCCATTCCAGTCTTTGGAGTCAGGAGACTATGTCGCTGTGCATCCCTCAGGGCAGGAGAAAGATCATTACCGTAATTAAAGGGGGCGATCTGTACAAAGTAAAAAGGGAATTCATACCCCCATTGTGTACGCCAATCCTTTATCATAGCAGGAAATAAAGTCTTGTACTCTTCAGCCCTGCCCACATTGCTTTCGCCCTGATACCAAAGTGCGCCTTTGATGGTATAAGGGATTAGAGGTTTCAACATTCCATTGAAAAGGGAAGAGGGCAAGTCATTTGGAGAGCTTGAAGGAACAAAAGGCCTTTCAGCCAATGCCCCGCTTTTTTCTAAATCATAGGTGACCAGGGAATCCAAAAATATATCTGCATACAATCGTCCCTTCCAGGATCCTTCCAGGGAAAGGGTAGCGCCTTGGGCGTTGCTTAAATGTATAGGCCCACTGAGATTAGATCCGCCTCCCCCGTCAAAATGCCGAATAGATACTACATTTTCACCTTGTTTTAAGACGCCAGCCGGGATAGGGTATTCACGCTTCTCTTGCCAACTCCATGTCGACCCGATCTTCACACCATTTATATAGGTAAGATCGGCATCGTCAATAGCACCTATTGAAAAGACCATATCGACCGGAATTTCCTCAAGATCAAAGGTTTTTCGAAACCAAAATACACCGTGGAGGCTCTGGAGCTGGTCCGAATCTGGCAAGAGCACTTCAGTGGTGACCTGATCTAATGGGAGTGTTACCTCACTCCAATTGGCATCATCAAATTCCTGAGCTGCGATGTTCGCATCTTCGAAATCCTGGGCTTCAAAAGTTTTCAGGTCATTTGGAATGGATGTTTTGCCAAATTGTGACAACCATTCTTTTGCTCCACTTATGCTTTGCTCGTAATTTTTAATAACCTCTTGAAATTGCGGAAAATCACTCAACCCATCTTCACTGGCCCAGGCTTCGGCAACTGTACCTCCCCAGCTGCTGTGAACTATTCCAACTGGCACATTGAATTCTTTATGTAGTCTTCTGGCAAAGAAATAGGCCGTAGCGCTAAAGGTAGCCGCCGTATCCGGGTGGCAGATCAGCCAGTGGCCATTAAGGGCGTCTATAGGTAAAGGACTCATATTCCTTTGTACCGTAAGCATTCTGATCTTGTTGAAATTGGCCGAGTTAATCTCTTCCTCATTATTATCGATAGGTTCGGCGGGTAGAAATCCTGTGAGTGGCATTTCCATATTGGACTGTCCTGAGGCCAACCATACTTCACCGATCAGTACATCCTTAAAAACGGCTGTTGTATCCCTTGTCTCCACTTTTAGTTCGAAAGGACCGCCTGCCTGCGGAGTCACGATCTTAACTTGCCATTTCCCATGTTCATCGGAATAGGTAGTGGCCGAGTTTCCCCAACTACCAACAACAGACACCCGGGTTTCCGGGGCACTTGTGCCAAAAATTGCCGCATTAGTACTTTGTTGCAGTACCATATGGTCTGAGAATATGGGTTCCAGGGATAAATTAGACACAGGCATAGATTGCTGTTGACAATTATAAAAGAGGAGTGTGCTAATAAATAGCATACAGTATGATCTGAATGGGTGATTCATGGGTAAGGTTTTACAGGGATAGAAGTTAGGGTGCTGAGCATTTTATCAGCCCCTATGAGTTGTTCTGATTATACTTGCTAAAGATATAAAACTTGAAAAGAAGATTTACTGAAGGACGATTCGGCCCGGAATCCCTTCAACTTCTACTACTTTCAGGATGTCGCCGTCAAAAGTGGTATAAACAACGCCGCCTTTTTGCTGGCCGGCTTTCAAAAATCCGCATACAACTGCACCTGTCTCCAAATTAACTGCAAAGGAGGTAAAGAAGATCTCATATTGCAAGTCATCTATCAAGGCCCTTCGCAGATCAAATAAAAAGCTATTATTGCCCTGGATGAGGTCTCCTGTTTTCAGATCCATAACGGCTGGACCCGTACTTATCTCCGAGGGTTGTTGATAAGAAATAAAAACCAGAATTTCATCATCCCTGAAATTCGTATCCAAAAGTCCTTCGCCACCAAGAACCCCACCATCATTTAAGAACCCTTCACTGATCAAGGCAAAGGAATTTGCGTCATATACCTGGTACACATCATCTTCAAAAAAGGCGTGAAGTTCAGCACCCTCTTTGATCGCTATGGTGTACGGTTTTTCGAAGCGAATATCGCCAACTCGTTCTTCAGCGGTAAGATCAATTTGCGCCAGGACATATAAATCTGTTTCAAAATCCTGGTAAGCCATATAAAGTGTTTCCTCAAAGATGAGAGCTCCCCTCTGGCTCGCCAGGAAACCATTGCCGACCGGGATTCTCGTACAAGTCGAAGTTGAAGGGTCGAAAAATTTGACAAAAAGTTCAGGGCCCGGAGCCCCTGTAGTTGAGACACCGACGCCCAGCTGGACGATCTTATTATCTGAATTGCGGGCAAAATAGTGCGTTTCATCCAGCGCTTCTTTACAAATGTTATCAAAGACCCGAATATTAGAATTTCCAATTTCCTTTTGGAATATATCAAAGCTATTGCCTGCCAATGTATAAAATGTGAGCTTGTTGGCCGTTGTATGTAAATAGGTGAAGGCAGGCGATAATCCGTAAGCAGCTGTTAGATCCGTATTATTGATGACGTTATCTGTCCTTAAAATATTATACTCATAAATAGCTGTATAAGAGCTTGTTACCACTGTAATATCGTGTAGGATCTGAGCAGTGTCATCTTCGCTTATAGGATCGGCATTAGAGGAACAAGATAGATTCAGAAGGAAGGCAAACAAAAGGGGTAAGATCTTCGTTTTCATAGCCCCATAAATGTATTGAATTTTTATGCGATTGGGGCTATAAAAGCTTGATTCCTTCGGGCTTTTTATCCCTAAAGTGTTGACTTTCAATAATAAATTGTGGAACTTTGTCGTTGAATATGTAAGAAAAGATGAACATGAGATATAAAATATCTTACAATTCTAGCCCCGCTCAACCATCGAAATTGGCGGTCGATATCCTTCTACTTGTCAAGTGTGTCTGCCTTGCAGTCATCGTTTTAATGATAAGTTTCGGCAGCTAGGTAAAGTCGGTAATTGAGCAGACCGGGTCTTTCCGGATCCTCCCGAAAAATACAACAGACATGTATTTTCCGCAGACATCCTTCCCCCTTATGGAAAGGATGAATTCCTTTATGTTTACTAATTCTTGAATGGTCATATTGTGTTTTCCTATTGATACAAGTTTTTTATATCGGCTTTCGCAATATCTGAGATGAGCTGTCCCATTTTTATGCAAACAGCTTGGAAAAATTTTTCTCCTTTTTCGGCGGTAGCTTTCGAAGGATCGCCTACGCCCGTATCTTTACTGATCTTTGACCAGGGTCGTTCTGTCCAGGCCCATCCTTCATGGAAGGCTTTGAGTGTATTCTTTTTTTCTGACCCTTCACCCCATTCTGATTTTGGTAATACCCATTGTGGCGCCAGGTGCAATATTAAACTCGTCTCCATCTCCTCGGCATGATCTCCATCGTTTTCAAAATATGCCGACCGATCTACGGACCCGGGCCAGTTGGTAACACACAGAAACATATCGGGGAATACGCCGCCCAATTCGCGGATAATAGATTTCCAGTTATTACCCCCATGGCTATTGAGGAGCATAAACTTTTTAACCCCCTGCCGATCCAGAACATCCAGAATATCCTTGAGCACAGCGAATTGCGTACTTGGGTTCATGTTAATATCCAAATAGATATCCCGTTGTCCGGTATTCACCCCAAAAGGGATAGTTGGAAGCACAACCACTTCTGCTCCTTGTTCCCAAGCGATCCTGGCTGATTCCTCGGCTATGGACGTACCTTCTATATTATCGGTGCCGTAGGGTAAATGGTAATTATGGGCTTCGGTAGCTCCCCAGGGCAGGACAGCTATTTCATAGTTCTGATCCCTGACCTGTTTCCAGTTGGTTTCAGCGAGAATGTACGGGCGTATCATTGGAACGATCTTAAAATTTTGGGCTGGCGGATTCAAATTAGGGAATTCGTTTCAAGAAGGAAAATCTAAAAAGAAAAACCCCTTGGATTACAAGGGGTTTAAAATAATCTCTAATCTCATATTATCCTAAGAAAGGATATTTATAATCCTCCGGAGTAACAAAGGTTTCCTTGATCAACCTGGGTGAAACCCAACGCAATAGATTTTGTGCTGAACCTGCTTTATCATTTGTTCCCGAAGCCCTGGCACCTCCAAAGGGCTGCTGGCCTACAACAGCTCCTGTAGGTTTATCGTTGATATAGAAATTTCCGGCACAATTCTCCAGAACACGTGTTGCTTCATCCAACGCATATCGATCCGTGCCCATTACTGCTCCTGTTAAGGCATACTCAGAAGTCCCATCTACAAGGTCGAGCGTCTTAGACCAGTCTTTATCCTCATAGACATAAATGGTTACTACCGGCCCGAACAATTCGGTCTTCATGGTCACATATTTCGGATCGGTTGTAAGGATAACCGTAGGCTCAATAAAATAACCTTTACTCTTGTCATATCCACCGCCGGCGATGATCTCAGCATCTTTGTCAGCCTTGGCCCTGTCTATATACCCGGCCAGATCGTCAAAAGAGCCTTCATTGATCACGGCAGTTATGAAATTGCTCATGTCTTCCGGACTTCCCGGTGGCTTGAAAGAGGCGACATCTTTTTTAACCGCGTCCAGTATGGTATCGGCCGTGCTTTTTGGCAGGTAGACCCGACTGGCTGCACTACACTTTTGGCCCTGGTATTCAAAAGCTCCGCGAACTATGGCCGTTGCCACCTGTTGTGCTGGAGCTGTGGGATGTGCAATGATAAAATCTTTCCCCCCCGTTTCTCCAACGATCTTCGGGTAGGTTTTGTACTGCGCTATATTGTTTGCTATCTGCTTCCAAAGGGATTGAAAAACCTCTGTTGACCCGGTGTAATGGATGCCGGCAAAATCTGGGTGATCCAATATTGTATCTGTGATCATTGCGGGATTCCCGGCGATCATATTGATCACGCCATCCGGAAGTCCTGCTGCTTTAAACACATCCATGATCACTTTGGCTGAAAACACCTGGTTAGAGCTTGGTTTCCATATCACCACATTGCCCATCAGGGCTGCACTGGATGGCAGGTTTCCGGCAATGGCCGTAAAGTTAAAAGGGGTAATGGCATAGACAAATCCTTCCAGTGGGCGGTATTCTACACGGTTCCAGATCCCTTCTGACGACTCTGGTTGCTGGCTGTAGATCTCGGCCATGAATTGTACATTGAATCGCAGGAAATCGATCAACTCACAGGCCGAATCGATCTCGGCCTGGTGGATGGTCTTTGATTGTGCGATCATAGTCGCTGCATTCATTTTGGCTCGATACGGGCCCGCCATCAGATCAGCAGCTTTGAGGAAAATGGCCGCACGTTGTTCCCAGGGAAGTTGCGCCCATTTGATCCGGGCTTCAAGGGCAGCCTCAATGGCAGAACTCACATGCTTTTTCTCTGCAAGATGGTATTGTCCTACAGAATGGGTGTGGTCATGTGGAGGCGACATACTGCGTGTATTCCCGGTGCGTACTTCCTCACTACCTATATATAAAGGCACATCTGCCTTTCCGTTAAAATATGTTTTGTATTGAGCCTGAACTGCTTCGCGTTCCGGACTTCCCGGGGCATACCCTAAGATGGTTTCATTGGTGGCCCAGGGGACTTGAAAAAAGCCTTTTCCCATGTTCAACTATTTGACGTTTAAAATGGGGGCAAAGGTACGAAACTGGATGCTAAAAAAAGCTAAGAGTTATAAACGAGATTTTAGTTCAGTGCAAAAGGGGCATTGAACTTAAAGGTAGGGACATAGACCCTGAATTTCTCCGAAGTAGCAAAATTCACCATGTTGTAATGTCCTTTCATGGAACCTACAGGGGAAGCTAATAAACAACCGGAACTATAGGTATGAGATTCGCCTGGGCGAATAACTGGTTTTTTGCCTATCACCCCTTCACCATCGAGCACTTCAAATTCATTCAACGCATCAAAGATCTCCCAATGTCTGGAAGTAAGTTGAACGGAATCATTGCTTTGATTTTCTATTGTGATGGTATAGCCAAATGCAAAGTGCATTTTGTAGTTCTTAAAGAATGTGCCTTCGAAAGTTGTATCGACAGAGATCTTTATGCCTCGGGTTACCTTTGTGATCATAGAATCAAGAGTTATGGTCTAGTGTTTAACTTTGGTATCAGGTATATGATAGTCCGATGCAAGATAAGGAATGGAATAAGTTTTCAAAAGTATTGCAGAATATTATCGGTGAATCCTTTTATTTTCAGGTTGTATGAGCAAAAATCGATGAACGGTTCTAACTGAAACCCAGCCAGAACGATCATTTTAAGTGAGATATTTCTTAATTGGTGATATTCCTTGAATTACCAGACCCCAAGCCAATAATGCTGTCATAAAGATCTCCAAAGTTTCGGTAATATACCAAAACAGTATAGTTATTTTCAGTGAAATGGAAGTCGCCGCTAATAACACTCATCTTAGTGGGGTCCTCCTTATTGGCCAATATATATTTATAATTGTAAAAGCCTTGTTTAAAAAGCATAACAGCTTCCATCATTCCATTATCCGGATTGTATGTCATCTTATTTGATTCTTCAAATGCATAATTGTTGAATCTCCCACAGATATATACGTCGTCTAGTCCCAATTCGGGCTCATAAGGCAAGAAAAAATGTACCTGCGTATACTCGGATTCTCTGGATGTATCTCTGCCCTGAAAAGTACGCAGGACAAAATCGCCATTTATATCCGGGAAATAGGTATAGGGTTCTTTGCTCCTGAACCTATTCGCAAATAAATAGTGATGGTAGAGCTCTTTATATTCGATTCGTGAGATGGCAGCTGTCGGTGCGCGCAGATCACTTGTATCAAAATTCAGATATTCATTACCACCGAAGAAACTCGTTTCCTTGTCATATCGGTAGACCAATTGCCGGCCAACTGTATATTGAGGGGCAATATTATATAAAGCAGAATCCCACTGATAATTTTGCAAAATGGCCACTTTCACTTCTTTCTTTGGATTCACCCATTGAAAATCTCCTGCATTGATGGAGAATTGTACGCTTTGTTTTTCATTTAAATAGTCAAAATCCCGCACACGTTTTAAACTCACACCCACACCGACCAGATTTTTATAAACAACAAAGCGCCTTGAAAATACAAGCTCATTATAAGTGTCATATATCTCCAATAGGTAGTTGCCGCTAACTTTCAGGCTCACATTCGTATTAGGAATTCGCAATCGGTAATTGGAATAGGGCTGAAGTGTGGAATAGCTGTTCTCGTAGTCAATGATACGCTGGTTATCTACACCTCTTAAATATTGAGATTTTAACAGCTGACTGGGAGTCCAGTCATAGTCACAATGGACGATCTTGTAGTAATAATCATCTTCTGCAGCATTAAGATCATCAAATTCCAAATACATTTCGTCCCCTAATTGTACAATGGGGAATTGGTCTTCGGTAGGACCCCGAAATATGATCGTTTTTATATTCTCAGGTGGATTAACCTCTTGCTGTACCTGGGCTGCCCCCTGAAATACGATCAGTATGGATAAGATATGTTTAAGGAATTTTGCCAATATCGTTAATTAAAACAGACAAAGGTAAACAAAAAGCATACCTAAAAAAGTAAGCTCGTTCTAATGCCCAATTTTCTAGTTAATTATTATGATAGAAAGGCTTTAAGTAGTATTTTTGACGCGAAATTTTCTAACCCAAACGGCTATTTAATGTCCACAGACATTCGAATTAAAAAGGGCTTACACATCAATCTTGTTGGCGCTGCAGAACTTACCAACTCCAAAGCTGTATTATCTAATGTTTATGCCTTTAATTTGAATGATTTTCACGGCATGACCCCTAAGATGCTTGTTAAGGAAGGTGCTGAGGTCAAAGCGGGTGAGCCTATTTTCTACAATAAAGATATTCCCGAAATGCAGTTTGTTTCTCCGGTTAGCGGGGAGATCGCAGCTATTGAACGCGGTGCCAGGCGCCGTATCCTCATGATCAAGATCCTGGCAGACAAGGAGCAATCTCAAGTTCAACATGAAAAGATAGATCATTTGTCAGCCAATGCAGAAGAGATCAAATCGTTTTTACTTAAAACGGGATGTTGGCCTTTTATCAAACAACGCCCTTACGATTTTATCGCTAATCCGGAAACAACACCAAAGTCGATTTTTATCTCGGCATATACTACGGCACCCCTTGCAGCGGATTTAGATTATGTATTGCAGGGAAAGGAAAAAGCACTTCAGGCAGCGGTGACTGCTTTAGGTAAATTAACACCAGGAGATGTACATGTCTCGATTGGGAAGAAAGGAAATTCTCCTATGGCCCAACTTTCAGGTGCTAAGATCCATAAAGTTAGCGGTCCACATCCGGCCGGACTCGTAGGAACCCAGATAAACAAAATAGATCCTATTAACAAAGGAGAATTGGTTTGGACTTTGAGTCCACAAGACCTGGTAATCATAGGTGAGTGCTTGCTGAGTGGCATTTTCAACCCGGAACGCCTTATTGCATTAGTGGGTTCTGCGGTTAAGAATCCCAAGTATTTTACGACTAAAATAGGAGCAGAAATAGCCACTTTCCTTTATGGTAGTGGTGTAAATATTAAGCGATTCAGGGTGATCAATGGCGATGTCCTTACAGGCTTAAGAAGCAAACAGGATGGCCATCTCGGATTCTATAATAATACAGTGAGCTGTATTCCGGAAGGCGATGATTATGAATTTTTTGGATGGAATAAGCCTGTTTTCAATAAGGTTTCGGCCACACGAGCACTGACTTTTTCATGGATGCAACCCAAAAAGAAATTTGATCTGGACACCAATACCAATGGGGAACACCGCGCCTTTGTAGTGACGGGAATGTATGAGAAAGTTTTTCCATTGGATATCTATCCCTTGCAATTGCTTAAAGCGTGCATGGTGAAAGACCTCGATGAAATGGAGCAACTAGGTTTATACGAAGTGATCCCTGAGGATTTTTCACTCACAGAATTTGTGTGCATCTCTAAACAACCCCATCAACAGATCATCCGGGAAGGACTGGATCTGTTGCATCAAGAAATAGGCTAATATGAGCAGAGATAAACGATTGACATTTAAAAAGCGGCTACACATTATCAAGCACCAAATGCGTGGTAAGAAGATGGCTCCGGCTTTTAATGCATTTCATACCTTCCTATTTGCCCCGGATGAAACTACACATAATGGTTCTCATGTGCGGGCTGCGGACGACTTGAAGCGTACGATGAATACAGTGATCATGTCATTGATCCCCATTCTGATCTTTTCCATGTTCAATACCGGGTATCAGCATTTTGCAGCCATAGATGCGGCCGCAGGTGTATCAAGAGAGTTATCGTTGTTTGGAAACTTCTTCACTTTTGAGAACTTCTGGTTAGGTCTGACATTGGTCCTGCCCATTGTAATTGTATCCTACGGAGTTGGATTACTTATAGAATTCATCTTTGCCGTGATCAAAGGACATGAAGTAGAAGAGGGTTACCTGGTGACAGGAATGCTTGTACCCTTGATCGTTCCTGTAGATACTCCTTTGTGGATGCTTGCTGTTGCCATTGTATTTGGCGTAGTGATCGGAAAAGAGGTATTTGGTGGAACAGGGATGAATATCCTTAATCCGGCATTGACCATACGTGCCTTTTTATTCTTTGCGTATCCTACATGGATGAGCGGTGATAAAGTATGGGTACACCAGGCAATGGAGCGTACCGGGACAGCTGATGCTATTTCCGGCGAAACCATTTTGGGATATTTAGCCCAGAATAATAGTGTGGAAGGGGTTTACAGCATATCTGACATGTTCTTCGGTTTTATTCCGGGGTCTATAGGAGAAACCTCTGCCTTTCTGTGCTTATTAGGAGGTTTATTCCTTGTTTTTAGTAAGATCGCCAGTTGGCGTATTATGGTTAGTGCTGTTATCGGTGCCCTCGCAATGGGGCTTATATTCAATGGTATTGCCGATGCGGGTATCATCTCAGAGAGCAGTAACTTTTATGGCCTCATGAGTTTCGATTTCTGGCAGCACCTGATCGTGGGCGGACTTGCATTTGGTATTGTATTTATGGCGACGGACCCGGTCACGGGCTCGCAGACAAATAGAGGGAAATGGATCTATGGATTCCTGATCGGATTGCTGTCAGTAATGATCCGGGTATTTAACCCGGCTTATCCTGAAGGTGTCTTCCTGGCGATCCTTTTAATGAATGTCTTTGCACCGACAATTGATCATTATGTGATCCGAGGGAATGTGAGAAGACGCATGAAACGAAGGAAGCAGGCACGGATCTATGCTCCGACAGCCGCAGCAGAAGAATTAGAAGCAGAAACGGTTTAGTTATGGCTTTGAATACAGAAAAAAATATGTACACCGTCTTGTTCGCCTGTATTATGGTGATCGTTGTCGGTTCCTTGCTTGCTTACCTGGCAACCGGGTTAAAACCTCGTATTGAAGAAAATGAGCGTTTTGAAAAGCAGCAGAATATCCTTTACGCCATGGGTGTAAATGAGAATGAAGACGAAGGAAGTGTGAATTTTATCCCCACTACTGTAGTCGAATCGGTCTTTACTGAATACATAAAAGAGCAATTAGTAATTAGCGCTGGAGAGATCACAACCGATAATGAAGCCTACCTGATCGACATGAAAAAGCAGTTGGATGCCTTAAAGCGAGGAAATCCGGCGCGACTTCCGGTCTTTATAGGTGAAAAAGACGGTAAAAAATACCACATCATCCCTATGTACGGTAAAGGCTTGTGGGATGCTATATGGGGATTTGTTGCCGTTGATGACCAGTTGATCGTGCAAGGGATCTATTTTGACCATAAGCAGGAAACGCCTGGCTTGGGAGCAAATATTAAAATGCGCTATTTCATGGACGATTTCATCGGGGAGCAGATCCTGGATGGGGAGCGATATGCAGGTATCGCAGTGGTCAAAGGAAATAATGATCCTTTGAATACAATAAAAGATGACAATGAAGTAGACGCCCTAGCTGGTGCCACCATTACCGGGAACGGAGTGTCGGCAATGATCAGAGAGAGTGTTAACCTATATAGAAATTATTTCGAATCTATCAGATCAAATTAAGATGGCTTTACTCTCAAAGAAAGATACCAACCTGATCCTTGATCCCCTGGCGGACAACAATCCAATTACCATCCAGGTATTAGGTATCTGTTCCGCACTTGCCATTACAGCTGAACTAAAAGCTTCCGTTGTGATGGCCATATCAGTAATTTTTGTATTGGGCGTGGGGAATGTCGTGATCTCATTAATGCGAAATATGATCCCGAACAAGATCCGGATCATCGTGCAGTTAATCGTCGTAGCGACATTGGTGATCATTGTCGATCAGGTGCTGAAAGCTTTTGCCTATGAACTCAGTAAGACCCTGTCTGTATTTGTGGGCTTGATCATTACCAACTGTATTATTATGGGTCGGTTTGAGGCCTTTGCATTGGGTAACGGTCCCTGGAAAGCTTTTCTGGATGGGATCGGTAATGCCTTAGGATATGGTGTTATCCTTATCATTGTTGGTTTTTTCAGAGAACTACTAGGTTCAGGCACCTTGTTTGGTATTAAGGTTTTGGGTGATCCTGTTGCAAAATCAGGGCTATACGCTACAGGCTATGAGAATAATGGTTTTATGATCATCCCTCCGGCGGCCCTGATCGTGGTGGGTCTTATCATTTGGGTACAACGCTCTAAGAACCGGGCATTAATCGAAGAAAACTAAGAGACTATGTTAGAGCATTTAGAATTATTTTTTAAATCGATCTTTATAGATAATATGGTCTTTGCTGTCTTCCTTGGGATGTGTTCTTATCTGGCCGTCTCAAAGAAAGTGGCAACTGCTGTTGGCCTTGGTGCTGCAGTAATTTTTGTATTGGCCGTGACCGTTCCGCTTAACTGGTTGCTGGATCAGTATTTGCTTCGCGATGGAGCTTTGGTATGGTTAGGACCAGAGTATGCCGATTATGATCTTGGCTTCTTATCCTTTATTCTATTTATAGCCACGATTGCTACCATGGTTCAATTGGTAGAGATCGTTGTTGAAAAATTTTCTCCCGCCTTGTATAATTCCCTTGGGATCTTCTTGCCGCTTATTGCTGTAAACTGTGCGATCCTGGGTGGTTCGCTTTTTATGCAATCGCGCGAGATAGCCACTTTCGGTTTAGCACTTAATTACGGAATTAGCTCCGGAATTGGTTGGTTCCTGGCAATTTTGGCCATCGCTGCGATCCGTGAAAAGATCCGTTATTCCAATGTACCAGCTCCTCTTAGAGGCCTTGGGATCACATTTATTATCACAGGCTTAATGGGTATTGGATTTCAAAGTTTTGGCGGAATGCTTACAGGTGGCGGAGATTCTGTCGTTCCTGTGGAAGAGACTACAGCCAAAAAGGAGGAGATCAAAGAAGAAGAAGAGAAAAAGAAAAAAGATGAAATGGCTGCCAATGCTGTTTCATACACCGATATAAATACGAACGAATGATCTTAGCAAGCACGCTTGGTACTATTCTGATCACGGTTTTGGCCTTTATGGTCCTGTTGCTAATGCTGGTAGCTTTATTATTGTTTACTAAAGAAAAACTGGCGCCATCAGGTCCTGTGACCATTACGATCAATGGGGAGAAGGAACTTCAAGTACCTTCAGGGAGTTCACTGCTCTCCACTCTGGGTAATCAAAAGATCTTTTTGCCATCCGCTTGTGGTGGCGGGGGTACTTGCATTCAGTGTGAATGTCATGTCCTTGCCGGAGGTGGCGAAGCGTTGCCTACAGAAACCCCGCATTTTTCGAAGCGTGAATTAAATGAAGGTGCCCGACTTGCGTGCCAGGTCAAGGTAAAACAAGACATGGATATCACCATACCTGAAGAGGTATTTGGTATCAAGAAGTGGGAAGCGACAGTTGTGAGAAACTACAATGTGGCCTCTTTTATAAAGGAGTTTGTGGTCGAGATCCCTGAGGAAATGAATTATAAAGCAGGTGGCTATATCCAGATCGAGATCCCACCATGTGAGATACTATATAAAGACATTGATATCACTGCGCACCCCGAGGAGCATGAGACACCGGATAAATTCCGGACTGAATGGGATAAATTCAATCTCTGGCCTTTGGTGATGAAAAACAACGAAACAGTAGAGCGCGCTTATTCCATGGCTTCTTACCCTGCAGAAGGTAGGGAGATCATGCTTAATGTTCGGATCGCAACACCGCCGTGGGATCGTTCAAAGAATTCCTGGATGGATGTAAATCCGGGCGTTGCATCTTCTTACATTTTTGCGCAAAAACCAGGAGATAAGGTGACCATTTCAGGCCCTTATGGAGAATTCTTCATCAATGAATCAGAATCTGAAATGTTGTATGTAGGTGGAGGTGCAGGAATGGCACCTATGCGCTCACATTTATACCATCTTTTCCAAACCTTAAAAACGAACCGGAAGGTGACCTTCTGGTACGGAGGTAGATCGAAGCGGGAATTGTTCTATATAGATCATTTCAAATCCCTGGAAGAAGAATTTCCAAACTTCAAATTCTATATGGCCCTGTCTGAGCCATTGGATGTAGATAATTGGAAGGTCAAGGAAGACATTGATGCCCCCGGGGATGGTTTTGTTGGATTTATCCATAATTCGGTGATCGATAATTATTTAGAACACCATGAATCCCCTGAAGATATTGAACTTTATTTCTGCGGGCCCCCGTTAATGAATAAGGCCGTCCAGAAAATGGGAGAGGACTTTGGAATCCCGGATGAACATATCCGATTCGATGATTTCGGAGGATAATCGCGAACGTTAACCAACAAGAAAACCGATATGGAAGTATCGGTTTTTTTATCCGTACTCATGAAAGCGTTAACATTACAAGAACTACATTACCTGGCCATGAATATCGTAGGGCGCCAACTGGAGGCAGATGGCTTTGAATTCATGGCTGTAAACAGCAAGTTGAAAAAAAACCCACAATTCGTTTGCTTGAAGGATAAGGAACTTCATTTCATTGTAGTCAGACCTGTTACCCATCCAAATGTCCCCGCTGATTACGATATTGGGCTGATGGAGAAGATCAAATCTCACGCCTTAAAACAAGAGGCACGCACTTATTTCGCTGGTGTGGGTTTAGCTAATGCCCAGGATAATGCCTTACCCGTATACCTAAATGAACCCTATCTTGTGGATTATGAAGGACTTATTGAAATATAACCCTATATGGATCAGTTTGCTTTTACTGGCATTGATCTCCTGCCAGGAAAAAGACAATAGTGTATTACACCGGTATGCCGGTGGGGCATTAGGTACTAACTATAGCATCCTGTTCTTTGCTCAAGAAAATGCGGACCTTCAGAAAGAAATTGATTCTACCTTCCTTCATATCAACACCTCTATGTCTACCTACATTGCCGATTCTGATATTTCAAAGATCAATGCCGGAGCTACTACAATCAAGGTAGATGCGATGTTTCAGGAAGTATTTGGGCTATCTAAGAGAATTCACGCCGAAACGAAAGGGTATTTTGATCCTACTGTTGGGATACTTGTCAATGCATGGGGATTCGGACCCGGGAAGATGCAGGTTTTGGATAGTACAAAAGTAGATAGCTTGTTGCAATATGTGGGCTTAGAGAAGATCAGGCTTACGGATGATGATATCATAGAAAAAGACGTAAAAGGGATACAGCTTGATTTTAATGCCATTGCCAAGGGATATGCTATAGACCGATTAGGCGTACTATTGGAGGAAAAGGGAATAGAAGATTTTCTTGTGGAAGTAGGAGGGGAGGTTGTATCTCGAGGGATAAATCAAAATAAACAGAAGGAGTGGACAGTTGGGATCGATGATCCGCAGGTAGAGTTCGGACGCCGACTCAAATTAGCGATTCAGTTGAAAGACAGGGCGATGGCTTCATCAGGAAATTACAGGAAATTTAGGATAGACTCGCTCACGGGGATGAAATATGTACATACTATAGATCCTAAAACGGGTTATACGAAAAATTCGAATATGCTGGGAGCTACTGTATTGGCGGCTAGCTGTGCAGAAGCAGATGGTTATGCAACTGCTTTTATGGCTATGCCATTAGCTGAGTCGATCGCCTTTTTATCTGCCCACAGGGAATTGGATGGATATTTAATCTATGTGGATGATGAAGGTGAATTACAGGAATTCAGGACACCTGGATTTCAGGAATTGGTAGCTTACTAAGATTTACGTACTAGAGGGATAAGTTCTCCCTCAGCCAGTCCGTATCGTTCAATATCTTCAGGAATAAATTCGGCTGTATAATTAATCCCTTCTGCTTTAAATCCTGCTTTTTCAAGTCGGTCGAAATAATCCATACCGTAAATACGTACATGGTCGTACTGGCCAAAAATTCGAGTGCGCTCTGCTTTATCGGTGATCGAATCATCCTCGAACGTTTCCTCCCTGTAAATATCCTGAGGAATTTGAAAGATTCCCCAGCCTCCTGGTTTCATCACCCGATATAATTCCTTCATAGCTTGTGTATCATCCGGGATATGCTCCAATACATGATTGCAAAGGATCACGTCAAAGGAATTATCTTCAAAAGGCAGATCACAGATATCTGCTTTAACCGTTGCGAGCGGAGAATGCAGGTCTGTACTGGTATACTCAAGATTCGGCAAGGATTTAAAACGCTTAAAAAAGGGTTGCTCCGGAGCTACATGAAGAAATTTATTGGGAGCTGTAAAAAAATCAGTTTCCCTCTGAAGGTAGAGCCAAAGTAATCTATGTCTTTCCAGTGACAAGGTAGACGGACCTAATACATTCTCGCGTTGCTTCTTATATCCATAGGGAAGAAATTTCCTAAAAGTTTTCCCATCTATAGGGTCGATATAATAAGTACCCCTGAGGGCAAAAGTAAGTAGGGGTCTGACCAGATAACTCAAACGTATCAACCAGGGCCGGGGAATAAGATTGAGAAAGAAGCCGATTATTTTCTTCATTGATCTCGTTTACGCACTTAGCGTTGCTTGAAATTCTTTTTCCTCATCCGATTCTATACCCAGGGCATCATAGATATATTTGAATGTGGACAGCAACGCTGGTTTTCCATTGATAATAGCCACATTGTGTTCAAAATGGGCACTGGGTTTCCCATCTGCGGCAAGGATCGTCCAGCCATCATTAAGTTGTTTGATCCTCTTTGTACCCATATTGATCATGGGTTCTATAGCGACAACAAGTCCCTCGACAAATTTCTTTCCTCGCCCCCTTTTTCCATAATTGGGCATTTCCGGGGCTTCATGTAATTTTTTCCCAAGCCCATGACCAACTAATTCCCGTACTACGCCATAGCCATGGCTTTCGCAATATTGTTGTATTGCGAAGCCGACATCACCAACCCGATTGCCAAGCTTAAATTCCCGTATGCCGATATAGAGTGATTCTTTGGTTACCTCTAACAATTTTTTAGTTGCTTCGGCTATTTCTCCGACCGGAAAAGTATAGGCGTGGTCACCGTAATAACCATTCATCAAGACACCGCAGTCTACAGAAATGATGTCGCCTTCTTTTAAAGGGTCATCAGTAGGAATGCCATGAACCACTTGTGCATTGGGACTCGTGTTCAGGGTGTTCGGAAAATCATACATTCCAAGAAAACCCGGTTCTCCGCCATGATCGCGAATAAAATCTTCTGCAAGTTTATCCAGGTGAAGTGAGCTCACTCCTGGTTCGATCTCCGCGGCCAACATACCCAATGTTTTGGAAACCAATTGGGCACTTTGTCTCAATAATTCAATTTCTTCAGCGGTCTTTCCTTTAAGCATATAGGTTGACAAATTTATTAGTCAGATATCAAAGAACTACCAGTCATTAATTCAGGTTGGTCTATACCCAACAATTCTAGTATCGTCGGTGCAAGATCAGCCAAAACACCCGCTCTTACTTTTGGCGTATCGGGGTCTACCAAGATCAAGGGTACAGGGTTCGTTGTATGAGCTGTATTCGGGCTTCCATCCGGATTGATCATAGTATCCGCATTACCATGATCTGCTATGACAATAGTCGAATAGCCGTGTTCCAATCCTTTTTCTATAATGGTTTTGGCGCATTGATCTACTGTTTCAACAGCTTTAATTGCGGCGGACATTATTCCTGTATGCCCCACCATATCAGGATTGGCAAAATTCAGACAGATGAAGTCAGCTTCTTCCTTTTCGAGTTCCGGCAAGATTGAATCACGAATTTCATAAGCACTCATTTCCGGTTTCAGGTCATAAGTTGCCACTTTCGGTGAAGGACAAAGAATGCGTTTTTCTCCCTGAAAAGGATCTTCCCTACCTCCATTAAAAAAGAAGGTCACATGCGGATATTTTTCTGTTTCTGCGATACGGATCTGAGACCTATGATTCTGGGCAAGAACTTCTCCCAGGGTTTGTTTGATATTTTCCTTTTGATATACCACATGAACCCCTTTATAGGTGTCGTCATAATTGGTCATGGTTACATAGTGTAGGTCCAGGGTATGCATTCCTTGTTCAGGCATATCCTGCTGACTTAGTACCTGGGTAAGTTCACGACCGCGATCTGTTCTGAAATTAAAAAAGAATACTACATCTCCGTCCTTGATCTTACCTACAGGGTCATTGTTTGAATTTGTTGCGACAATTGGTTCTATGAATTCGTCGGTCACGCCTCCCTCATAGCTCGCTTCGAGTGCTCCGATAATATTTTCTGTACGAAGACCTTTACCGTGCACCATGGCATCATATGCCTTTTTTACACGCTCCCATCTGTGGTCTCTATCCATGGCAAAATACCTGCCTATAACAGAGGCGATCTGTGCCCCGGTGGTATTGCAGGTCGCTTGAAGATCTTTGATAAAATCCCGGCCGCTTCTTGGGTCTACATCCCTTCCATCCGTAAAAGCATGTACATACACATCCTGGAGATCAGCTTCTCCGGCCGCTTCCAGAAGTCCTTTTATATGATCAATGTGGCTGTGAACACCTCCATCGCTTACCAAGCCTAGGAAATGTACAGCTGAATGATTTTGTCGGGCAAAATCGAACGCTTCCTGGACCGTTTTCTCTTGATTTATGGACTTCTCAGCGACGGCCATGTTGATCTTTACCAGATCCTGGTAAACGATCCTTCCGGCCCCCAAATTCATATGGCCAACCTCACTATTACCCATTTGCCCTTCCGGCAAACCCACATTGAGTCCGTCCGTGAGCAAATCTGCATTAGAATATTGATTGTACAGCCCGTCTACAAAGGGTGTATTCCCCTTAGCAATAGCGGATACATCAGGGTTTGGAGATTTACCCCAACCATCGAGGATCATTAATATCACTTTTTTCTGCATAGGTCGTCGATTAACGAAATGCAAAAATAACAGTAAAAATTATGGATTGCTATGATAAACCAAAGCTTTGTGGGTATAATGAGCTTTGAAAGGTGTTAAAATTTCGTTAGAAAAGGGGAGAAACTGAAACAATGCTCAACAGCTTTCGTCTATTGATAAATAAGAATAACGTATAAGCAATGTAATAAGTTGATAAACAACAAGTAAGGACACAATCAACACCCAGCAAAGCATCCCCTGGAGTTTATTCATCAATCAAAAAACGCTGACTTAATAGTCAGCGTTTTTAGTTGCCTCTTTATAGTGTTCTCGTAAAAGAGGTAATTCGTATCCTTTAGAACTGAAATCCTGTGAAAACTCTGTATATAAATGCATACAAGAGAAGAGATAACATAGTAAGGCAAAAGAAAGTATACACTTTCAATATTGTCACCAGTAAACCCGGTTTACAGTCGTCGAATGCTTGGAAATAAAGGTTTTTAAAGAGTAATAGTGTTCCCATATAGTTTCAATTAAAAATTAATCTAAAGCTATAAGGGTTAAATCAGGGGCTTCGAAAGATTTGGGATAAAATCAAATATAGAAAAATAAATGAGAAATACGCCAAAATATCGCTTATCTGCGTTATTTACTGTCCTTTGTACTTTCTTATGGATTCTTTGATTTTCTGGATACGGTTCTCAGGATCCGGATGTGAACTCTGAAACTCGGGTACCCGGTTTGGGCCCGCAGCGGCTTTAAGGATCTTCATCACCTGTATCATTTCGTTCGGATCATAGCCTGATCGAAGCATGAATAGCACACCCAGATCATCACTTTCCAACTCGTCTCCACGACCATTTGTTAATAGGGTATTTTGCCCGATACTTCCGACTATCCCACCGGCATCAGCCCCAACAGTTGCACCCATGCTAACCGTCTTCCAAAACTGGCTATCGGCTATTCGTTCGGCAGAATGCCTTCCGATCACATGTCCGATCTCATGTCCCAGAACTCCGGCTAATTGGGCTTCATTTAATTGGGAGAATAGCGCATAGGTTATGAATATCTGGCCACCTGGTAGCGCAAAAGCGTTGATCGTTCGCTCATCAGCCAGTAAATGGAATTCATATTTATATGGGGTTTCTCTCGCAATGCTATTATCGACTAATTTTTTACCCACAAGATCTACAAAGGTTTGAAGGCGTTGATCTGGATAGAGACCGCCATGTTGCTGAGCTATTTCCGGGGCACTCTGAAGACCAATGGCTATCTCCTGGTCGGCAGACATGTTAATATTTTGGACTCTTCCGGTATATGGGTTTTCTTCCTTGTTATTACAGCGTTGGATAAGGGCAAAGGCCACAATGGCTAATCCAATAAGGATTCGCACCTTCCAGCTTCCTCTTCTCATAATTGACTAGCGTTTAAGTAGCGCACAAATTACGAATTTCACTATAAAAGTGCTGGATTGATATCTAAAATATTATCCTGAATATAGGTTTTCAAAAAGCCAGTAGTGCAGTTTTCAATACCACGGATATCTTCTTGAAGTATTAATTCCATGATATTCTTTTTTCTGAACTTACTCAGCATAGGAATTGCCAAAGGGGCATAGCTGTAATGCCAAGGCTCATACTTAAACCCTCGTCTTCCGGCAGTATCTGTGTACACTAAATGAAAATCGAAGGAAGAAGCATAATTATCCATCCAGGTTTTGAGTTTACCATAAGGACCGCCCTCTTCAAATTTTTCAGAGACCAAAACATCTCCCTCAGCCGGCGCATTACCGTCAATGATGTCTATATCAGTACCCCAATGATGCCTGCTGGTTCCCGGAATTGTAGAATATTCTATGATCTTATCAATGGCCGCGAGTGGCTCAAGACCATCTTCCGTGAAGCGTTCATATTTACGTTCAAAAATGGCTTTTTGCCTGTCAAAATTCCGGAAGCTCGATACTATTTTTATCTCAATACCCTCCTTACGAGCAGCGTCTCTCATATCTAAGAAAGCGTGATAGGCCTCTTCCCTTAAATTGATATCTTCTCCAAAAAGATCAATATCTGCTTTACCCATCAGTTCGAGTATTGAGAATTCTTCAGTCTGAGAAAATGCAAGCGAAGGCAAGAATCCCGCAGCTGTTATGGTAAGTCCGGATTTAGTGATAAAGGATCTTCGTTTCATGTATGGATTTTGCTTTGGGAATACGGAGTAGTACGTAACAAAAATAAGGCCAGATTCAACACCGTGCAAATTGTATTAATTAGATATGTACATGAAGCCTTGATGCTCCTCGTTCAAATCCTGCATTTGGATGGTATAAAAGTAGATACCTGCTGCGAGTCCATCAGGTTGCTTAATCACCATATTAACGTTAGACTTGCCGTCGAATTGGTTGTCATAATTTTCCATTTCATATACCATAACACCATATCTGTTGTAGATACGAAGTGTGTTGTTCGGTGAGAGAAACAAGTTCTCAATGATAAGGGTATCATTGACGCCATCGCTATTCGGACTCAGGTAATAGTTTCCTAGATTTATAACATTTGCTGGTGTGTTATCTTTATTTCCTCCCAGGGTAATAATTTCATAATCCACGGGTAAAAAATCACTCGAAGTTACAGTGCCGTTATTCATATCGCCGGTATATGATGTATTACCGAGATCAATCCAAATATCGAGTGCCTTATTCCATCCCATGACACGAATTTCTGAGATATCGTCAATGAATTCGCTCACCTGGCTCATCGCATCCCAACTTAAGGTAACCTGCGAAGGAATGGTACTAGTCAGCTGCCAAAATTCGCGTGTACTGATTGTGAGATCAGCATCCACTTTCAAACTTGTATCAAACACCATTGGAAATGTGCTTGGCGCATTGGGATCTTCAAAAAAATATGCTGCACTGGCCACAGGATTAATCGCCATCGATTGAATACCCAAAGGACGTAAACGGTTCAGATCGCCTATTGGAAATTCAAAAGACTCCTTGTTTGTAATTCCGGCATAACCGTCTATTTTATTAGGATCATCGGGGCCTGTATAAAAAGCATCATTGGCGTAATTCATATATGTTAACGGGTTTGATCTGGCTATCATAACATTACCCTTGACAAAATTAGCGTTGTTTCGTATACCCACTCCAATATCCAGGTAAAGGCCATCATCTACCATTATCTCGGCATCGTAGAAAACTGGAATACTTGTTCCAGAAATCGTCAAAGCATTCTGTGTATTATAAAAACCACATAGCCCAAGATTTGCATAGAAAATACCGTCATTGATCAGGTTAATATGAAAAGCTACTAAAGCATCGTCATGCATTTGGATGTTGCCGAAATTGTGTACGGCATTCTGTGCCATTAAAGGACTAATCAATAGCAGGATGCAGAAAAAATGGATATGCTTTATTGTTGTTATTACCAGCTTGATCATTGCTTTTCTTAAATCATTAAGCAAATTTGCTTTACTTGAATTTGCACCCGAGATCGGATGATTTTCGTATAATATTATTAATCTTAAAACTTGTTTATTTGATGCCAATTAACTCCATCACTTTGAAGCCACGTCAAATTGTCATTGTCTATTTTATTATCTAGATCGCCATTGTTTTTTATATACAAAACATTGGTATTATTGTCCCCACCTCCAAAATTTTTGATAAGGTAAAGCCTTCCTTGGCAAGTATTCGCCGCAGGTAACGTAATGATAAGATCTTTTTCTGTTGTTATTAACGTGAAGTCATTCGGTCCCAAAGATGTATTAATCGCTGTTGAACGAATAGGCGCAGATACCGAACCCGATATCTGAAGCATAGAGTTGGGTGTTGTATTACCAATACCCACATTTCCATTAATAAAGCCCAGATCTTGGGCATTCATGTCGTAAGTACGGGATTCCGGATCTTGGATCAGGTCATCTTTTCCAAGATTTATGTCGATCAAAGGGGTTAACGTAATTGTGTTTCCGCTGGAAATTGTTAGATCGTTACCTGCTAATGACAAGTTTTGAATCTCGTTCGTAGGATCGGAGTCTGCATCGTTTACATTAAGTGAAATTCCATTACCGCCGGTAATTGAAATATTTCCTGAAGTACCGTCTGTTGCCAGTGTTTGATCGTCTGTCGCAGGATCACCTGGAATCCCCTGAATACCTTGAGGTCCTTGTGGACCTACGGGTCCGGTTTGCCCAACAATTCCCCATGAAACACCATTATATTGGTAAATAGCATTATCGGTTGTATTATAAAGCAATGATCCCTCTATCGGAGATACTATGGCCGTCATTTCCGCTGTCGTAGCATGAATCAATCCCATTAATGAATTGGCATCGATCTGGGCAAACACTCCTATATGGATGAGCAATACAGTTATAATGATTAGTAATCGTTTCATTGGTTAGAGGTTTAAAATCATAAACATGAATTCTGAATTAAAGCGATTTCGGTTCGTTCCCCCATTGTCATTATCGCCTATTATCACTTCGAAACTCGTTGAGGTCTGATTGGTATATGAAATCCCGGGGTCATCATTTCCAGCACCATTACGACTCGGTTGAGACAAGTGAATGATGTAGTTCGCATCTGCCACCATTCCCGTGGGCAGGTTTACCCGATAATGGCCATTTCCAGTCAATTTAGTAACGGTAATCCCGGTTGTAGCCCTAACTACAGCGCCTGCAGAACTTATTTTGCCGATTGCTTTTACCATACTCTTGTAGTATGCTCCGCCATCGGTCCCAGCCGATATATCATTATCAGTATTCGTGGAAACTACATTGGCTGTTTGTGTTCCAGTGGCCTCATCGGTATAGGTAACTACACCAGTTGTTGTATTCTGAGATAAAGAGGTTACGGTTTCATTTACTGAACCACCTCCATCACTTAATGTGATCGTATTTCCAGCCTTTGAGAGCGTCTGAATTTCATTCGTACTATCAAGATCTCCATCGGCTGCCACATGAGCGGCAATATCCGTTGCGTTGGTAGCAATATCCGTCGCGTTCGTTGCAATGTCTGTTGCATTGGTGGTAATGTCCGTAGCATTGGATGCAATATCAGTTGTGTTGGTAGCGATGTCAGTCGCATTGGTAGCTATGTCTGTAGCATTAGTTGCTATGTCTGTTACGTTTGTCGCAATATCAGCAACATTGGTGGCTATATCGGTTGTGTTTGTGGTCACTTGTGCCTGGATGGCAGAATCGTCATAAGCCAGTCCAGAGATATCGGCAGAAAGACTTCCGCCTGGATCCGTCACTGTCAGGTTTGTACCGTCAAAGGCAACCGTTGAGTTTAATTCGTTTGTGCTGTCAACATCTAAGTCGGCTGCCACATGAGCAGCAATATCCGTTGCGTTCGTAGCAATGTCTGTGACGTTCGTAGCTATATCGGTTGTGTTTGTGGCGACTTGTGC
>CAMYJF010000002.1 GCA_947258555.1 uncultured Eudoraea sp. | reverse complement strand
GCTGAATACCTAATCGAAAACAATTACACGTCCTCAGAGTTTTTGGCAATTAAAGGTGGCTCTAATGGCGGTTTATTGGTTGGAGCTACCATGACACAGCGTCCGGATTTAATGAAAGTGGCCCTCCCGGCTGTGGGTGTGTTAGATATGCTACGCTATCACAAGTTCACGGCAGGGGCCGGATGGGCATATGATTATGGAACTTCAGAAGAAAGCCAGGAAATGTTTGAATATTTATTAGGGTATTCGCCTGTTCATAATGTAAATCAAGGTACTTCTTATCCGGCCACCTTGATCACTACCGGCGATCATGATGATCGTGTGGTTCCAGCTCACAGTTTTAAATTTGCCGCTAATTTGCAAAAATCTCATGAAGGGGAATCACCCACTTTAATCCGTATTGAAACTAAAGCCGGTCATGGTGCAGGCACACCTGTTAGTAAGCGTATTGAACAATATGCAGATATTTTTGGATTTACCTTTTTTAATATGGGCTATGATGAACTACCAAATCAAGCAGTGCTTAAAGAATTTAAGGAATAATAATAATTCTGCTTAATATGGAAAGATTTGATTGCGATATTTTTAAGGCAAAGAGCTTTAATATTAGAATTAATACAAAATATTAGCCTCTAAATACATATCTGGTATGAGCTGATTAATGTCATCTACCTATAAATATTTATACATATTATCAGTTTATTTATAAGATTTAATTAACTCTTTTATATAATATGATGGATAAATACCAACTCGCTTATAAAATGCATTAGTAAATGATTCAGCATTTTTAAATCCTACTTCTAAAGCAATTGCTTTTATTGTGTATTTCCTTAATATATGATTTCTTTTAAGTTCTTCAGTAGCATATATAATCCTAAGATCATTAATATAGTTGTTGAAGTTTTTTTCCTTATAATGATTAATAATTCGCGACAAGTAATTACTATTGGTTTCCAACTTGCTAGCCATTCTTGCTAGGCTTAAATTACTATCCAGAAACTGTTCTTTTTCTTCAAATGAACTAATTTTCATTAAGATGTCGGAAACGACTTTTTTTTGAATATTTGATATTCCTTTAGGTTTAGAATTTATAGGCTTTGTAGAAACTCCCCCTCTGACCAATTGTTCAAAACGTTTTTTATACGTTAGTCTTTTCCTATAGTATGAAATAGCTAAGGAGGACAAAAGAAGTACCGCGCCCAACAAAGTTATTATTCCTTTTATTTTATTGGCGTTTTTATTCTCAAGCCTATTAATGATAAGTTCTTTTTCTGCCAATAACCTAGGTTGATCATATTCTCTAGTTATTGTCTTATATAGAGTAGTGTACTTTTTTTGAAGGTTCTCGTCGTAATTAATTAATTTTTCTAAATAACGTAATTGCAATTCAGAATCCCCTATTTTCTTATAATAATCATTCAACAGTTCATAAATTTCAACTAGTTCAGGATAATACCTACTTTCAGTAGCAATTATTGAATCGGCCTTAAATAGTGAACTTGGAGGTTGGTATGGGCTATTAATTAATTGAATTTTCCCTAAATATAAAAAGCCAATTGCGGCATTCATTTTGTCATTATGCAATAACATTAAAGGCACCGACTTTTTAAGGCTGTCCAATGAACTTACTAAGTCCTCCTTGAAGAACAAATTGTAACCTTCTCCTAGCACAAATTTGGCGTAATGTCTAGGCCTATTATACTTTTTGGACTCAGCTATTCCTAGTTTATTATAGTACGTTGCCGAGTCTAATAATCCAATTTCAGTAAATGAATGTGATAATGAGAAAAGATTTACTAAATAATTATTTATTTCATTTCCATTTATGCCATCTTTTTGTAGGTGTTGCAAATATTCTTGATAAACTTGTAGAGCCTCTGCATTTTGACCTATTAAACCTCTTATTAAGCCAATATTATGAGTTAGTATATGGTACAAAACTGCTTGCTCAGACTTATCCATAACTTTAATGGCCATTAGATAATGATCTAAAGCACCTTGGATATCACCCATTTCATAGAGTAGTTTACCAATTGCTTGTTGAGCTAAGGCTAGTTTCTTATCCAGAGAATGCTTAATGCTAAATCTTGAAAGACTATCTAAATATTTTCGAGCATCATTATCTTCGGCTATCAATGAAAGAAAGTAATATCCATCAGTAATTTTGTTTATATTCTCTTCTTTCTTTGCCTTTTTCAAATAAAGTCTTCCAAAATAAAGTGACTTAACTAGGTCATTAGGAGAATCGAATATTTTCTCTTCTAGAAAATCATATTGCTGTAATAAAAGAGAATCACATATTTTTTCACTATAACTTGCCTTTAGCAAAACAGTATAAATCAACAAGTTGCAAAAACAAATTAAATTCCTATAGTTGATATAATGGAAATTTAGTGACATCAAAACTTTCTGCAATGAATAATTGGTTACTTCAATAATAATTGATATTTCATATTTGAAAATGATAAAAATGAATGTCAATTTTAAACTCAGGGAATGAATTAATTTAAATATAAGATATTAATTAATCCATTCGGTAAGGTAGCAACAAGCCGATATCGATTTTCATGAATACCGGGTCGATATTCATGAATTCTAGGTTTAAACATTTGATTTATTGTGTTATACAAAATAGTTTAGAAGATAAGTGCAGAATTAATGCTATAAAGCACAAGCTAACATCTTTAAATTTTAAACTATGAAAACCATAAAAAATCTACAACGCCTCCACCGCTTCCACAAACTTATCCAGGACGAAACCACCGGCTCTCCCAAAGAACTGGCGCGCAGGCTGCGCATTAGCGAGCGACTCGTCTACCTGATGGTAGAACAATTAAAAGACTACAACGCGAAAGTCTGCTATAACCGCAGTAGAAAAACCTATTACTACACAGAGTATTTTGACCTTGAGGTATCTATCTCCGTTTATGTACAGAATAAGGAAGAACGGACTGACCTGCATTTTGGGTGATATTTTACGCTAATTATACACGTAGCTAAGACGATTAGTGAGAGATCACTTATTCTTCATAATTCGAAATTCCAGAATATTTTAGCATGATATATTTAATTAAAGGTTGTATATTTACTACCTTTGTGTTATTGATCCAAATTACCCGGTGCCATGAAATATAATGAATTGCACCGGTTGATCAGGAAGAATGGATGGATTCGCATCCGAAGAGGGAAACATATCATCTACGAGAAAGATGGTAAGCGATACCCTGTTCCCGATCACGGTAGCAAGGAGGTGGGCAAAGGCTTGGAAAGAAAGATCAAAAAAGAAATGCGATTGAAATATTGACTAATATATTCGGGTGAAAAAAGTAAAAATCATTATTGAGAGAACAAATGACGGCTTTTCGGCTTATGCGGACAATGTTGAAGGAATATATGCGGCCGGGGATACGGTTACAGAAGTAAAAAGATCCGTAGAAGAGGCCATTTCATTATTAGTAACGCATAACCAACCTAAGCATATTCCCCAAATATTAAAAGGTCCGTATACGCTAGAGTACGCCTTTGATGTAGAAAGCCTTCTGGCTTATTACAAGGGTATATTTACCAACTCGGCCCTGGAACGCCTTACCGGGATAAACCAAAGACTGATCCAGCAATATTCTTCAGGAAGTAAAAAACCTCGGGAAAAGCAGCGAAAAAAAATTGAGCTCGCCCTCCATGGTTTGGGGGAAGAATTGTTGTCTGTGCGACTCTAATTCATAGTTAACGTTACTAAGTCTTCTGTTTAATCTTTGATCCTTTAACAGTTATGCATGCAATATTTTGCGTGTTTTGGGTGTTTTTATATAGAATCCCCAAATTATGAGACCCAAACTAATCTTAGGCCTACTGTGTGCTTATGTCTCATTTGCGCAGACAGAGTACTACACCACTAATGAGCAGATCCTGTTTAACCAAGCCACTTTGGAAGAAATGGCGCGCGAATTACAGGATAACTATACGGCCTCCTATGGCAGTGCCATGTATACGGGCGTAAGCATTCTTAAAACACGTGTCTCAGGAGATTCCATCATTAATACCGTACAATTCGATATTTCGGCCAAAGCCCCAAGCCAACTCATTACGCGCCAGGGCCTGGCTAAATTAGTCGGGAGTCCCCTACCCCTGGGTATTTTGAAAAAAGCCAGCGGGGAGGATTTTATGATCAAAGACCTTTTGGGAAAGCCAAGCCTCATAACCTTCTGGTCGACACGAAATGCCGACTGTGCCGCGGAATTACCCGTTTTAAATCAGTTGAAAAAGCAATATGGCGATAAGGTGAATTTTGTAGCCATCAGCCATCAGACAGCTGAGATTATAAGTGATTTTTTGAGCAGAAAAGCCTTTAATTTTACGCACATTGCAGGGGCGGAGTCCTTTATGGATACGCTGGGCATTAATGAATTTCCTACTACACTATTTCTTGATAGTCAGGGTATTATCCGCGCTGTAGAGAACGGCGTACCCCACCACGTAAACTTTCAAACCGGGGAAATGACCTTGGGCAACGGCAAGGAATTTATTGCCGTTTTGGAGAGCTTGCAATAGTCAATCCTTATGAGATTTCTTACACTCGCTCCGCCTTCGCCGAGGCTTCGGCGGACACGTCGGTTCGAAATGACTATGAACCTAGAACTAGGAACTATTAGTCAACGCTCATGAGATTTCTCACACTCGCTCCGCCTTCGCTGAGGCTTCGGCGGACACGTCGGTTCGAAATGACCAGGAACTAAGCAATGGCTAGACAGTCAACCCTCCTTCGCCAAGGCTACGGCGGGTGAAAAAAAATCCCTCCAGCGCCAGCAAGAGGGATCCTATCTTGAATATTAGGGAACTTTGTCCTGTTAATTCAGGTAATTCTCAAAGGACTTACCTTTGAGTTTTACAATATGCAGGCTTTTTGAAAAGGCCAGAAGCGCATCAATTCTATGCTTTCTTGTCTTTACAAGCTTGCATTTACTTTCGGGGGTTGAGTAAATTTCTTCCATTTGTTGTTGTCTTGGTTGCCTAAATAACGGCAGCAAGCTATGGAAGCGGTTTTTTACTCGGCAAATACCCGTTTAATTCGTTAAGACGATATTATTTTGTTCAATGATCTTGCGTAGATTGATCAATGCATAGCGCATGCGCCCCAGGGCCGTATTAATGCTAACGCCGGTGTTTTCGGCGATCTCCTTAAAACTCATGTCCTGGTACATACGCATATTGATCACTTCCTGCTGATCTGCGGGTAATTCCTTGATCAGATCGCTTACATCGCTGTCTATCTGACTTTTGATCAGCTGGCTTTCGGCATTGAGCTTGTCGTCGCCCAGCACGGAAAAAATATTAAATTCGCTATGCCCTTCAAATCGAGGCATCTTGCGATTACGCCTGAAATGGTCTATGACCAGGTTATGCGCTATACGCATACACCAGGGAAGGAATTTCCCCTCCTCGTTATAGGCACCGCGTTTAAGGGTGCGGATCACCTTAATAAAGGTATCCTGGAAAATATCTTCAGTAACAGCGCGATTGTGCACCTTGGAGTAAATAAAACTGGTAAGTCGTTGATTGTGTCTGTTGATGAGAACCTCGAGGGCTTTTTCATCACCCTGGATATAGTTCTGAATTAGTACTGCATCTTCGAGCTGTAGTTCCATTCGAATTACTTTTTTTGGTTAACATTAGGGGCGGAACAGCTCCCAACTCTGTGGGCCTCTGTTACCTAGCTAATTAGGCTAATAATCAAAAAAGTAATTCTATTGTATAAGCGCTTGTTTTGCAGTTATCTAGGACCCAAAGATAGAAAAAAATGAATATGACGTGCAAACATTGTTGTCATTTCATCGAAAAGTGTGGTGAAACAGCACTGGCTGGTTTTTGGCTGTAGCTTGTCGTATCTTTGCGCTCTTAAACGAAATAAATGCGTGTCCTTTCCCAGGTAGATCCGAAAAAAAATATCATAATCAAGGGGGCCAAACTGCACAATTTAAAGAATATTGATGTAGTGATCCCCCGGAATAAGCTGGTTGTTATTACCGGATTATCCGGCTCCGGGAAGTCGTCTTTAGCCTTTGATACTTTATATGCAGAAGGACAACGCCGCTATGTGGAAAGCCTTTCTTCCTATGCCCGCCAATTCCTCGGCAAGCTGGATAAGCCCAAGGTGGATTATATTAAAGGTATTGCCCCGGCCATTGCGATCGAGCAAAAAGTGAATTCCACCAATCCGCGCTCTACCGTCGGCACTACGACCGAGATCTACGACTATCTAAAACTGCTTTATGCCCGCATAGGGAGGACCTACTCCCCCGTCTCAGGCAGGCAGGTAAAAAAAGATACGGTCAGCGATGTGCTCGATGCCGTAAAAAAATATTCGGATGGCGACAGGCTCCTCCTCCTGGCCCCGGTGCATATCCCGGAAGACAGGGATGTACAAAAAACACTGGAGATACTTACCCAGCAAGGCTATGCCCGGATCCGCACCAATGGCGATGTGATCCGTATTGAAGATGCACCTAAAGACCTGGGCCACGATTTCTTCCTGGTCGTAGACCGGGTCATCAAAAGGGAAGAAGAGGATTTTTACAACCGGCTGGGCAATGCCATAGATACGGCTTTCTTTGAAGGCAGCGGCCGCTGTATTTTGGAAGAAGTAGATGGCAAAAAACAGCTGGAGTTCAGCAATAAATTTGAGCTGGACGGTATATCGTTCCCTGAACCCAATGCCCACCTGTTTAGTTTTAATAACCCTTATGGGGCTTGTTCTCAGTGCGAGGGCTATGGCGATGTGATCGGGATAGATCCGGACCTGGTTGTGCCCAACACTGCCCTTTCCGTATATGAGAATGCCGTTTTTCCATGGAGGGGAGAGAAGTTGAGCAAGTACCGGGATCTCCTGGTTAACAGCGGACACCTATTTGATTTCCCTATCCATAAGCCCTGGTTTGAACTTACGGAGGCACAAAAACAATTGGTTTGGGACGGCAATGCACATTTTACCGGGCTGCACGACTTTTTCCGCATGCTGGAGGAAAAGAGCTATAAGATCCAGAACCGGGTCATGTTGTCGCGCTACCGTGGCAAAACTTTATGCAGTGAATGCAAAGGGCGCCGACTCAGGAAAGAAGTAGCATACATTAAAGTAGGCGATAAAACCCTGCCCGAATTAGTAGAACTCCCTATCGATAGCTTGCTGAATTATTTTAAGCAGCTGGAATTAAACGATCACGATCAGACCATCGCCCGCAGGCTGCTAACTGAAATTACAACCCGACTCACCTATCTCTCTAATGTAGGCCTCACCTACCTCACCCTCAACCGGCGTTCCAATACCTTATCCGGAGGAGAGAGTCAGCGTATAAACCTGGCCACCTCCTTAGGCAGTAGCCTGGTAGGCTCAATGTACATCCTGGATGAACCCAGTATTGGCCTGCATCCCAAAGACACAGAAAACCTGATAGAAGTGCTGCTTTCCCTGCGCGACCTGGGCAATACTGTCATCGTAGTTGAGCACGACGAAGATATTATGAAGGCTGCTGATGAGATCATCGATATTGGTCCGGAGGCAGGCACCCATGGCGGGGAGGTCGTAGCCCAGGGTACACTCGATGATATCAAGACGTCCGATTCCCGTCCGATTCCCTTACTGCCGGCTATTTGAATGGTACGTCAGCGATCGCCCTGCCGGCAAAAAGAAGGACATCCAAGAATTTCATAACAATTAAAGGTGCCAGGGAGCACAACCTGAAAAATATTGACGTAAGCTTTCCGCTCAACATGCTTACCGTCGTCACCGGGGTATCCGGCAGTGGGAAGAGTACGCTCGTACGCCGACTCCTCTACCCTACGCTTCTGAAAGAATTGGGGGGTTACGGGGAAAAAGCCGGGCATTTTACCAGTTTTACCGGAAAATACACGGACTTGAAATCAGTTGAATTTGTGGACCAAAACCCCATTGGGCGGTCGTCCCGCTCCAACCCGGTCACCTATATCAAGGCCTATGATGAGATACGTGCCTTATTTGCCAGGCAAAAATTGAGCAATCTCCGGGGCTACCAGGCAAAACATTTTTCATTTAATGTCGATGGGGGTCGCTGTGAGGTCTGTAAAGGCGAAGGAGATATTACCGTAGAGATGCAATTTATGGCCGATGTGCACCTGCAATGCGATACCTGCAAGGGAAAACGCTTTAAAAAAGAGGTGCTGGAAGTGCAGTTTGAAGGCAAGAATATTGACGACATCCTGAACTCGACCATAGATGATGCCATTTCTTTCTTCAGTCAACACGAACAGGATAAACTGGCAAAAAGGTTGCAGCCGTTGCAGGATGTGGGACTGGGCTATGTAACCCTGGGTCAGTCGTCCTCTACCCTTTCAGGAGGGGAAGCCCAGCGTATTAAACTAGCTTCTTTTCTGGTGAAAGGAAATACCCGGGATAAAGCCCTGTTTATCTTTGATGAACCCACAACTGGACTCCATTTTCACGACATTAAAAAACTCCTGAAATCCTTTGATGCCCTGATCGAAAAAGGGCACTCCATCATTGTGATCGAACACAATATTGAACTCATCAAATGTGCCGATCATATCATCGACCTAGGGCCTTTAGGGGGGGATGAAGGAGGGGATCTGGTAGCTTATGGCGTACCGGAAGAGATCGCCGTAAATCCAAAAAGCCATACGGGTACATACCTGAAGGAAAAACTTTGATCCGTATTCTGGATTAAATTTAACTCATTGTTTTATAGATAGTTAGACTCAGTCATTTAAGAATGGCACGCTGTTTGGTATATCCATACTGGTGAACGATTTCACCGTAACTAAAAAGTAATGCCATGAGAAAATTTTTAATCTTAACAGCAGCCATATTACTTGGCACTTCAGTGGGCCTGGCCAATACCAGCACTACTGAATCTTCATTTACCTATGGATACAAATATGGAAAGTCCTTCATCTTTACAGAGAACGGAATTACCTTTTCTGTATATCCGGATGGGGAATTTGATTTCTACATGAATCGTCTTTTCAATGTAGGCGCAAGAGCCAACTTTGGAGATCTTGGCATTACGTTTAATTCAGGCTATGATTATAACGCCTATGTACAATATGATGATTACGGTGCTGTGATCCAGGTGGAGAACGTACCAATCTATTATGACTACTATGGTCGTGTAGAGCAGATAGGAGATGTACGCATCAACTATCGCAACGGAAGGGTCCATCGTGTTGGCGGACTATATGCCTACTACACCCCTGCCGGTTACTTTGACTATTACACAGGCTATATCAATGTATATAACAGGTATTATGTATACCGCCCATGGCATGGCTACTTTGCGCGCCCGGGTATCGGTTTCTGTCTTGTGTACAACAACCCATACAGACGCTATTACAGCCCGATTCGATATAGCTGGTATAGGCCATATCGATACAACCACAGACGTGCATACGCTTCTATAGGCAGGTCCTATAATTATAATAACGGATGGAACAGACGTGGAAAAATATATAGAAATGACGACCGTGTCGTTGCCAGACAATACAGGCATAGAAAAGGGGATTCGTACAGAAGCAGCACGAATACTCGTGGCCAGGTAGATGAGCGCGGCAGAAGGAATACCCGAAGCGGAGACGTTGTTTCACGAAGCAATATCAAACGAGGTGCAACAAGCACACGCAGCAATATGCGAAGCAGTGTAAATCGCAAGCAGGACATCGATCGGTCTGGCATCAAGCGAAGCCAGGTGGTGAAGCGCAGCTCAGATGGTAACAGAAATACCATAAAAAAACGATCTGTAAGCAGCAGTCCTAAGCGAACGGTAACAAAACGCACGACTAGTGTGAAAAGGCCGGATACCCGAAGCATCAAGCGCGACGTGGGATCCCGAAGCACAGCTCAGCGCAGTACAGTAAAGCGCAGCACTGTGAACAGGTCAAGCAGTAACAAGCGGTCTACCGTGAACAGGAGTACTACGACTAAGCGCAGCTATAAAGCGCCAAGTCGAAGCAGCAGCAAAAGCAGAAGCTCAGTTGCCTCACGCAGCCCTCAGAGGAGTACGACTAAAGCGCGCAGCAGCTCGCAAAGAAGTACGCCAAAAGCCAGAAGCAGCTCGCAAAGAAGTACGCCAAAGGCCAGAAGCAGCTCAAGTTCTTCAAGAACTAGAAGCACTTCAAAAAGACATTAAGATTATTTTTAGGTTGGTTAGTTGTAAGCCCCGTTCGGAATTCGTTCCGGCGGGGTTCTTCTATTGTAGGAGACTGGCCAGTTTAGCCGTTAAGGCTTTACGGCTGTAGGCCATAACATCTGCCTGGGTAGACTGAAGTGTTCCTGCCTTGAATTCTTCGTACCAGCGGGTAAGCTGGGCCTTCAATTCGGCCTGGTCTGAATGTGTAAAAACAGCGCCTAAAGCGTGTTTGCGGATCATATCGGCAGCTTCCCAACCCTCAGGACCGATCCCGAGTACAGGTCTGCGCGAAGCCATATATTCAAAGAGTTTTCCGGGGATGATAGCCCGGGTTTGTTCACTGTCTATTTCCGCCAATAACAACAGCTGTGAACGGCGTTGTAAGGCCACTGCTTTCGGGTGGGAAACATAGGGTAAGTGCTTGCAGTACGCATCGAGTCCGCAGGCACGCAAACTTTCCAGGATCTCCTCTCCTACTACGCCGGTAAGATGTATTTCAAGGTCTTCTCTAAAACCGGGGATCTCCCCAGCACATTCCGAAAGCGCCTTCCATAAATTCCTTGGATTCCTCCCACTGAGCAAGGACCCTATATGTGAGATGGTGAATTGAGTATCAAGCGTAGTTTCTTCCTGTATATCCAGGTCATGGCCATTAGTGATCAGGCTAACAGGCTGCTGTGTTTTTTGCTGGAACTCAGCCTGCGTAGCCCCACTGGTGACGATCAAGTGGTCTGCTGCATTGAGCACTTGTCTTTCCAGGGCTTTGTGTTTCCGTTTTGCGCGATTCCCCAATCTCAAGTCCCCGTGATAGCCGATTGTCGTCCAGGGATCCCTGAAATCTGCGATCCAACGAATACCGGTACTGGCTTGCAGTCCGAGTCCGATCAGGTGTAAACTATGAGGCGGACCGGTTGTGATGACGGTGTCTATGCCTTCAGTACGTATTATTTCCGTGAGGTATTTTACAGAGGGTTTCACCCAATTCTTACGGCCATCGGGTATGTAGAAATTACCGCGTACCCAAAGTAGGAAACGTTCCAGTACTGAAGGATTTTTGCTTTTTATGATCCCGCTGCTCAGGCGTTTTGATTTTTTACCAAAGAGTTTATTTGCCAGGCCATAAGGCTCGCGAATAGGCTGTGAAATCAGGGTGATATCCTTGGGTATTTCTGTAAGGAGCGATTCGTCACGGATGGGATACTGGGCATTTTTTGGGGTATAAACTACAGGATGGATCCCGTGAGAAGGTAAATAAGTTGAGAATTTTAGCCATCGTTGAACCCCCGGTCCGCCCGCCGGTGGCCAATAATAGGTAACGATGAGCACTTTTTTCATTCCTGGCGCTGCTTTTTAGCAAAAGGGAGGTAAGGGTATGCGATCCCGCCGATCAAAAGTACAAACAAAAGCAGGGAACTTCCCAGGCTTATCTTCTTCCCGCTCTGGACGACTTCGGGTTGGAAAAGAAATTCTATCTCGTGTTCGCCTTCCGGTACTAACAGGGCTCTTAAAGCATGATTCACCCGGAAATGAGATGTTTTGATCCCATCAATATAGGCATCCCATCCCGGTGCGTAATACATTTCGGAAAATACGGCTGCAGCAGGGGCCTGTGTTTGGCTCCTGTAGCGGATCCTGTCCGGCATATGGTCCAGCACAGTTATAGTAGCCAGGGAATCCGATCGGAAAGCCAGGGGGCTGACATCCGGAAAATCAGCCGTATTGATCACGGCTTTGTTTTTTGTATCCAACTCCTTTAATTGGGTGATCTCTTCGTCCCTGGAATTAACTGCTACGAGCTCTGTAACAAACCAGGCATTTCCATTGGCATCCGGATTCATGGTGCCAAATGTCTGCCCGTCTTCATCGGCCTGAACCAGGTATTTAACATTGAGCATGTTCAATACTTCGAAATTCCCTTCGTAGATATGGAACTCGAACAGGTCCTGCATGGCAGCCGGTTTGGCGGCGTGATAGCCCCCAATGGATTTATGGAAGTAAGAGGTTCTGGCTCCATTAATGCCTTCCGATGCGTCATAGACTCTGTAAACAGAGGTGTCTTGGGCGATCTGTTTGTCTACATTGCGCTCCGGGAAGGGTTCCCGCATCTGCATTTTACGGACAAAATCGGCTTCATTTACATAGCGCCTGTCTACGCCTACCAGGTCAACTACAACTAATATCCCCAGGACAATGACCAAGATGTTCGCTTTTAATTTCTCTTTTAAGAACAACCATAGACCTAAGGCGGCGAGCAGAACGAAGATCAGCGATCGCAGTGTATCATTTAAATAAAGTGCTTCCCGGTCCCGCACGATCATCGTCATGATCTCATTGCCGAAATAGCGTTCGTAGGTAGTATCATTCAATCCGGTGAAGGAGAAAGCAGATCTGAAGATTAGAAGCAGGAGGCCTACTCCAACGGTAACAACAGTACTATATAGCAATGCCTTTGTTTTCTTTTTCTTTCCCACATTGGGATTAAGCACATAAGCCAGCCCCATGATGCCGAGCATGGGTACGCATAATTCCAGGATGACCTGTATGGAGGAAACGGCCCTGAATTTATTATAGAGTGGGAAATAATCGATCATAAAATTAGTCAGGGCACTAAAATTGTGTCCCCAGGAAAGCATCAACGATAGCAAGGCACCAAGGATCATCCACCATTTAAGATATCCCCTGACCAGGAAAACGCCCAGGAAAAACAGGAAAAAGACCACAGCACCCACATAGGCAGGAGCGGCAACGCCTGGCTGATCTCCCCAATACAACGGAAGGCCTTTGGAGAATTCTAACGCCCGTGTGCGAGAGAGCCCTTGTTCAGTAAGATATTCATAGGTATTCGATTTTTCCCCCAGGTCTTCACTGTTAGAACCGCCGAATAATCCGGGAGCAAACAAGTTGAGGCTCTCTGAGATCCCGTAGCTGTATTGGGTGATGTATTCTTTGCTGAGTCCGGCCGAACTTTCTTTCGGACTCCCATCGGGATTGATCGTCAGTGAAGATTCTCCCCGCGTACTCCAATCTGCGTATTCCTTGGTGGCCATGAGCGAGGTAGCGTTCATCCCAATTCCTATGGCTACAGCTACCAGCAGGAGTCCTACGGACAGACTGAAATGTTTCAGCTGCTTTCTTTGGATCGCAGCTACCAGGTAGACTGCACCCAGTACAAGCACTAACAACATAAAATAATATGTCATTTGATAGTGATTGGCCCCAACTTCAAGGGCCATGGCCAGGGCTGTCAACAGAAAGCCCCAGATATATTTTTTTCGGAAAACCAGGACGATGCCCCCTAACAACATGGGTAGATAACCCAGGGCGTGTGCTTTAGCATTGTGTCCTACCCCAAGGATGATCACCAGGTAAGTAGAAAAACCAAACGCCAGGGCTCCGAGGACAGCGAGCCTGAAGTCCATTTTCAAGCACCACATCAGGATATAGAAACTGAGAAAGTACAAGAAGAGATAATCTGCCGGTCTTGGCAGGAAGCGTATTCCCCTATCCAGGGCCTTAACTACATCATTTGGATAGTATGCGCCTAATTGAAAAGTAGGCATACCTCCAAAAGCGCTGTTCGTCCAGTAGGGCTCTCTTTCATACCGCTCGCGAAAATCATTTTGTTCCTTGGCCATGCCCGTATACTGGGCGATATCTGACTGATATATAGTTTTCCCCTGAAGAACGGGAGAAAAATAAAGGAGGGAGATCAGGATAAAAAAAGCGAGGGCAAAAAAATGTATGAATAGCGCTCTAATGCCGGGCTTCATAGGTTGGTTTGGTGTTGGTTAGGGAATCTCTTCAAAGTCGATATATTCTCCGACGTCCTTGGAAGAGGTTTTAGACCTATTCTTATGTCGGGTGAAAGGCACGCCATCCCTGGCTTGTTCCTCTGCAGGCCCCTCTTCAAAAAATGCACCCATTTGTTCCTCCATACGCTGTCTTACCTTGCTTGCTGCGTACTGCATCATCTTTGGAAATAACCATCGGGAAAGCAAGCTAAACAGGTAGTAGGAGGCGATAAGAACAAGTAAGATCTTTAAAAGCACCATATTCTGCATAGAATTTATATCAAAAGTACAATTCCAGCGTTTTATAGACTGTAGAAAAGTCATAAAATAATAATAAAATCAAGTCCATGGGATTGCGCACGCACATCAAAACCCATATTCTTACGCTATTAACACTTGCTTATGCGCTGCCCGCTGTAGTTTCAGCCCAGTATACGGATGTCATTAATTCTAACCGCCCCGGCCTGTCTGTTAGCGCCTATGCGGTGGGAACGGGAGTGGTCCAGGTAGAATTAGGTCTTGGCTTTGAACAACGGGATCACAGCCTTCTGGATTATGATTCCAATTTATTTACACCGGAACTTTCTCTTAGGTACGGTTTGCTTTTTGAGACCCTTGAATTAAACTATGAGGGCAGATATGTCAATCAGAATATTGATTACCTCGGTTTCGATCTCAGTGAAACACGCACAGATTTTGAACGTAACCGAATTGGATTGAAATTTTTGCTCTTTGATCCCTTTAAAGATCCTAATGCCAACAAACCTAATTTGATCAGCTGGCGAGCAAATAATGTATTTCAACTTAAAAATTTAGTCCCTGCCATATCTATTTATGCCGGAGCCAACTTTGTCCTCGGCGATAATCCTTTTTATGCAGGTGATCCTACGGTATCGCCCAGGGTAATGATCGCAACGCAAAGTCGGCTAACACCACGTTTTGTACTTATCTCCAATATCTCTTATGATCGTATAGGTACAGATTTCCCGGAATGGCAATACACTATTTCATTTCAGCATGCATTCAGGAATCCTAAGTGGAGTGTTTTTGTGGAAAACCAGGGAATTAAGAGCGACAGATATTCAGACATCCTCTTACGGAGCGGGATCGCACATTTGTTTAATGAGAGCTTCCAGATGGATGCCTACTTAGGCTCTAATTTTAAAAATACCCCCAGTAGGATCTTTGGAATGCTGGGAATGTCTTACCGTTTAGATTTCCATCAGGATAAGATAAAACCTATAGACGAACAACCCGGAGGCGAAAATGGAGGTGATATAAAACGCAACGCTAATAAGAAGAAGAAAAAGGGCTTATTCGGGATATCTAAAAAGGATAAGCGAAAAAGAAAGAAAAAGAAGATTGACCAATAGACGTATCCCGGCTCTTAAAAGTGCCGGGATTCTTTTTACTATTCCTAATAATTCCTATTATTGATCATCCAAGCGCTGCAGATGATCCGAATAGAAGAAGTCCAAACCAAAAAACAACTACGAAACTTTGTCAAGTTTCCGTTTTCCATTTATAAAGGCTCGCCTTATTGGGTGCCCCCCATTATCAAAGAAGAGATGGGGACTTTCAATAAGGATGTGAATCCTGCTTTTATTGATGCCGATGTTCGGTTCTTTCTCGCCTATAAGGACAATGTCCTGGCCGGGCGTGTTGCAGCAATAATCAATTGGATTGAGGTGGATCACCAAAAGATCCGAAAAATGCGCTTTGGGTGGTTCGATTTTATTGACGACCAGGAAGTGAGCCAGGCCCTTCTGGAAAAGGTTGAGGCAATAGGTCGTGAACACCACCTCGAATTTATGGAAGGTCCTGTAGGCTTTTCAAATCTGGATAAGGTGGGCGTGCTCGTGGAAGGTTTTGAAGAAATGGGCACCATGATCACCTGGTATAACCATCCGTACTACCAATCTCATTATGAGGCCTATGGTATGGTAAAGGAAAAAGGATATCTGGAGAGCAAATTCCCCGAAAAAAATGCAAAGCCAGAGTTTTTTGTCAAGGCTAATGAATTGATCAAAAAGCGATACAACTTGCGGCCACTTGATTTCACCAAAACAGAAGAAATTATGCCCTGGGCCGATGAAATGTTTGATCTGTTTAATGCGAGCTATGTGAAACTTTCTTCTTTCGTACCGATGACGGACATCCAGAAAGAATATTTTAAAAAGAAGTACATCTCCTTTATAAACCCGGAATATGTAAAATTTGTGATTGATAAAGATGACAAGCTGGTCGCATTTGCGATAGTCATGCCGTCATTTTCCAGAGCCTTACAAAAAGCAAATGGCCGGTTGTGGCCCTTTGGATTCATTCATTTACTCAACGCTAAAAAGAATAGTAAGGATGTCATCTTTTACCTGATCGGTATTCATCCGGATTATCAGAATAAAGGCGTCACAGCTATTATTTTTGATCGCTACCACCATACTTTCCAATCAAAAGGCATAGATATGTGTTATAGAACGCCTGAATTAGAAGATAATTTGGCGATCCATAAATTATGGAAAAACTTCTATCCTGTCGTGTACAAACGTCGTCGGACCTATAAAAAGATATTTGATTAACTACTCTCCCATTGCAGCGATCACTGCTGCCGAAAGTCGTTTATACGTGCCATTTTCCAAGCGTTCACGTATGGCTGAGAACGCATTTAGCGTGACCTTAATATCTTCCATTGTATGAGACGCTGTTGGGATCATACGCAATAGGATCATACCTTTTGGGATAACCGGATATACGACAATAGAGCAGAATATCCCGTAATTCTCACGCAGATCTCTTACCAGTGCCATGGCTTCCGGAACACTTCCACTTAAGTAAACCGGGGTGACACAACTGGATGTATTTCCAATATCGAAACCGCGTTCTTTAAGACCGTTCTGAAGGGCATTTACGTTCTCCCAAAGTTTGGTTTTAAGCTCCGGCATAGTGCGCAGCATATCCAGTCGTTTCAACGCCCCCTTTACATAGATCATAGGAAGCGATTTTGCGAACATCTGGGAACGCAAATTATATTTGAGGTAATCAATGATCTCTTTGTCGGCCGCCAGGAAAGCCCCGATGCCCGCCATAGACTTTGCAAAAGTGGCAAAGTACACATCTATATCATCCTGAACACCCTGTTCCTCTCCTGCTCCGGCACCTGTCTTACCAAGTGTGCCAAAACCATGGGCATCATCGACCATGAGTCGGAAATTGAATTTTTTCTTAAGGGCAACGATCTCCTTCAGTTTCCCCTGCTCGCCACGCATACCAAAAACACCTTCTGTGATCACAAGGATACCCCCTCCGTTTTGTTCGGCTAGTTTGGTAGCACGGGTCAGGTTTTTTTCCAGGCTTTCAATGTCATTATGTTTGAAAGTGAAGCGCTTGCCCATGTGCAGCCGTACACCATCAATGATACAGGCATGGGAATCTACATCATAGACTATGATATCGTCTTTAGAAACCAGGGCATCGATGGCAGATAAGATCCCTTGATAGCCAAAATTTAAGAGATAAGCAGATTCTTTATTGACAAATTCGGCTAGTTGCCTTTCCAGTTCTTCATGGTCTTCCGTATGTCCACTCATCATACGCGCACCCATTGGAAATGCAGCCCCGTATTTAAGAGCAGCTTCGCCGTCAACTTTTTTAATTTCAGGGAGATTGGCCAGGCCGAGGTAGTCATTAATACTCCAGGTAATTACTTCCTTACCCTGGAATTTCATTCGATTTGAGATAGGTCCCTCTAACTTCGGAAATACAAAGTATCCTTCTGCCTGTGACGCCCATTTACCTAATGGGCCTTTGTTCTCAGTGATCCGCTCAAATATGTCTCTCATAATGGCTTGATTGGTTTTGAATACAAAACTATGGATTTTTGCGCGCTCATCATAATTAAAAAAGCTTCTTTACACCCTCAAAAAAAAAGCAATGACACCCGGTCATTGCTGATTTACAATATGTTAGTCAGTTATTTAACCGTTTGCTTGGTTTTTCTCTGAACTGTTTTATTTTCTTCGGTAAATCCTTGTTCCTCCATCCACTTATCGTCAAAGACTTTGCTCATATAGCGAGATCCATGATCCGGGAAGATAACGACTACCCGACTATTTTTATTGAACTCACCATTTTCAGCTGCCTTACGAATAGCCTGAAGCGCAGCACCACTTGTATATCCAACAAATATGCCTTCTTTTTTGGCAATCTCACGCGCGGCATGAGCACTCTCTTCATCGGTAACCTTGATAAAATCATCAATGATCTCGAAATCCGTCGCATCAGGGATCAGGTTTTTACCCAAACCTTCAATACGATATGGATAGATCTCATTGGCATCAAATTCTCCTGTTTCGTGATATTTCTTGATCACAGAACCATAGGCATCTACGCCAAGAACTCGGATATCAGGGTTTTGTTCTTTTAAATACTTTGCTGTACCTGAGATCGTACCCCCTGTACCACTACAGGCGATCAGATGGGTTATGGCACCTCCTGTTTGTTCCCAGATTTCAGGACCTGTAGTCCTGTAATGGGCATTTATATTCAACTGGTTAAAATATTGGTTGATATAAATAGAGTCCTTATTCTCTTTGTGTAAACGCTTAGCGACCTCGTAATAAGAACGCGGATCATCAGCGCTTACGTGTGCAGGACAAACATGTACTTCGGCACCCATGGCGCGAAGCATATCTATTTTGTCTTTGGACGATTTAGAACTTACCGCCAGGATACATCTATATCCTTTCACCACACTGACCATCGCCAGGCTGAAGCCCGTATTCCCCGAGGTAGTTTCTACTATAGTGGCACCTTCAGTCAGGATCCCAAGTCGTTCCGCCTCTTCAATAATATGAATGGCGATCCGGTCTTTGGAAGAATGACCAGGATTCATAGCCTCTACTTTGGCATAAAATTCTCCGGAAAGGCTATTGGTAACGGTGTTCAATTGGATGAGAGGCGTATTCCCAATAAGCTCGAGAATATTCTTGTAGGCCCTTATCTTTTGTTCCATACAGTCAGGTTAGCAGATGCAAACCCTTTAGGGGGGATATGCATACAAGAGGCAAAAATACTATTTTTTTAATTTACTGGCTAATTTCCTCTAAATCAAGTAGAAAGGCATACTCTTTTGCATACTCTTTAAGGGATTCAAAGCGTCCTGATGCCCCTCCATGGCCTGCGTCCATATTGGTATCCAGGAAGAGTAAATTATCGTCTGTTTTATACTCCCTTAGTTTTGCTACCCATTTGGCAGGTTCCCAATATTGCACCTGGGAATCGTGGAGTCCCGTGGTTACATAAAGATTAGGATATGCTTTTGCTTCTACATTGTCATAGGGCGAATACGATTTCATATACTGATAATAGGTTTCATCATTCGGATTACCCCATTCATCATACTCCCCTGTCGTTAAAGGAATAGAATCATCCAGCATTGTGGTAACCACATCTACAAAGGGGACTGCAGCGATCACACCGTGATATAGCTCCGGAGCCATATTTACTACAGCTCCCATTAACAATCCGCCCGCAGATCCTCCGTTGGCGTACAAATGTGCCTTGCTGGTATATCCACTCTTGATCAAGAATTTTGAACAATCGATAAAATCTGTAAAGGTGTTTATTTTATTCAGCAGTTTTCCATCTTCATACCAAGGCCTGCCCAAATATTGACCCCCGCGGACATGGGCAACAGCAAAAATAAAACCGCGATCCAACAGACTTAGTCTCACACTCGAGAAATAGGGATCTGAAGTACTACCGTATGATCCATACGCATATTGTAAAAGTGGCCCACCTGCCATTGGATCCGTGTCTTTATGATAAACCAGAGAGATGGCAACTAAGCTACCATCTTTTGTTGGAGCCCAAACCCGCTCTGATCTATAATTGGCTTTATCGAATTTCCCACCAAGTATTTCCTGTTCTTTTTTGATCTCTTTTTCCCTGGTGCGCATGTTAAAGTCAATAACCGAAGTAGGATTTGTCATGGCACTGTAACTAATACGCAGGATTTCGGTGTCAAACTCCGGATTGGTCGATGTCCAGGCCACATAGGTCTCATTATCAAAAGGGATATAATAGCTATCTGAACCATCCCAGCGAACGATTTTGATCTTATTCAGACCGTTATCTCTTTCCGATAAGACATAATAGTCCTTGAAGGTATCAATATCCTGCAGCAACACGTCTTCCCTGTGCGCAATAAAGTCCTTCCATTGATCCTTATTCGTATCGTCATCCGGGGTCTTCATCAATTTAAAATTGGTGGCCCCATCCTTATTCGTCCTTATATAGAATTCACTCCCATGATGGGCTATATTGTATTCCAGCCCTCGTTCCCTGGGTGAAAATACCTTAAACTTTCCATTTGGATTATTAGCTTCAAGTATTTGAAATTCAGCTGTTAATGTGCTATATGATCCTATGATTATGAATTTCTCGGATTTCGTCTTATATACATAGGTTGAAAACGTATCATCTTCTTCGTGAAAGATAAGTTCATCCTGATCCGAAGGGGTACCCAAAACATGTTTGTAGATATGCGAGGATCTTAGTGTAACAGGATCTTTTTTAGTGTAAAACAACGTTTTATTATCATCTGCCCATACTGCGCTACCTGTTGTATTATCGATCTTATCCGGATAGATCTCCCCGCTAACCAGATTTTTAACTTGAATATGGTATTGTCTTCTGGAGATAGTATCCACACCAAAGGCCGCCAAGGAATTGTCCGGACTCACGCTCACGCCTCTTAAATTGTAAAATTCATGTCCTTTTGCCAATTCATTGCAATCAAACATGATCTGCTCTTTGGCGGTCAGGCTATCTTTAAACCTGCCATATATTGGATACTCATACCCTTCCTCATAGCGAGTGGAGTAATAAAAGCCCCTTCGCTTATAAGGAACAGATGAATCGTCTTCCTTAATGCGGCCACGCATTTCTTCATAGAGATCTTTTTTGAAGTCATCAGTATGGCCCGTCATCCCTTTATAGTAGTCGTTTTCGGCGCTTAGATAGTCTATGACTTCCTGATCTTCCCGTTGGTTTAACCAGTAATAGTTATCGATACGCGTGTCTCCGTGCATCGTCAATTCTTTCGCTACTTTCTTTGCTTTTGGAGGATCCAGATCAGCCATTTTTTTCTGTTGTTCTTGACATGAGGTCGCAAAAATAAGACTAATTGCGAACAGGCTACTATAAAAGGTATGTTTCATAAGTGCATGATTTAGCGGCGCAATTTACTAATTTTAAGCCATCAAATATAGAAACTATGTTAGGAGATATGATGGGTATGATGGGTAAGCTGAAAGAGGCGAAGGAAAAAGTGAAGGCCACCAGGGAGCGACTGAATACTATAGAACTACGTGAACTATCTGAGGATGAGACGCTGGAAATTCAAATAACAGCTAACCGGGAGATAAAAGCAATACATATTGATGATTCATTGCTTACAGATAAAGATAAACTGCAGGAAGCCCTGGTTAGTGCCCTGAATAAGGCCATTACGAAAGCCGGAGAAGTACATAATGCTGAACTGAAAGCCGTAGCCAAAGAAGGACTCCCCAATATTCCGGGCATTGACGCGTTCTTAAAATGATGGAAGGCGGCATACTTCTTGTTCAATAAACACAAATACCTTTATGAAACCTTATTTATTACTTTTTCTTCTTCTCCCTATTATCGGATTTAGTCAAAGCGATAAGATATCGGTTGCCGATATAAACTGGCATCTGAACTACGATAAGGCGCTGAAAGAATCGAAAGAAGAAAATAAGAATATCCTGGTATACTTTACGGGTAGCGATTGGTGTGCACCCTGCAAGAAGTTGAAGACGGATTTCTTTGAAACCGATGATTTTAGAACGGCTTCTGAGGACTACATACTATTATATGTAGATATTCCCATGAATAAAGATCTATTATCGTCGACACAACTTGCACATAACAAGGCGCTCCTGCCACGCTTGAATAAGAAGAATGTGTTCCCTTTATTTACGGTAGTTGATCCTAAAGAACGACAACTGGATAAAATGTCTGGATATAATATGACCGGCGAGATCCGGTATCACCTGGAATTTATGGAAAAGAATAAGGGCTAAGAACCCCTGCTTAATAAAAAAAGGCTTCCATTTGGAAGCCTTTTTTGTTTCTGTAAGAATCAGATTAATTGTTGATCAACCTGAATTCTGTTCTCCTGTTAGCAGAATGCTCTCTTTCTGTACAAGAAACACCATCAGCGCAGCGATTCTTAAGGTTGCGCTCTCCATAGCCATTGGCAACCAATAAGCTGGAGTTAACACCTTTAGTCATCAGGTAATCTGCAACTGCTTTTGCTCTTCTTTCAGAAAGACTCTGATTAGAGGTAGCAGTACCACGTGCATCTGTATGCGACGCAATTTCCAATTTAACACCCGGGTTCTGTTGCAGAACAGGCATTAAACGAGAATCGATAATACGCATAGCTTCAGAAGTAAGAGAGGCACTACCTACGTTCCAATTGATAGGAAGCGCTTGGTATTCTACTAAAGAACACTCAACTTCATTCCAGGTAGTTAGTCCACCTTTCTCCTTTAATACTTCGCGTGTTACCGTGCGAGTTTCAGCAGGAATAGTTTCTTCAACTGTAGCTGCATCTGAGTCCAAAACCGTTTTGGTGATCTCTGTGTATTCTGCAGGAATGATCTCCTCAACTACACGGGCAGGCTCAAGCATAACGCGCTTGGTATACGACCCGGATTTAGAACCAATAGGTGCAGACGCTGTACTGGCATTATTGGCCATTACCTGAGTAGACACAGTTGTGTATTCCGCAGGATAGCCTTTGTAACACCAATAGCGACAGTCGTCCGGATTTCCGGAAGCACAATCAGGTGCTGGTGCACCTAATTCCCACTGGGCATAGGCCGGCTTTACCTCGATCGTTTCCGAACTTGGCGAAAATTTAGCCGGAATTATAGATAAGGTGCTTCCACCTTCTTTTGATACGTAAGAAACAGTTTCTGTTCCCCATTTTGCGGGTACAACAGATAAACGCTTACCTTCTTCTTTTACCAATACTCTTTCCGTTACTGTTTTGAATGTGGCAGGAACCGTCCGTAGGACTTTGTAAGCAGGTTTCAGGGTAATCGTCACTGTTTCATTGACGTAAACATCAGGTGTTGTACAACGTACGTAGCACTTACCTGGCTCGGGGTTGGTTGGGAGGTCTTGTGCCATCCCATAGGCGGTTACTAATACCGCCAAAAGAAATAAATTTCTTTTCATAATAGTCTAGTGTTTTAATGAATTAATATATGCTTGCGAAAATCCCCAATTCTATTTTTTTCGCATTAACATGCTTTCAATAATAATTTAACAATCGGTGAAATGCACGAAATAGCCGATTAAATGCAAGATTGATCCAAAATATTAAATTTTGTTAAGAAAATTCTTACTTAATCTCCAATTTTGAAAGTTTTGCGCTAACTCCCTTCCGTGAAGGTTTCACGAATAGTCAGTAGTTGCTGTAATGTGAGTATTAGGCAATCTTGGAAAGTACGGATACAACCTTATCGTGCATCGCATTTGTATAATCCAGGTGGGTTACCATTCGCAGTTTTCCACCACCCATCCCGATAATGTGAATATCTTCAGTCTTAAGACGGTCCATAAAGACCTCTGTAGATATCAATTTTTCATTTAGTTCAAAGATCAGGATGTTTGTCTCTACCGGGGCTACATAACTTACCCAATCTTGAGCAGTTAAAAGTTCTCCCAGTTCTTTGGCTTTTGTATGGTCCTCTGCTAGTCGGTCTATATGGTTATCAAGGGCATAGATGCCCGCTGCAGCCAAATAACCACTTTGCCGCATGCCCCCACCCAGGATCTTTCGAATACGAATGGCTTCCTCGATCAGTGGCTCGGCACCTATTAAGAGTGAACCTACAGGACAACCGAGGCCTTTACTTAAACATACACTGATGGTATCAAAGAGTTCACCACAGGTTTTGGGATCTATGGCACCTGCCACGATCGCGTTCCATATGCGGGCTCCGTCTAAATGATAGGCTAGCCCATTTGTCGTACATAGGGATTTTATCTTTCTGAGCGCTGCCACATCCCAACAAGCGCCACCTCCCTTGTTTGTCGTATTTTCAATGCATACTAAGGCCGTTCGTGGGCTATGGTAGAAATCGGGCGGATTTATGGCTTCTTCGACCTGGGAGACGCTCATCATCCCCCTGTCTCCGTCTACAAGCTTGCACGATACGCCACTGTTAAAGCTGGCCCCGCCTCCCTCATAATTATAAACATGGGCATATTTATCGCAGATCAGCTGGTCTCCAGGCTGTGTGTGCAGTTTTATGGCAGTTTGATTGGTCATGGTCCCACTAGGAAAGAACAATGCGGCTTCCATACCAAACATTTCGGCTACTTTCTCCTCTAATGCATTTACTGTAGGATCTTCCTTAAAGACATCATCCCCCACCTCGGCACGCATCATCGCATCGAGCATTCCCGGTGTAGGGTGGGCAACAGTATCGCTGATCAGGTTGATCTTCACCTTACTATTTTAGGGGTTCCATGCATGACATCCCTATAGGCGAACCATCCGGGATCTTTGCCACAGGCGTTGGTTTAAACTCATCCATATCCTCAAAGAAGGCGTCGATCCTTCTTACCATTTCTATATGGACAGCCTGAGGTTTTTTGGTGAGGAGCTCTTTTTTGATGGTCAGGAGTCGGGCTGCAGCGATCGCGTTCACCTGATCATAAACCTGGTTGTGCGCAGCGAGGTTCATCAGATGGTGGATCACCCTAAAATTCACTGCATTCCTGATGGTTTCGGCATAGCCGGAACCACCTGATCTGTTTAGGCTGGCTTCCATTAAATTATCCAGCATTTCTTCAAGGCCTAACTGGTTCTTATCCAAAGCTTTGTTTTGAACCAAACGAGATGCACGCTGAGGATGCAGTAATAGAGAAAGACTAAAATCAGCCGCTGTTTCTGCTGCCGAAATAGCATCAAAGCTCACGCCGGTCACTCCATTAAAAGATTCCCTTGTCCTGGGGTATCCCATAGCCCGCGGCGGAAATAATTTTAAGACATGCTCGGGTATCATCAATGTATTTGGATCTAATGTTTGGAGCATCTGTTCCAGGGCTTTCAATTGCGCATCTTTCGAGAGCGTACTGACGACCGGTGAAGCGGATCCCTTCACTGCATAGGTGTAATTTTGACCTCCAATAAGCTTGACAGCGGCTTCTGCTTGATACCTGTGGAAAAAATAGAGAGGTACAAAAACATCTTCTAAAACTGAATTAGGCTCATCGGTGCGTATGTTATCTATAGAAAATTGTGAGATGGCTTTTTCCCGAACTTCTAATACTCTTCCTAACTCCTGCGAAGGAATAGTACCATTATCCCATAAGTGTGCCTGGGCATGAGACCCTCCCTGTGGCCTGGCATCCTGATCGGAAATATAGCGCAAGCCTCTTTGAAAAGCCCTTTCCAGAATAGAATTCAGGGCCTCGCCTTCATCTGCATCCTGACCAAAATCTGAATATGAATAGGCTACTGACACCTTATCCCAATCTCCTATTCCGGTATCATAAGCTTCCTTAAAATTTAAAGCACCGCCTTTGATGGCCACATAGGGATGCGGGTAGTCCATTACTGAGGCTCTATTATTTGTACTGGCCGCAAAATTATGCGCGAAACCCAGGGTGTGTCCAATTTCATGTGCCGATAACTGACGGATCCTGGCAAGGGCCATTTCCAGCATGGCCTCATGATTATCATCCCGTTCGGCAAAGGGCTTGTCCATCAAAGCCTGGGCGATCAAAAAATCCTGGCGAATACGGAGACTTCCCAGACTCACATGTCCTTTGATGATCTCTCCGGTTCGGGGATCACTCACACTCGAACCATAACTCCATCCACGTGTCGATCTATGCACCCACTGGATCACATTATAGCGCACATCCAACGGGTCTGCATCATCTGGCAGGATCCGTACCTGGAAGGCATCTTTAAATCCGATACTCTCATAGGCCTGGTTCCACCATCTACCCCCTTCCAGCAGTGCAGTACGCACGGGCTCCGGGGTTCCATTATCCAAATAGTAGATAATAGGCTCTACAGCTTCGCTGACTTCTGCATTCGGGTCCTTCTTTTGCAATCTGTGACGTGTAACATATCGCTTTAAAATAGGCTCCTCTACCGGAGTGGCGTAGTCATAATAACTAAAAGGATAGGCCCCGCATCGCGGATCAAATTCCCTTGGCTCATACTCGGAATCCGGGAGTTCAATAAATGAATGATGCTGAGACACCGTGACTAAGTTAGGATTAGGCGTCACAGAGCGTATATAACCCCCCTGCGGCTCCCCTTTAAAGGTTAAAATGGCATCAAATTCCAGATTATTAGGGAATGCCTTCGTCCTGTTAAAATCAAAAGCACTCTTGCTTTTATCCAGGCTGTAAGATCCCTGCTTCGCCCTTTTGAGTCGGGCCGCTACCCTGTGTGCATCCTGCATCAGGAAATCGGTGATGTCAATATAATAAGCGCCTTTATTTTCTTCGATGATGGGAAAACCAAACAAGACAGATTTCGCGAACGCTTGCTCTACAGACTGCTTTTCCAGTTTGTTATCTGTGAGGGCCCTGTATCTTAGATTAGGTTGTACTAAGAGGAGTTTTGTCCCTGCTTTTTTAAAATAAACTACTTGCTCATTTCCTAATTGCCCCCGATCGAGACCAATATCATTGCTTCCTATGCCACTACTTAGCGAATACACATACAAAAACTCCTCATCCACTTTATCGACCTCTAAAAAGATCTTGTCTTTTTTGTCATCATAATAGAAATCAAAAAAGCCCTTGAACTTTTGGTATTCGGAGCTTTTATCTGTGAATTGAGCGTATGTATTTACACATACAAATAAGAGGGTAAAATAACTCAGGCATCGCATTTTCATAGTGGTTGATTTATCTGACTAAAATTATATAAAATAGATTGCACAACCATACAATAGCCCTAAATTTGCCGAAACTTCATTGACGATGATCACAACGGAACAAAGTAAAGGTCTTGTTGAGCGCCTCGGAGCGCTGAGGAGGTATCTTTGACATTGAAGCCAAGCGTATTGAAATTGAGAACGAAGAGGAAAAAACACTCGCCCCCGACTTCTGGGACGATCCTCAAAAAGCTCAGGTCCAGGTAAAATTTATAAAGAACAAGAAGAAATGGGTCACCGACTTTGAAGAAGCGGAGAGCCTGGTTTCCGATATGGAAGTTCTTATGGAATTTCATGCCTCCGGGGAAGAGGTGGAAGAAGAATTGCAGCAAGCCTATGAGAAAGCCAGGGAAAAGATCGAAGCTCTGGAATTCCGAAATATGCTTTCCGAGGAAGGCGATGAACTCAGTGCCGTTTTACAGATAACTGCAGGGGCCGGGGGTACAGAAAGCTGTGATTGGGCTGCCATGCTTATGCGTATGTATATGCGTTGGGCAGAACGGAATGGCTTTTCCGTTAAAGAATTGAACTACCAGGAAGGCGATGTGGCCGGCATTAAAACCGTAACCCTGGAGATTAATGGTGAGTTTGCCTTTGGCTGGTTAAAAGGGGAAAACGGGGTGCACAGGCTCGTCCGGATCTCTCCATTCGACAGCAATGCGAAAAGACATACTTCCTTTGCTTCAGTCTATGTCTACCCCTTGGTGGATGACAGCATTGAAATTGACGTAAATCCTTCGGATATAGAAATTACGACAGCCCGCTCCAGCGGAGCCGGAGGCCAGAATGTAAATAAAGTTGAGACCAAGGTGCAATTGGTACATAAACCTTCTGGGATACAGATCTCTTGTTCCGATTCCAGGTCACAACACGATAACAGGGCTACGGCACTAAAAATGCTGAAGTCGCAATTGTATGAAATTGAATTAAGAAAGAAACAAGAGGCGCGTGCTGCTATCGAATCAACTAAGCTAAAGATCGAATGGGGCTCTCAGATCCGCAACTATGTCATGCATCCATATAAACTTGTGAAAGATGTGCGCACAAGTCAGGAAACGGGGAACGTAGATGCTGTTATGGACGGCGACCTGGATGCCTTTCTAAAAGCCTATTTGATGATGATGGGGCAACGAGACACCTCAGATCTAAATTAATACCTATGATCACAATTTATCACAATCCCAGGTGCAGGAAATCACGGGAAGGTCTGCAACTATTAGAAGCCAGTGGCAAAGCACATGAAGTGCGACTCTATCAAAAAGATCCCTTGTCAAAGAAGGAGCTTCAATTGATAGTAAAAGCCCTGGGCGTCCCTGCCGAAACACTTGTCAGGAAAAATGAGGCTGTTTGGAAATCGGACTATAAGGGAAAGGAGTTAACTGAAGATGATATTCTCACCGCCATGCAAGAGAACCCCTCCTTGATCGAAAGACCTGTTGTCAGTGATGGAAAACGCGCTGTGATAGGTCGCCCCGGTGAAAAGATCACCGAATTTCTGGGTAATAATTAGACAGTGTATTTAACATAGTTTTAACCTGCCACGGGTAAACCTTCGTCTATTTTTGTGGTCATATTTTTTTAGTACAATGCGTGTAATTTTATTCTTATTTGTTTTTATGATCAATGGCGCAGTATTAGCGCAAGTGGGCACCCCATACCGACAATATGGAACACGTGGCGCCCCGGTTATGCCTCGCGATCAAAACGGACGTATGGAAGAACCTGAGGCCTTAACAGCTGAAGAGCTGGTAGAATTGCAGATGCCAAAGATCATGGAGGCTTGTGAACTCAATCCATTTGAAGAAGCCGTAGTACGTTCTATCCTTACTAAATATGTGCAAAAAAGGATCGAATTACGGATCCTGGCTTTGGAAGCGGATAAGAATAGAGAGGCACTGGAAAATATGAAGTTGGAACAGGAGGCAGAATTAGAACAAAGCCTTCCTTCTGAAAAATATCAAGCCTTACAAGATCTCTATGAGAATCGGGGAAAGGCGAAAAAAAAGAAGAAAAAGAAGAAATCTAAAACCTAACATGCAAAAACCCCTGCTGATCCTGCTCTTGTGCTTACCTATCTTTCTAGCAGGACAACGCCCTCAAGGCACACGTCCACAACCCATTGAAATCACTGGAACCGTAGTAGATGCCGATACCGGGCAGCCCCTGGAATACGCCACTTTAATTCTACAAAGTCTTAGAAACCCGGACCGGGTAACGGGCGGACTCACAGAACTGGATGGAAAATTTAACGTCTCTACCTTTCCTGGAAGGTATAATGTACGTGTAGAATACCTTTCTTATAAAACATATTCCCAGGAAGGACTAACGTTCGAAGCATCGACTGACCTGGGTACGATCCGCCTGGCAATAGATGTTGAGCAGCTTGAGGCTGTGGAGGTTGTCGGGGAGCGAACTACGGTAGAATTGCGACTGGATAAAAAAGTATACAATGTAGGCTCCGACCTGACTGTAAGGGGCGGTTCAGTAACGGATGTACTTGACAATGTCCCTTCGGTTACAGTAGATGTTGAGGGAAATATCAGCCTGAGGGGTAACGAAAGTGTACGTATCCTTATTAACGGGAAACCCTCTGCCCTATCCGGACTCAACCCGGAAACCCTGCAGCAGCTACCAGCTGAAGCTATCGAAAAAGTAGAGGTCATCACCAACCCATCTGCACGTTATGATGCGGAAGGTACGGCCGGGATCCTGAACATTGTCCTTAAACAAAGTAAAACAAGCGGTGTCAATGGATCGCTAAATGTATTTGCCGGGAATCCTGACAATTTTGGAGGGGCTGTTAGTTTGAATCTCAGGCGTGAGAAGTTCAATTTTTTTACCAACACTACCTACCGTTATCGAAATGCGCCGGGTAATGCTCTTTTTGAGCAAGAGAATTTTGACAGCAATGGCAATACGGTGAGCTTTCAGGATGAGTTCCGGAAATACCAACGGGAGCGTAACGGCTATAATGTCAACATTGGCTTCGAATACTTTTTCGCTCCAAAGACCAGCATAACGAATTCGCTTGTATATGGCAATTCTGATGGAGTAGACGATATTAACATTGATTTCTTCAATTTTGATGCAGCAGGTCAACCGACCGTCCAAAGGGATCGATATACGAATGAAACTGAAGATGATGAACGTATACAATATGCACTAAACTTCAAACATGAAATTGATGACTCCGGACATGAGTTCACTTTTGACTATCAGTATTCCTCTCAGACCGAATTCGAAAATGCTATCATCGAGGAGACTGTTCTTAATGCAAATGAGAGCCTTCCGTTAGAGCAGACGCTTAATGATGAAATGCAAAAAAGGCAATTAGTCCAGTTTGATTATGTCTTGCCATTCGGCGAAAAGAACCAGGCGCAATTAGAATTGGGGTATCGGGGCAGCTTTAACAGGTTTGTTACCGATTTTACTTTTGGCATCCTGGAAAATGGCAATTTAGACGCCGATCCGGATTTTAGCAACAAACTAGATTATAAGGAATATGTAAATGCTGCCTATATGCAGTTGGGCACTAAAGCGGGTAAATTTAATGTTCTAGGCGGCCTTCGGATGGAAGCATCCGACATTGGCGTGAACCTGATCACAACCAACGATCTGAACAACAAGAAATACACAGATTGGTTTCCTTCCCTATTCTTTGGCTATGAATTTTCGGAGAAGGAACAGTTTACGATCAGTTATAGCAGGCGTCTTAGAAGGCCCAGATCCAGGTTTATTAATCCATTCCCCTCCCGTTCCAGTAATACAAACTTGTTCCAGGGGAATCCCAATTTGGATCCTACCTATACCAATGCCTTTGATATTGGCTATTTGAAGCGATGGGAAAAAGTCACTTTTACCACATCGGGCTATTACAACCGATCTACAGGTGTATTTCAGTTCATTACGTTAGAGACAGGAGATCTAGTGGAGATTGATAATCCTGATGATCCTGCTAATCCTGTCTTTGTACCGGTACAAGCCCGCACGCCCATCAATCTGGCCACTGACACCCGTATTGGCTGGGAAGCTACTTCTTCCTGGACACCGAAACGCAGTTGGAGGCTAACATGGAATATTAATCTCTTCCAGCAGAAATTACGAGGCGATTATCAGTATACAAATTTTATGAATGAGGAGATCGTTCAAAATTTTGACGCGGATAATTTTACCTGGTTCACACGTTTAAGTGCCAAATTACCACTACCCGCTGCGATTGATTTTCAAACCAATCTTTTCTATCGGGGCCCTTCAGAAAATGCCCAAAGCAAGAATAAAGGGATCTTGAGCACAAACCTGGCGTTTAGCAAGGATCTGATCAAGGACAAAATGACACTCTCACTAAACGTAAGCGACTTGTTTAATTCGCGTAAGCGCCGCAGTGAAACAAGGACGGATAATGTGTTTACGTATAGCGAATTTCAATGGAGAGAACGTCAGATCACAGCCTCCCTGCTATTTAGGTTTAACCAGCAACAAGCTCAGCGCCAAGGAAGGAACCCGCGTATGAATGGGGATGATGATTTTGAGTTCGAAGGGTCTTAAAAAAGAAAAGAAGCTTGTCTAAGCTTCTATTTCTTGTCTTTTGGCGCGTTTCGCATCGCGTCTTTCTTTCCACATTTCCATTAGATTGCCTCCTAACCAATAGGGAACTATGAAGAGTAGCAGGAGCATCATCAGCCAAAAGCCGATGGTCACGATGGTCATAAATGCCAAAAATCCAAGATATTGATCAAATTCAAACATAGAATTCAAATTGTGTCACAAAGATACTCTGAAAATTCAAATAGCAAATCGGTCGGCCAAAAAATTTTATAAAGCCTTGGTTACGCTTAATAGAATACGAGCCAATGTCCTAACTTTGTAGTATAAAAATCACTTGCATGTCGTTTAGAATTGAGAAAGATACTATGGGGGAAGTAAAAGTCCCTTCAGATAAGTACTGGGGTGCCCAAACAGAAAGATCCAGAAATAACTTTAAGATAGGACCGGCTGCTTCCATGCCGTTGGAAGTCGTATATGGCTTTGCCTATTTAAAAAAAGCAGCGGCCTATACCAATTGCGAATTAGGGATTCTGCCCGAAGAGAAGCGAGATCTGATCTCCCGGGTATGCGAGGAGATCCTGGACGGTAAGCACGACGATCAATTTCCCCTTGTTATTTGGCAAACCGGATCCGGAACCCAAAGCAATATGAATGTCAATGAAGTGGTGGCCAACAGGGCTCATGAATTAGCCGGCAAGGTGATCGGTGAAGGCGAAAAAACACTTCAACCCAATGACGATGTCAATAAATCGCAGTCATCCAATGATACCTTCCCAACGGGTATGCATATTGCCGCTTATAAAATGATCGCTGAAGTTACTTTGCCAGGTATACGAGCACTCCGTGATACACTTGATAAGAAGGCCTCAGAGTTTGACAAGGTGGTAAAGATCGGGCGGACACACCTTATGGATGCAACCCCGCTGACCCTGGGACAGGAGTTTTCCGGCTATGCATCTCAGCTTACGCACGGACTCAAGGCATTGGAAAATACACTAGACCACCTGAGCGAGCTGGCTTTGGGGGGAACTGCAGTTGGTACCGGACTTAATACTCCGGAAGGATATGACGTATTGGTCGCCAAGTATATTGCCAAATTTACAGGGCATCCCTTTAAAACAGCGGAGAATAAGTTTGAAGCATTGGCAGCACATGATGCCTTGGTAGAGAGCCATGGGGCTTTAAAACAGCTTGCTGTATCCCTTAACAAGATCGCGAATGATATACGTATGATGGCTTCCGGACCAAGATCTGGTATTGGCGAGATCAGTATACCAGCCAATGAACCCGGAAGTTCGATCATGCCGGGAAAAGTAAATCCTACTCAATGTGAAGCCTTGACAATGGTATGTGCTCAGGTTATGGGAAATGATGTGGCCTTATCAGTGGGTGGGGCTCAAGGGCATTATGAACTCAATGTCTTTAAACCAATGATGGCAGCTAATATCCTTCAATCTGCACGGCTCCTGGGGGATGCTTGCCTAAGTTTCGATTCGCATTGTGCACAAGGTATTACACCTAATCATAAAGTGATCCAGACCTTGCTCAACAATTCGCTTATGCTGGTCACAGCGTTAAATACAAAAATTGGATATTATAAGGCGGCTGAAATTGCGAATGAGGCACACAAAAATGGTACGACATTACGGGAGGAAGCCATTCGGTTAGGGTATGTTACGGAAGAAGAGTACGATGCCTGGGTGAAGCCTGAAGATATGGTTGGCTCCATGAAAAAACCCAAATAAAAAAGGGGATGTAGTATGTACTACACCCCCTTTTCTGCGTTCAATAGTGTATTTATTTGAGCGTAAACTTAGATGTTCCTAAGAGTTTTAGATTGTCATCATACACATTCACCATATAATTACCTTTTTGGTAATCTCCGGCTGGCTTGTTGATGAAATCACACACATCAAGATCCTGATTCTCATAATAGAAAGATGTGCCCTTGCTATAGCTTACGGAAGCTCCGTCCTCATTAGACTTAGAACTGGCGCCACCAAGTAAATTTCCTTGTGGATCCAATACTTCGATCAGGAATTCCCGATCTCCGGCATCAGCGATCACATTATCTGCAACTGTAAAGCATACTTTTAGCTTGTCAGTTCTGGATGCTCTAGATGTAGATACCAATTTTCCGGTAGTACGTTCTTTAACTGCATCTACAGTAAATTGTGAAAGGTTCAAGGCAGAACCTCGTTCAACAGCGTCCGCCAATTGGGTGTTTTGTACCACTAGGGAATCGCTAAAAATTGTTTGTTGCTCAAGTTCAGCATAAGTGCTGTCGCGTTGCATGGCAATTAAGGTATTAGTCCTTGTAAGGGAATCTACCTGCTTGATCAATGCTTCACGTTCTTGCTTGAGAACTGCAACTTGTCTTCGGTACCTGGAAAGGGATGAAATGTCGGCTTTCATAGTTCGTACAGAATCGATATACTGTGCGATCCTGTCACGAGCCGCTACTAATTCTTCGTTAGTAGCATTGCTTTCCAAAATTGCTTTGTCGTATTCTGACTTTAAGCTGTTCAGATCTTCAACTACTAATTCTTTTTCCTGAGTAAGTTGCTCAGTGGTTTGTTTCTTGTCTCTGTAAAGGCTTACAGTGTAAATAATCGTGGCCAATAATACTACGCCTAATAATCCGGCAATTACTTTTAACCCGTTATTATTTTTTGCTTCAGTCATAGTGATGATTAATTAACTAATTTTTAAAGAGTTTTTTGCTATGTCAGTCTATATACGCAGCAGGATTAGTTTTAGATTATATTTTGTTAATATTTTAGCACTAAAAGGTCTTCCTAGAGAAGCAATAGGTACCTTTAGACAGGTGAAACATCCTTTAAATCATGACATATATTACTCATTTACAAGTATATATAAATTCAAATCCTTAGCCTATGTGCTCTCTTCGTACCCTTTTATTAATTTTTCTTTTTACATCATTTTTTTCCTGCAAGGAAAAACCGAAATCGGAAACCTCTTTTGAAGAGTCAGCCGAAATGGTTTCTGAAGCTACGGAAGAACTAAACATTATCCCTATTGCGCATGGCACCTTCTTGATAGAATATGGCAATACACTTATATATGTAGATCCAGTAGGGCCACTAAACCAATTTGAAGGCCAGGGAGATCCGGATCTTATCCTGATCACAGATATTCACGGGGATCATTTTAGCCTGGAAACCCTGGAAGCACTTGCGACTGCGGAGGCAAAGATCATTGTTCCCCAGGCTGTAGCTGATAAAATGCCGGAGGCTTATGCACCTCAGATAGATGTGCTGAATAACGGGGAGAGCAAGGAACGTTTCGACATAAATATTACGGCTTACCCAATGTACAATTTGCGGGAAGAGGCGCTTGCCTTTCATACCAAAGGCCGTGGAAACGGATATTTACTTGAGCTAGGTGAAATAAGGGTCTATATTTCCGGAGATACGGAGGATATTCCTGAAATGCGCGCATTAGAGGATATTGATATTGCTTTTATCTGTATGAATTTGCCCTATACGATGACCGAAGAAAGCGCTGCCAGCGCCGTGCTTGAATTTGCCCCTAAACAAGTATATCCATACCACTATAGAGGCAGGCCCGATGTCAGTGATGTGGCCGCATTCAAGGAAATGGTCTATTCCGGCAATCCAGATCTGGAAGTCATACAACTCGACTGGTACCCGAACGAGGCCTATTGAACGGACTTACTCCCGTATCAATTTCTTATACTTGATCCGTTTAGGCATAATATCTGCACCCAGACGCTTCTTTTTATTCTCTTCATAGTCTGAGAAAGAACCCTCGAAGAAATATACTTGAGAATCGCCTTCAAAAGACAGTATGTGCGTGCAAATACGATCCAGGAACCAACGGTCGTGAGTGATGATCACAGCACAACCTGCAAAATTTTCAAGCCCTTCTTCCAGTGCACGTAATGTATTGACATCTAAATCATTAGTAGGTTCATCTAAAAGTAATACATTACCTTCTTCTTTTAAGGTCATCGCAAGATGCAGCCGGTTTCTTTCTCCTCCGGAAAGCATGCTCACCTTTTTATTTTGCTCGCTTCCCGAGAAGTTAAATCTACTTAAATAAGCCCTGGAATTCACTTGCTTGCCTCCCATCATGATCAACTCCTGCTTATCACTAAAATTCTCCCAGATAGTTTTTTCCTGGTCAATGTTAGAATGACTTTGGTCTACATAGGCCAGCTTGGCTGTCTCTCCTACTGTGAAAGACCCTTTATCAGGTTCTATTTCCCCCATGATCATTTTAAAAATGGTCGTCTTACCCGCCCCATTCGGACCGATTATCCCGACGATACCTGCCTGGGGTAGATTAAAATTCAGATCCTCATAGAGTAAATTATCGCCAAAGGACTTGCTTACACCTTTAGCTTCGATCACATTAGTACCTAAGCGGGGGCCGTTCGGGATATATATTTCCAATTTGGTTTCCAGCTGTTTCTGATCCTGATTAAGTAATTTATCATAGCTTTTAAGCCTTGCTTTTTGCTTGGCTTGCCGGCCTTTAGCCCCTTGTCTAACCCATTCCAGCTCTCGTTCCAGGGTTTTTTGACGCTTGGATTCCTGCTTTCCTTCCTGTGCCAGTCTTTTGGATTTCTGTTCCAGCCAACTGCTGTAATTGCCTTTCCAGGGGATACCTTCACCCCTATCCAGCTCCAGGATCCACCCGGCTACATTATCCAGGAAATAACGATCGTGTGTTACCGCTATGACGGTGCCTTTATATGATGCCAGGTGATGTTCAAGCCAGTGTACAGATTCAGCGTCCAGGTGATTCGTTGGTTCATCCAGCAACAACACTTCCGGTTCCTGGAGCAAAAGGCGGCAGAGAGCCACCCTTCTTCGTTCCCCACCGGAGAGCCCTTCAATTTTTCTGTCCCCTTGAGGGGTTCGCAACGCATCCATCGCAATCTCGAGTTTGGTGTCCAGCTCCCATGCATTGCTTGCGTCTATCTGATCCTGTAATTCGGCCTGCTTATCCATGAGCTTTTGCATCTTGTCTGCATCTTCATAGTATTCCGGCAGCCCGAATAAGTCATTTATCTTATTGTATTCGTCCAGGATAGCCACCGTTTCGGCCGCCCCCTCTTTTACGACTTCAAGCACCGTCTTGGATGGATCTATTTGAGGGTCTTGTTCAAGGAGTCCCACATTAAATCCGGGTGCAAACACAACATCGCCCTGATAATTTTTATCATCGCCTGCTATGATTCGCAAGAGCGTGGATTTACCGGATCCATTCAGGCCAAGGATACCGATCTTAGCCCCATAAAAGAAACTGAGGTAAATGTCTTTTAAGACCGGGGTGTTAGCATTTTTATAGGTTTTGGTGACTCCGGACATGGAGAAGATCACCTTTTTGTCATCAGACATAGTTAACTAAGTAAAATTTGATTACTACTCAAGGAAATTAAATTCTGTTATTAGGGTATGTTTATACCCGGCCTTTTAAGGCGTTGAACACCCACGCGATCGCAAAGAAACCTATACCGACCGATGCAAATCCCCAACCGGCTATCTCATCATAGCGGAAAGCACCTAAAGCGATCAATCCCAGACCCACAATGATCATTATAAAAGTGGCCCAGGCCAGGACGGTATTTTTATTCATACCCATGTTCGTTAGTTTAGGGGGTTTAGATAGTAAATATATGATTTTTGAAAGAACCTAGTCGTCCTTTTCAAAAGGATAGCTCAATCCGATCAGGCCCCGGATCTCGTCCATTAATCCCACCAATTCCAGGCTGTTGTCCCATGACCAGGAGGGGCTTTGAACTTCCCGTTTATTCAATATGTGATGGACTTCCTCGATTTCATGGGTATATCCCTTCCCGAGTGTGGCTTCTTCGGTTACCAACGGAGTATCATTAGTGATAACCGTAAAACCATTGGTCTCATGCCAGCGAGGGTGGATCAGGATACAACCCGTGGTTCCACCGATCACTGCCTGCATATCAGACTCGCAAGTAAAAGCCGAGTGGAGTGTGGCATGCGCTTCCTCATAGTGAAAGATCATAGAGAGCTGCTGATCAACACCGAGGGGGTGAAAATCGGCCACTGCTTTGATATCCTTTGGCATTCCAAGCAACCAGTAACTTAAAAATATTGGGTAGATCCCAATATCTAACAAGGAACCGCCCGCCAGGTCCGGGTTCCAAACCCGGCTATCAAGAGGTCTGTCCATGGCGTTAAAAGCAAAATCGGCCTGAATATATTTGACTTCGCCAATGGTTCCTGAATCTAATACGGATTTCATTTTCAATAAGGCCGGATTAAACCTCGACCAAAGTCCTTCCATTAAGAAAACATTGTTTTTTTGGGCACAATCTATCATTTCCGCCACCTCTTTTTTATTTATCCCCATGGGTTTTTCACATAAGACATGCTTGCCGTGCTTCATAGCTTCAATGGCCCATTTTTTATGTGCGTGATGTGGTGTGGCTATATAAATGACCTCTACTTCCCTATTCTCGAATAACTCCTCATAACTCCCAAGCTGATACTGCGGATTTTGAGGAATGGAGCCGGCAAAATCCTTTGCTTTTTCAACGTTTCGGGATGCGACAGCAACAAGTTCTGCACCTGGGACTAATGACAGGTCCATGGCAAATTTCCTGGCAATATTTCCCAATCCAAGAATTCCCCATTTTATTCTTTTTTCCATACTTACTGTGCTAGCAAACCAAAGGTACTCAATATTACTCCGTATATTTATTCGCTGAAAAAACAGGTCTATGAACATTGAGTTCAACAAGAATGAAGATCATAACAAGATGCTTGTTTCTGATCTTAGAAAAAGGCTTACACGTATCAAATTAGGTGGAGGTAAGTCCCGGATCGAAAAGCAACACGCCCAGGGAAAAATGACTGCCAGGGAGCGGGTGGCCTATATTCTCGACAAAGGGGCTAAACAGATCGAAATTGGTGCGTTGGCAGCAGAAGGAATGTATGAGAAAGAAGGCGGATGCCCTTCGGCTGGAGTCGTAGTGGTCATGGGAAAAATAAAAGGCCGTCTTTGTATTGTAGTGGCAAATGATGCTACTGTAAAGGCAGGTGCCTGGTTTCCGATGACAGCTAAAAAGAATTTACGGGCACAGGAGATCGCCATAGAGAATAAAATTCCTATAGTATATTTAGTAGACAGTGCTGGTGTATTCCTGCCCATGCAAGATCAGATCTTTCCTGATAAAGAACATTTTGGGCGGATCTTCCGAAATAATGCGATCATGAGCAGTATGGGCATTCCCCAGATCGCAGCAGTCATGGGCAGCTGTGTGGCTGGTGGCGCCTATTTGCCGATCATGAGTGATGAGGCCCTGATCGTGGATAAAACGGGGAGTATTTTCCTTGCAGGCAGTTATCTGGTAAAAGCCGCTATTGGCGAGGATGTAGACAATGAAACGCTGGGAGGAGCTACTACTCATTGTGAGATCAGTGGGGTGACGGATTACAAGGCAAAAGACGATGCCCATGCTTTGGACACTATCAAGAAACTGATCGATAAACTGGGATCTAATCCCGAAGCCGGGTTCAGCAGGATAAAAGCGGAGAAGCCATCAGAAAAAATGGAAGATATCTTCGGATTGATCCCTGATTCGCGCACGGAACCCTACGATATGCTCGAAGTGATAAAGCGCCTGGTTGATAATTCCGATTTTGAACAATACAAGGCAGGTTTTGGGAAGACAATCTTAACCGGATATGCACGTATAGACGGCTGGGCCGTTGGGATTGTCGCGAATCAACGGAAAGTAATAAAGACCAAGAAGGGCGAAATGCGTTTTGGGGGTGTTATTTATTCCGACTCTGCAGACAAGGCGACGCGTTTTATTGCCAATTGCAATCAGAAGAAGATCCCATTGGTATTTCTACAGGATGTTACCGGATTCATGGTTGGAAGTAAGAGTGAACACGGTGGTATCATAAAAGATGGGGCTAAAATGGTCAATGCCGTGAGTAATTCTGTCGTACCAAAGTTTACCATTGTTGTAGGGAATTCTTATGGTGCCGGGAATTATGCGATGTGCGGTAAAGCCTACGATCCCCGTTTGATCGTTTCCTGGCCCTCCGCCGCTTTGGCCGTAATGAGTGGTAATTCTGCCGCTAAAGTATTACTTCAGATAGAAAAAGCGTCTCTTAAAAAGAAAGGCGAAGAACTAAGTGCTGATGATGAAAAAGCCTTATTCGAAAAAATTAAGGGCAGGTATGATGAACAGATCTCTCCATACTATGCTGCAGCCCGACTCTGGACTGATGCCATTATAGATCCGATGGATACTCGGAAATGGATCTCGATGGGAATTGAGGCGGCCAATCATGCCCCTATAGAAAAAGCATTTAATATGGGCGTGCTACAGGTATAGCAACCTCTTTGTTATACCTATCTGGATACTACTGAACTCCCATTAGAAATTGTGAATAATTTTTGATTCACATCTTTCAAAAAGAGCTTATAATGACGCACTTGTTTCCTCTGACTACGATCTCCATAAGCAGAATACACCGTTACCTTTAGATATGTTGGCGTCAGACTCTTATTGCCCAAGTATTTGGCATTCACCGTCCAGGTGCCCGGTAGATTTTTATCGATGATGTTTTCGGCAATGGAGTAGCCATTATCTTTTTCATCTACGATCCTTTCTTCACTATCGGCATAGGTATGTTTCCAGGTATAATACTGTCCGCCCGGGTTTACGAACTGCAATTCAAACTCGGCTTCGCTATCATTCCATTCAAAGACGACACGTGTAGTGCCATTAACAAAAGGATCAGTAAGAATATTTTGAACCCTCTTACCTATTTTTCTCCCATCCACCGCAAGCAGATTATCATTCTCATGCCGAAGTATCTTGCCAAAATCATCGGAAGGTGCCAGAAATTTTTCTTCTAAGAGGTATTTGTATCGGGCATATATGGCAGCAGATTTTCCGATCTCCCCGGCCTCGCGATAGGCTCGGGCCACGTCCAGGTAAGACTGACTGTAATGGGGTCGCAGTTTGAATACTTCTTTGTACACCTCCAGGGCTTCCTCACTTTTCCCATTTTCCTCCAGAATATAGGCAAGTCCTTTCATCAGTACCGGATTGCCCTCGATTTTAGCTATGTTGTCTTCCAGGATCTTAGAAGCCATTTGCCCGCCATCGTTGCGAGAAACAAAATACGCATACATATCCATATAGAAATAAGGAGAAGCGGTATATTGAGTGCGGTATTTCTCAAATACATTTATTGCATCCTGCAACTGGTTAATTTGAGTAAGTTCGCGAATATAGATCGGCTTATCGTCAAGCAACTCCTCATAAGCCGGGACTGCCCCCTTCACATAATTATTGCGCAATCGGGCCAGATCCCCTGTTTTGGGCATGGAGGCCTCCCCGCTAACGGTATTTACAATAATTACACCTCCACCACCGACGGAACCATAACGTGCATTATAAGCCAGGGAATTTACAATGGCCATGCGTTTAATGTTGTTTACATCCAGCCATAAAGGAGTATTTGAAAAAACCTGACCGTCTATATCATAGATGGCCGTTCTTGGACTGCTAACTGATCCCTGACCCCTGATTGTAATATACCCTCCTTGCTGGGGTAATCCATTAGCATCTAATCCCGTGCTCCTAAACTGCCCATCTCCAAAAACCTGCACTCCCGTAAACCTGTTACGTATTACATCCAGAATGTTCAGACCAATAGGCGCAATCTCATCCCCTGAAACCATTTGTACCTTTCCTGGTGCAGTTCGGGCATCGATTATGCCAAATGCTGTGCGGATCAAGGCTGGATTGACACGGTATTCTGCAGCCAATTCTTTTTGGGATCTTCGCCGGCTATTCGTTACTGTCACCTCGTCCAATTCCTGTACATCAGGGATCATGATCAGGTTAAGAAATCGGGTCACATCTTCCACACGGATACGGTAGTTTTTCTTTCCCGCATACATAAACCGCAGTATATCTCCTGTAGCCGCCTCGATCTGATAGGCGCCGGATTCGTCTGTAAAGACAACAGAGCTATCATCCCCATTTTGGATCTGAACATCTTTTAGAAGGTTCGTCCCATCTGAGATCTTCCCCCTTATGATGCGGTTCTCTTGAGCCCACATTCCAATCGTGCATAAGCAAGCAGCATATAGTACCAGGTATTTCATAGTTCAATTTATAAATAAATGGGGTTACCGAAGAAACGGCAACCCCATGATCTTTGCGTCTCTTTTTACTTAGCGGAGTACGACACTGCTACTGTTTGATAGTGAAAATAACTCTTGGTTAATATCCTGCATGTGCAGTTTAAATACCTTCACTTCTTTGCGTTGTGAAACACTTCCATAGTTGTGATAAATCGTTGCCTTTAAATACGTTGGCGACAGACTCATATTACCATGGTACTTTGCATTTATTTTCCAGGTCCCTGGCAAGGATCCGTCCAATAGATACTCAGAAGAACTAAAGCCGTTCGCTTTTTCACTCATCAGCAGCTCATCATTGCTAGCCAGTGTATGTTTCCAGGTATAATGCTGATCTCCCGGATTTACAAATTGTAAATCAAATTCCGCATCCCCGTCATTCCACTCAAAGACAAGACGAGTACCTTCAAAATCTTCATCATCTACGAACAACTCATCAGCTCCTTCACCAGAAACAAGATCGTCGTTATAGAGACTTAGCAAATTGTTGTATTCCCTGTTGATTATAGGATCAAATGCCGTGCTGTCTTTGCGAAGGATCTCTTTATCCTTCATGTAGGTATAGCGATTATATATGGCCGCTGCCTGTTTATAATTCCTAAGATCGCGATAGCTATTTGCCAGATCCATATAGGATTGTCCGTATTGAGGTCGCAATTTATAAACCGCTTTATATACCTCATTTGCCTTTGCAGCACGCCCCTGAGATTCGTAGTTATAAGCCAGAGCTTTTAACAAGACCGGATTGCCTTCAAATAAAGAACTATTCTTTTCAATGATCTCATCGGCAAAGGCCACATCGCCTCTTTGGTTATAAAAATATCCATAGGTATCCAGGATAAAATGGGGAGACCTTCTGTACTTTAGATAGTATTCATCGAAAGTAAGCTTGGCATCTTCACCCGAAGTACTTTTATACAGCTCTTGCAGGTAAGTGGGCCAATTGGCCTGAATTTGTTCCTTAGACAAGGCAGGCGTAGCAAAATTGTTCCTCAGCTTGGCAAAATCTGTTATTTTGTTTGATACCGCTGTTCCAGTATATGTGTTAACCACGATAACCCCACCAGTTCCTGCGCTTCCATACTGTGTAACCGTGGCAAAATTGTTCAATACTGCGATCCGCTTAATATTCTTTACATCAAGCCAAATTGGAGGTTGACTGAAAATAACACCGTCTACATCGAAGATGGCCGCCCTTGGATTATTGATCGAGTGAGAACCGCGTACAAATACAACACCCTGTCGGTCTATCTCTGTAGAAGAAGTAGGGATTTGAGCCGTGAAATCAAGATTCTGATCTCGACCCGATATCCGGCTAAAAGAGGTGGCATCTCGAAGGGAAGGGCCTCTTGCACCTAAGCAATCCCCGTTAACTATGACGCCAGGAAACTGATTTTTGAGTACATCAAGAATACAAATACCGACAGCATTGATCTCTTCTTCATGCATGAAACGAATATTTCCAGGTGCCCGATCGGCATCTATATAGCCATAGGCTGTACGGATTAAATTACGGTTCACCCTGTATTCAAGCTCCATATCCTTTTGTGACTTGCGATTATTCCCAATGACCACAACTTCTTCCAATTCCTTTACATCAGGAGCCAGGGAGATATTCAAATAGCGTGTTACGTCTTCTACAAGAATGCGAACAGGTTTCATACCCTGATACCCATAGCGGATGACATCCCCCGGCTTAGCCGAGACCATATATCTACCTTTTGCATCAGTTGATGTTTCTTCGCCCGATTCCTCTACGGTCACGGAAACATTTGAGAGAGCAGCGCGTCCGTCGTTAACGGTACCGCTAATTGTCTTGGAACGGTCCTGGGCATAACCAATAGTACCCATTAGGGCCAATAGAAGAAGTACTTTTTTCATAGTGGTATCTTTTTTAGCTCTTTGAAGATACTCAATAATGAAGCTTTGACCTCTAAATCATATGTTAAAATCAGACGGTAGTCAGCGTATCAGGGTGAAGATATATACAAGTTCAAAGCATGGAAAATCAACGCTTTGAAGAAAATACACCCCGATTGTTTAGTTTGAAAAATTCCATGTTCGCGTTTTTCAAACTAAGCTTTAAGACCTGGATCTTCTTGCTCTGTTGTGGAGTCCCGTAGTTGGTATACTGAGTGACTTTAAGATAGGTGGGTGTCAGGCTTTTATTACCCAGATATTTGACATTTATTTTCCACAAACCTGTCATTATATTGTCCATATAGTATTCAATTGCCGAGAAGCCATATTGTTTTTCCTGAACAATTTGGTCGTAATTCTCCTCCATATTATGATGCCAGGTATAATACTGATCCCCTGGATTTACGAATTGAATATCGAATTCAGCTTCGCTGTCATTCCACTCAAAGACCAGGCGGGTGCCCTGCATTTCTTCCTCGTCTACAAAGACTTTCTTGACATTGGATTTCTTCATGATATCCTTGGAATACCGCATAAGCAGGTTATTGAACTCTCTGTCTATCAGTGCATTGATCTCCAGCGAATCCGGGAATTGGCCACTTTCTACCAGGAGATTATATCGAGAAAATAAAGCGGTTGCCCTGGTCACATTTTCATTGTCTGCATAGCTCATGGCCAGATCCATATAGGACTGTATGTAGCGTGAGCGTTGTGAGAACACTTTCTTAAAGATCTCATTGGCCTTATCGTGTCTATTATCTTCCTGGTATAAATATCCCAGAGCCTTAAGTAAAGGTGAATTGGATTCGAAAAGTTCGTAATTCCTTGCAATGATAGAATCTGCTATTGCCATAGCCCCACGTTCCTGGGCGAAATACCTGTAGCTATCGAGATAATAAAAGGGATACTTGCCATAGGATTCTTGAAATTTTTCAAATAGGGCCTCCGCCTCTTCTAAAGACTGCGCCTTCCTGAATTCTCTCATGTAGTTAGGGTCGTAATTAGCGGCTTCCTCTGCGGTTAAAGGTTTCTCTGTAACAAAATTATCCCTGAGCTTGGCGTAATCATAATTTTGTTCTCCGTTCGGACCCTTTAATTGTGCTGTATTGCTAGTGTTAATTACAACGACCCCACCTGCTGCTGAGGAACCATATTTAGATGTCAATCCCAATCCGGAAAGTATCGCTATTCGCTTGATCTGACTCGGCAATAACCAAATGGGGGCATCCTGAAGGATAAGTCCGTCTACATCAAAGATCGCCGTTCTGGGATTATTGATCGATCCCGCCCCTCTTATAACCAGGTTGCCGCCGGTTACACAATCCCCAACAACCCGTACACTGGCAAAATTGCCACGTATCATGTCCAGGATACATAAGGCTGAATCATTTATTTCGTCTTCGGCCATGACTTTGATACTTCCCCCGCTGGTCTCAGCATCGACAAAACCAAAAGAAGTCCTTACGACCGACTTCTTAAGGCGATAGGCCAAAGCCAGATCTCGCTGCGTCTCTTTTGTTCTCCCTTCAACCACAACTTCATCTAATTCCTCAAAATCCGGATACATAGTAATATTTAAAATACGGGTCACGTCTTCCACTATAACCTCGATCTCTTTCATGCCCAGCAGTCGGTATTGCAAGACATCCCCTTTATTGGCCTCGATCTTGTATTTACCTTTTTCATCGGAGGTTGTCGTTATACCTGTATCCTTTATCCGCACCGACACATTATCCAGGGGTTCTACCCCATCTGTTATCACCCCTGTAATTGTTCTGGATTGAGCCCATAGAGCCGCGGGCAGTAGAAATAGTAATAGTAGTACTCTATACTTAATCATTGTAGCATTTTGTAGCATATTTCTATAATACATAAAGTCAATGAAATTAAATTGCAGTTCTTACTTTGCGTTTATCAGCATTAATTCTGTTTGCCTACCGTTCACATAGCGGAAGCCCTCTTCGCCATAGAATCCTGCCTCTTCCAGCATTACGCGAATATCTCGTTCCCATTCTGGGATATGTACTGTGGTGTTCAATTCTATTGCGTACGAAGTATTGTAATTCAATGGGTAATTCTCGCCATCATCCTTCATGACACCCCCTTGTGCATCCCACATCCCAATTGTCGTACCGGCAGAATGCCCGTAGGTGCCTAATGGGTGCGTATAAATAGATGGAATTAATCCATTAGACCTGGCTTGCTCTAATGCATTGGCTAGTATCTGGTTCCCGGTGAGCCCTTTGATCATATTCGCAGTGAGATAATCCTGGACTTTGTTCCCGTCTTTAAGTGCATTAACCAAAAATTCAGGTGCTTCTGTTTCGCCAGGTTTTAAGACATAAGCCAATTCCTGGCAGTCCGTATTGAGTCGCAAATATGTTATGCCGAAATCGCAATGGAGCAAGTCGCCCGGGAGGATCACTTCCTGTTCGGGGCGGTTGGAGAATGAATACAGGTGCCCTTCCAGTTCTTTGCTCGTACGTTGAATATCCACAGAAGGGTGAAACCATGTTTCAAGACCCATATCTGTTACTTTCTGGCGCATCCACCACTCAATATCCGTAGTCGTAGTAGTACCCGGTTTTACCACTGCATTTGAAAAAGCTTCTGCAATGATATCATGTGTGATCTGTACCATCTCCTCAAAGATCTCCATCTCAGAAGCTGTGCGAGTCTCTATCCAGGCCACGGCCAGGTTTTCGGCCGATCTAACCCTGGAGGTATACGTTTCGGGCAGATAACTCATAAACTCATCGTGATCTGTTTTATCCAGGCCGTCGGCAATATTGTGGTCTTTGGAATAATTCAAGCCTATGACAGCAGGATCCCGTTCCTCGATAATTTCCATTAATCTTTTCCACTGGTCCGGTTCTTTTTCCTTGTCCCAGGCAGAGGTAATACTTTTACCAACATTGTAGCGGGCCACGGCTAATTTTTCAAGAGTGTCCTGGGCTTTATTACGATAAAAAACGAGGATGGTCCTTCTTCTGGCGTTGAGCCAGGTTGCTGGCAGCATGGTCCGTAATACAGGATCTTCGTTGTACTCTCTTGAGATCAGGATCCACATATCAAAACCCGTTTGGTCCATAAGTCCGGGCAAAACCGTTTCAAAACGTTCCTCAAGGAGGTCATCTACAACCTTAGCCCGATCCCTTTCAGCCAGGATCTGTGCCGAAAGATTAGTGGCTATTGTCAAAAAAAGTGATATGAAAAGAAGAAAATTACGTCGATCGCACATAGTACACCTATTTTAATTTTAGGTGCTCAAAAGTAGTATTTCTGTCGATTTTTCCCGAATCATTCCGAGTAAATTCTGATATCGCCATTAACTCCCTGGGCTTTTCGAATTCGTCCAGATCCTCTATAGATTCCAGTATTTCGGTAAATTTATCAAGGCCACCTTTAGTCTCCACGATCCCCAAAACACGTTCCCCTAATTGTGCATCAGGAATCCCTGTTACGATCACTTCACATTTAAATGCATCCTTAAGAATAGACTCAACATGCTCCGGATGGACTTTTACTGCGCCACTGTTAATTACATGGTCAAACCTACCCCGCCAACTAAACTCTTTATTATTGAGCAAGGTCACTACGTCATTTGTCACCCACTTATGAAGATCCAGATGCGCTGCTGTCACTACAAGACAGGAACGGGCATCTGTTTCAAATTCTATACCGGGCAAGGCTTTGAATGTTTCCTCTGGCAGCCCTGAGAGGGTATGATTTAATTTTTTGACAGCAACATGGGTTAGTGTTTCTGTCATACCATATGTCTCGTAAATACTGGCCGGCACGTTCGCAATATCCCGGATAAGCTCCTGGGATACCGGAGCTCCACCGACGATCAGTTGATCTATTTGATCTAATTGTTTTATAGAAGCCTGCAGTTGAATGGGTACCATAGCTGCAAAGTCAAAATGTCTTTCATAAGGGATCGGAGAAGAAGTAGGTTCTACAAAATGGAGATCTAAGCCCAGGGCCATTGCCCTGACCAGCATCATTTTACCTGCAATATATCCTCCAGGAAGGCACATCAAAACAGATTGGCCAGGTGAGAGTTCAAAATAATCACCAGTTAATTTGGCGGAAGCCAGCAGCTGGTGCCTTGTAAATGTCTGCATTTTTGGCGATCCAGTTGTGCCCGATGTTTTAACCATAATCGTATCTGAATCGCTGAGCCAATCCATAAGAAAATCCCCGATCACCAATTCAAAAGGATCTCCTTCTTTGATTAGGCTATATGCAGCATCCATTAAGGTGCTCGGCGTATGGGCAAAGCCATTTAATGTAAACTCACGGTGTAGCCGGGGTATCTGTTCTATCATTGTTTAGTAGGTTAGATTCGTTCTGTGGTTGTATAACGGGGCCTGTGAGCCGGTCTTTCCAATTCTTCCATCCATACCTGAAGGAAAAGAAAATAAGTATTATGGGGTAAATGACCAAGACCGGAATAAATACATCCCAGCCTAATTCTGGTTCAGAAATGTCTCGAAATAAGGAATGCGTTTGAAAGGCAGTCCAATCAGCGGTTACGAGTATGGCAGCTGTCAGGTTATTCGCTGCATGAAAACCCAGGGCGAGTTCCAGTCCTTCATCCATCAGCGTCAATATGCCAAGGAATAGCCCGGTACCAATATAGAATACCATGATGCCCATTCCCATTTTGTCTACCTCCGGATTAAATATATGAAGAAGACCAAATAGCAAGGAAGTTGCCAACAATGGCACCCATCTGTTCCCTGTCAAAGTGCCCAAACCCTGCATTAAATACCCTCTCATAAAATATTCTTCAAAACTTGTTTGTAGCGGTATCAGAATGACGGCTATCGCAACCAGGATCAGAAACGGTATAGGATCAAAATTGAATACATAATCATCGGGGGAAAGTTGTACATCAATAATAATGAACAATGCAGAAATGAAAGTCCAGGTAATAAAGGCAAAGAATATACGCTTCCAGTCTGTCTTAGGACGTGATGTCGTCAGGGATAACCAGGATTGCTTATGTAGAAATCTAACCACGAGGTAAAGTCCCAGTAATCCCACAGCAAAGGTGAGTAGCATCAGGAATAAAAAGAAATTGGAGCCCAACAGCCGCGACATACCCCCAATGTCCATGGGCATATCGCCACTTTCCAATGAATATGTGATCAAAGCAGCGCCAAGCGGGATGGCACCTATGATCTGCCAGACTATAAATACGGCAACGAAACCAAGTACGTAACGCCAGGCATCGTATTTGCCTTTAAATCCTTGTTCTAAGTACATTATGTGATTAGTGTTTTAATGTCCCAGGACATGTCAGGATTATAGCGTAAATATGACCCTTCCACGTACAATGGAGATAAAAAGTTATTTGTAAATAAGCCACCGGTTCCTAAACCCTGAGGCATTTTAATTTCTAACCCGGACGCCCATTGTGCAATGGCATTAAGTCCGATATTACTTTCCAAAGCTGAAGTAACCCAATATCGAATGCCTAGACTGGAAGCTAAAGCCATCCATTCTTCACAATGTCTAAATCCTCCTAACAAACTGGGTTTGAGTATAATATAAGGTGGCGCTAAGCCCTCCAATAGTTGTTTTTTTTCTTTGGATTTAAAAATACCAATTAATTCCTCATCCAGGGCAACAGGAATTGGAGATTCTTTACATAACCGTTGCATTGCATCAAACTGACTTGCCTTAATGGGCTGTTCGATCGAATGAATATCCAGTTTGGCGATTGCCTGAAGTTTTTCCATAGCCTCATCAGGGGCAAACGCCCCATTTGCATCCACTCTGATCTCTAGGTCGGTGCCTCCCATATTTCGCACTTCCTGAAGGAATTTGAGTTCCTCAGAAAAGTCCAGCGCACCTATCTTGATTTTAATACAGCTGTAGCCCTGCTGTAGTTTTGTTTCTACCTGGGCTTTCATTTGATCCAGGGGGGCCATCCAGACCAGTCCATTTATTTCAATGCCTGTTCTGCCCGCTGTAAATTCTGAAGGGAATACTTCGAATTTGTCTTTTGATCGTAGAGAAAGCAAGGCCTGCTCTAGGCCAAATTGAATGCTTGGATATCCTGAGAGCTCATCATATAAAGTAGTGGGGGCTTCTTCAATATGTTGGCATAGCCATTTGAGTTTTTCTTCATAATCAGGGACATCATCTGCGCTTAATCCCCTGAACATGGCGCACTCCCCTATTCCTATCTTCCCATTGCCTTCAAGTAGCAGCAACCAGGTATCTTTTTGTTTCAATACACCCCTGGATGTTCCACCGGGGGTTTTGAATTCTAAGCTGAACTTTTTATAACGCGCTTTCATTTTGCCAGCCTAAAATTAGATATATTTTAGCGGTAAATTACAGTATATGGTACACTTTCAATCAAAGGGGCTCAGCCCGAAAAATTTTGCCGAACGTATGATAAAAGCCGTGCATAAAAGGAAATTTGAAGCCTATATAGGTGGAAAGGAAGTAGAAGTAATTTACTTAAAGCGTTTCTTTCCCAGATTGCTTCACAAGGTGGTGCTTAAAAGTGATGTCGTTTGATCACACCTTAAGCGAAGCCCCGATTTCCAACAACTGCAATTCTCTTCCTGCTGCGCTGAATTTTTTGCGCGCCTCTTCATGGTCTATTTCTATATAGCCGAAAGTGTCATAGTGATAGCCCATAATTTTTTTGCATTCCAGGAATTCAGATGCAATGACCGCATCATCGATCCCCATGGTGAAATTATCCCCAATAGGCAGCACTGCCAGGTCTAACTCATATCGGGCAGGTATCAATTTCATGTCATATGTAAGGGCCGTGTCACCGGCAATATACAGATGCTTGTCCTCGGCCGAAAGAATAAAGCCGCCGGGTTGTCCCCCATAGGAACCATCGGGAAAAGAGGAAGTATGAATGGCTTGCGTATACTTAAGCGTTCCAAAATCAAAATGCCATTGTCCTCCATGATTTAGTGGATGGGATTTAAAGCCTTTATTCCCGTAATACGTAGCTATTTCATAATTACTGACAATAACAGGATCATGGGCAGATGCCAGAGATTCTACATCGAGGATATGGTCCTGGTGTGCGTGGGTCAGTAAAATATAATCCGGACTCAGATCAGCAAGGGAAATTTTACCCTTAGCTTTCTCATTGCCGCTAATAAAAGGGTCTACTACAAGACTGTAGGATCCAACAGAAATTGCAAGGCCGGCATGGCCCAAAAAAGTAATAGTCATAACAAAGAGGATTAGGTTCTAAAGTTATTTAAAATTGAACCAAAAACGAACCCCTTCGCTAGTTTTATCTATGTTAAGAGTAGATTGAAGCTGGTTGACCAGACGATTGATAAGTTTGATCCCCATAGAGGTGTCTACCTGATCTTCATAATTGGGCGGCAGGCCAACTCCGTTATCTGTGTATTCAAAAAATCCTTGTTCCTTGTTCTTCCGAAGGTGGATGTAGATCTTACCGTTGTCTTTTTCATCCGGGAAGGCATATTTAAATGAGTTGGAAACCAATTCATTCAGTATTAATCCGAAGGGTATCGCGCGATCAATGTCGAGCTCCACGCCTTCTGCGTCAATTGTTATGTTGATCTTTGAGCTTCCCTTTTTGAAGACAGACTGCACGCTGTTTACCAGGCTTTCGATATAGCCCTGCATCTCAATAACGGAAAGGTCGTCGTTCTGATATAGTTTTTGATGGATAAGTGCCATGGCCTTTACCCGACTCTTTCCTTCTTCCAATGCTTCAATGGCCGCCTTAGATCTTGTATTCTTAGTTTGCAGACTTAACAGACTGGAAACCATCTGAAGATTGTTCTTCACCCGGTGATGGATCTCTTTTAGCAAAGAATCTTTTTCAACAAGTGAATTCTCAATAATGAATTTCTGCTCAGCGATCAATCGCTGATTCTTAATACTTTTTAAGTAGGCATATACCAGTCCTGCAAAACCCAGTAAGGTAAACACTAGTGAAATAAATACCAGGGTGATCCTGTCGTCCTTAGCTGCAAGATCACTCCGTGCGCGCTTCATTTCCTCCTTCTGCTCATCGATCAGTTTTTTAGAACTATCCAGGTCTTCTTTAGCTACGACCGCTACTAACTGTTGCTTTCGCAATGTAGATTCTAACTGCTTAATGCTGTCCTGGATCCGGACATTTCGTTTGAGATAATCAGATTCCCGTTCAAAGTCGCCAATGGAATTGAAGTAGGAAGCTGTAAGTCTGTTATAACGAAGTAAATGATCGGCTTGCTTTAGCTGGATATTGGAATTGAGATACTCCAGGGCCATCTCCGGATTATTCAAGCGCAAATGACTTTCGGCAAGGGCCAGGGTGATTTCAACCAGCTCCTCTGAAAACACGCCAATATTATATTCCTTTATGAGGGACAGGCTATTTTCCAGATAGGCCAGGGATTCTTCATATTGTTTGAGATTTAATTTGCACTTCCCAATGTTCCCCTCGATAATGCCTTGTAATAAATTAGCTCCCTGGATCTCACGAGCTGTTTTGACCATATTAATATCCGCCAAAAATATTTTAAGGAAGCTCCTTGCTTTTGTAAAATTGGCAAGGGCTACTGATGGAGATCCATCCATAAGCAGATACTGCCCTATTTGATTGTTGTATTTGGCAAGTCCGTAGAGGTCTGAATCCGGTATTGTTTTTTTTACATCGTTAATGTAATCTTCCATAGCCTGCCTGTGCAAACCAAGATTAGAGTAGATGTCGTAGAAGGCTATATTTTCGGTTACGCCCAGTTCCCGCTTAAACTTACGAACCTCAATTTGTTTCTCATAGAGTTTTAAGGCGGCATAGTTAGCGTCCATCAGATCGAGTAGTCGTGAAACGACAGGTTGACTAAAGCCATTGTCTGTGGTGTAAAGGTCTCGTGCCAATTCCACACTCTTGTCGTAATCCCCAAGATCGTAGTGGATCTGAGAGCGCATAAATTGGTAGAATTTTATACCCACAGAATCTTGTTCACGCTCTGCATCCCTGATGAATATCGTAACCGCATCTAGCCAGTCATAAGCCGAATTCTCGTTATATCGGTTTATCGTATTGTAAAAGAATTGGTATCTGTTCTCTGCTCCCGCTGTCGCTTTGAATTCATCCAGGAAGTTGAGGTCAGATATAGGAATAGTCTGTGCCTTCAGCGAGTTATAGCCTAACAAGAGAATCGTTATCAAGAATATTTTTAGCAATCTTGCCATAACATCCTGGGCATCTTTATTTTGATCTGGTCTCGATACATTTTAGCATTCCGGCTCCATCGGTATATGCACGATTAATAAACGGATTCACCTTTTTTTTGTTGTCGGTTAAAACATGAATTGTGGTGTATACAGCAGAACCTCAATAGGTCTATAAATATGCAATGATACTTTCCGTTTAAGCAACCTTGCCCACAATTTTCCCCATCACTTAAAAATTGAAATGATTTTATTATCGCAAGCCTCTTATTATGAGGCCTTAAGATAAAAAGGCTATGCATGTACTGCATAGCCTTTTTCATTCAAACTATATGAAAATGATAAGATTTGGGCGGTTGTTAAACCATGTCTAAAATACAAGATAGATATGTCTGCTTGGGGATTATGTTGTGTAACTATAGATTTTTGTTGTGAAAAGATGACATTTTTTTTGTCCATGTATTTCATCGGATTTATTGGTATTTCATGGAGTGTAGATCTGCCCCTTGTAAGATTTTTATCGAGCATATACCCAAAAAGAAAAGAGCCTTATCGGATCGACAAAGCTCTTTTACGAGAACACTATATGAAAATGAAAAAATTAACTTCTTAATTCTTCTACGAATATAGTGTGGTCCCATCCTGTGAGGAAATTATTGTTGTGAAAGGGGCAATTCATGTGGTAAGTCTGCCGAAAGGGCATATTTATCCTATGAAATACGTTTTGTGAACTAGAGAAGCCGGTCCTTAAGAGTTCATCGCTGAGATGATGAATTCCTTAAAGTCTTTAGAAATAGGGATCAACGTATTGTTGATCATAATATCCTTGGAATTAATGGCATCAATATGGTCTACATTAACGATGTAGGACTTGTGCGCCCGATAGAATTTATGCTTCGGCAATTTCTCCAGGTAGTCCTTCAGAGGCGAACGTACCAGAAATTTCTTGTCTGCCGTATTCACTTCCAAATAGACATTATCTGCCTTGATAAACTGGATATCCTCAAATTGAATGCGGTAATATAAGTGCTGTTTCTTAACAAAGATGGAATCTTTTAAAACAGAATTCCCCATTGCACTTTCCACATGCGCAACTCCCGGGGTTCCTCCTTCAGTGGCCGCGTTGTAGTCAAAATTAGACAGCGCGATCTCGATGGATGTATAGAGATCCTGTTGTTCGAAGGGTTTCACCAAATAGCCATTTGGTTTGACCGACTTCGCATTTTCAACAGTAGCCCTATCGGAATTCGAGGTAACAAAAATGAAAGGTATATTATATTTTTCCCGGATATGCTGACCCAGATCTATACCTGTTTTGTCTGAAGCTAAAATAATATCGATCAGAACCAGATCTACTTCATTATTCTTGAGCACTTCTTCTGCCTGCTCATAAACGATCACATTATCTACAATCTCATAGCCAATTTCTTCCAGCATGGATTGCATATCATCTGCAATAATCACATTGTCCTCTACAATGAGGATCTTAATCGGTTGATCCAAAGTTAGTGCGTGTTAGAAATTTATATGACCCCAAATTACAAAAAATAATAATATCCCATCAAAAACAACAGGGATAGCGCAAAGGTGCTTAGGGCTACTTTTTTAAGCTCGGGGTCTAGCCCGGATGGATTATCTATCTTTCTGATTTTCAGCGCATGCACTAGTAAAGGAATGAAGGCTAACAGGTGAAGAAGCAGGATGCCACGATTGGATTCAAGTATATTAAAAAGAAGCATACAAATCAATGCCCCGCTGAGGAGAATAAAATGATAAATGCGCCCTTGTTTTCTGCCTATTTGAACAACTAGTGTTCGCTTACCAGATTGTTTATCGTTCTCTATATCCCTTAAGTTATTTAAGTTGAGTACGGCCGTACAAAGCAGGCCTATCGCCACTGCCGGTAACCAGCTAATTGCCGTAAGCTGCTTTGTATATAAGAAATAGGATCCCAAAACACTTAGCAAGCCAAAGAAGGCAAAAACAAAGATGTCGCCTAGGCCACTATATCCATAGGCATTAGATCCAACAGTGTATTTAATCGCAGCCCAAAGACTAAAGACACCTAGGATTGAAAAAAGAATAAAAAAGCCAATATTTTCTGTACCAAATGCAGAGGCCACGACGGCGACGATACTCAATAAACTCAATCCCACCATGACTATAACACCGCGTTTCATGGCGGCTGCACTTAACAAGCCCGATTGCACGACCCGGTCCGGCCCTACCCTATTGGCGTTATCGGTTCCTTTGACCCCATCGCCATAATCGTTGGCAAAATTGGAAGTTATCTGAAAACAGATCGTAGTTATAAGTGCCCAAATGGTAACCGGGGTATCTGAAAATCCTTCTCGCCAGGCCAGGCCTGTACCCATTAAAATTCCGGATACCGATAGTGGAATGGTGCGCAAACGCGCGGCCCTGATCCAAGCTGATACTAGTGTAGAATTAATTCGGTGATTCTATTTTTAATCGTTGACCATCTTTATAGGATGCTACGAAAGCATCATCGAAACCAATTTTTACTAATTGTTTTCTAAAATCCTGAGCTTCTTTCAAGGTTTCAAAAGTGCCTAAGGAATAGGAATAATATGGATTGGCTTTAGCAAATAATGTATTGGTCAGTGCATCAGAGGCAAGCGTTAAATTATTGTCCACAAAGGATTGCACCTGAACGGAGTAGACCGTTTCTTTTTCAAGAAATTGTTTAGCCAGGTAGAATTCTTTCACCAGGCTCAGCTCATCATTTTGTGCTTTGAGATTATCAATTCGTGTTTTAACTGCATCCAGGCTATCAATTGAAACAAGCAAATTTGTATCCTGCCTGCTAAATCTATTACTGCTTAATCCCGCTGAAAATGAAGTAAATGCAAGAATAAACACAGCCAGTAAACCTGTAATTCCGGCAAAGACGTTTCGCTGAATTTTGTTTTTTCTAAGCTCTTTGTTTTTGTATTTGATCTGGTCTAAGAGACGTTCATTTATGATCTGCGCTTTATCAATGTCTTTGTGCAGATCCAGTAGATCGCTTTCTTCTATAAAAGGCATAATGTTAAGATGTTTAGGGGGTTTTTGCTAATGTATGTAATTAATGACGCACCGCAAAATAATTTCACCCTCTATACTTATCAACGTTTTGTAATAGTTTAAAGTATATGACGTGCCAAGTATAAGGGCGTCATCGATGAAGTGCGAATGGCTAAAAACCATCAAATTGAGGGTAGAAACCTAGGAGTAAACACCCTCTTTTTTGAAGTGCCTTGCGAGCATATAATACACTACAGCTCGATATTTAGTCCGGACAGATGCTCCGTAAACAGACATGACCTTATGAATGGCCTCCATGAGCTCAGGACCATCAGTCATTCCCAGTTTTTTAATGAGAAAATTATTCTTTACCCGCTCAAGTTCACTCTCATCAGAACTGGACACAGTGGCCGAATCGCGATTATAGATAGATGGGCCCAAGGCAACGGTAACACGGTATAAAAATTCAGTGTCCGGGGTTTCTCCAAATTTTTCTTGGATGTGTATTGCATACTTTTCTACTAATTCATCTCTCTTATTAGCCATTTGATATACACTTTGTGTGGATTATTCAGATATTTCCGAAGATAGAAAATCAAAATACGAGAGCAAAATTTGGTCGTTATCAAGTCGGGGCGTGAAAACTTCTAAAAGCTTTGGTTTTTCTGATTCTTGGTAGAAGGCATTCAAACTTTGCCGGAGTGCGTCTAAATTAGAAACGGCTTCATACACAAGTCCGTGATCTTCACATATGAACTTACAGTCCCTTTTATGTGCTGTTTCAAAGAATTTCTCAAAAACCTCTGAGTTGTCCTTGCCCGGGAGGATCCTGAAAATCCCACCCCCGCCATTGTTAATGACGATCACCCTGAAATCGTGTCTTAGATACTCATTCCATAAGGCATTGCTGTCATAAAGGAAGCCAAGATCACCGGTTATAAGTACTGTTGGTTTCTCGCTTACAACGGAAGCCCCAATAGCCGTAGAAGTGCTGCCTTCAATACCACTGGTTCCCCTATTGCAATGCACCTTGTTTGATGCCTGCATATGAAATAATTGCGCATATCTTATGGCAGAACTGTTGGCAAAATGCACTGCAATACCTTCCGGCAGTCTCGAAAGGATCTCTGCAAAAGCACTAAAATCGGAAAAGGCTATTTGACCCAGGTATTTCTCCCTGCCGATCTGATATGTAGATTTGATATCCTCAAAGGAAATCCGGTAAGACGATGCTCGATCGTCATTTGTATGTAAGGCCAAGGCCATGCTTTCTGAGGCATCCTGGTTCATGTGGGCAACCCCTGTGAAAAAGGTATTATTTGGCCTTGTAGTGCCCAAGTGCCAATGGCTTTTTGGTGGATACTTCCTAAGAAAGGCTTTTATTTTTTTTGACACAATTTGCCCTCCAATAGTTACCAGGAGATCGGGTTGCAAGGACCTGAAATATTGATCTTTATCAACCCTCTTTTCAAGTGGGGCAATGATACTGTCAATACTTGGGAAAAATGTCGTATGGTGCGTATTAGACGTAGTCTCCGTTAGCACTATTACAGAAGGATCTCCTGCTAATTGACGACATATTTCCATATTCAGCGGAGCGACATTCGACTGACCGATAAGGATCATTTTGCGATCTGCCAACTGCCAGTCAGTTATGAAACTTTTTGCATTACCCAGGTCCTTTCCAACTACTATATCATTTTTGCTGACGATTGGTGTAAAAGAGAGGACTTCTACCCTATTGTACAAGGGTTCTTCAAAGGGAATATTTATATGAGCCGGTGTCTTGTCTGATTGTGCCTGCTTTAGAGCCGTGAGAGTCCTACTTTCATTTCGCCGGTTTAGTTCTGCCTGTTTCTCAAGAATTTCGGACTCTGTGGGCATAGATAATCCCCGGGCACTAAAATATTCTTCAGTGGCATGAATCAGATCTTGATCCAGGGCTTCATTTATTTCGCAGTGTTTCTTGAAAATGTCTTTTTGCCTGATAGTTTGCCCGTCGCCAATATCTACTTTATACATAGGCCTGTCTGCAGACACAACCACCAAAGGGATCTCACTATAAAATGCCTCTGCTATAGCCGGGTAGTAATTCAAGAGGGCGCTGCCAGAAGTACAAACAAGCAGGACCGGGGAGCCCGACTCAAGTGCCATTCCCAGAGCGAAGAAGCCGGCACTTCGTTCGTCTACCAGACTGTAGCAGGAGAAAAAAGGATCCTCCGTAAAGCCAATAATTAAAGGTGCATTTCGTGACCCCGGGGAGATCACGACCCTGGAAATATCCAGCAACTTGCACGATTGTACAAGAATTTGGGCAGCGGGTATGCTCGAATGCTTCATGAGTCCTGCAAATGTAGTATGCTGAAAGTCGCTAACCAATCAATGTTATGAGATATCGAGGATTTTAAACATGGTTTGACACTTGTCTATTGTTTCCTGCCATTCCATCTCGGGATCAGAAGCTGCAGTAATTCCGCAGCCCACATAGACCGTGACACCATTCTCTTCGCACTTCATGCAGCGTAAATTAACGTAAAGTGCAGAAGGAATATCGGGATCAGAAGAAAGCAGGCCCAGGTATCCGGTATAATATTTCCTTTCATAGCCTTCATGTTGCCTGATGAATTGCCTGGCGCTGTCTGCAGGCACACCGCATACAGCAGGTGTTGGGTGAAGGTCTTTTAATAAAGAGGCAGTATCTGAAAGAAGGCTCGCCTTAAATTGAGTGCCCAAGTGGGCTAAGGAACCCGCTTGAATGGTATGGGGTCCTTCCTCAGACACAGCCGTGCCATGATGCGATACTATATCACGAATATAGGTACTTACCAGGGCTTGTTCTTCAATTTCTTTGTCGTCCCAGCTAACGGTTTCTCCCGTTTTGGATGTGCGGGTTCCAGCCAACGACATGATCGTTACTTCATTGTCTTGGGTAGCCAGCAGTAATTCGGGACTTGCGCCAAGCCAATGCCCGGTAGATGGGTGGTACCACCAATAACAAAAAGCATTTGAATAGGTGTGGGCAAGTCGGCAAAACAGACGCTGTGGGTCTTGTTTTCCGGGGAGTTTTACTGCTCTGGAAAGCACAACCTTTTGAAATTCATCCTTTGCAATTGCAGCCTGGGCTTCTTGCACCAACTTTAAATACTTCTTCTTTGCATCCGTATCAGGCGGCAATGATGAAGCTACATTTGATTCAGGAACTGGAATTTCTTTTAAAGAGGTACTTATCGCGGCATTAAAAGCAAGTTCATACCCCTTTTCTTCATTTTCAAAGGGATGAAAAATAAAACGGGTGTGTTGCCCCCCGGCTTCCGGGTCGCGCATGATCCCGATCACTTCCTGAGCTCCAGGAAGTTTGTATAAGACAAAAGGTGTATTCCCTTCTAAACAGGCATTCACCTTTTTAAAAAGGTCACTGCTAGATTTATTTTCTTGGTAAGGCAATGGTACTGAGTTTGCAAAGAGAGATCAAACGGTCTTCGGCATCGGTCACACGGACTTCCCAAAGTTGGGTTGTCTGCCCTTTGTGAATGATGGTTGCTTTGGCAAAAACATCCCCTTCCTTAATACTCCTGACATGATTCGCAGAGATCTCGATCCCGCGAACAAAAAACTCATTTCCATCCAGGAACACATAGGAAGCGGCGCTGCCAACACTTTCCGCCAGGGCTACAGTGGCTCCTCCGTGTAATACGCCATCAGGCTGATGTACTTTAGCCGATACGGGCATTTTCGCCACAAGAAAATTTTCCCCTACATCTACATAAGTGATGTCCAATGTTTCCATCAGGGTGTTTTTGCGAATTTCGTTGCAAACGGCAAGAATTTTTTCTTTGTATTCGTTCATTCCAATCATTTTGCCAAAAATACGCCTATTTACATGTGATTTGTGCAATTTGAATATAAATTCGTGACATGAAAGAAGTCGACATCAAGGAGAATGTGGTGGTATATCAGGCATGTAGTACTTATAGCACCCTAAACAGCCTTGGGCCAGAAACAAAAACTGTCTGGATCGTATTTCATGGAATCGGTTACCTGAGCAGGTATTTCTTGAAATACTTTAAAGCGTTGCCTGCAAAAGAAAACTATGTAATCGCGCCACAGGCCCCTTCAAAGTACTATCTAAATGACACGTATACCCATGTGGGTGCGAGTTGGCTCACCAAAGAGAATACCATATCTGAACTCAAAAATGTCCTGAATTACCTGGATCAGATTTTGGAACAAGAGTCACCTATTAATAATTACCAAGTTAATGTACTAGGGTTCTCGCAGGGTGTTTCCGTTGCGTTGCGCTGGGTGTGTCATTCCCGTTTAAAATGCGACAAACTCATATTGTATGCAGGAGGGATCCCTAATGAATTAAAACCGGAAGACACTGCTTTCCTTATGCCCGATACTGAAATATCTCTGGTATTTGGAAAACAAGATGCCTTTCTAACTGTGGAACGTATGGTGGCTGAAGAGAAAAAAATTGAGCATCTTTTTGGGGGACAGGTAAAACGCGTTGGTTTTGAAGGCGGACATGAAATACGCCCGGAAGTGCTAAACCAATTTATATAGTAAGCAGTTTTTCTATTCCTTAGAACCTGGATCAGTTTTCGGATAGTAGCTGATCTTTCTGGTAATATAGGTGTTATCTGGAGTGACCACCTGTTTTACCCAATTGCCATATTCAGAGCCATCAAGTTGATGAATAAATGTGTCTTCCTCTGTGGCATTCCCTTTTTTTCTTATCCTTTTCAGCAGCATCCCATTCTCATCATATTCATTTTCATCCACTGTAAATTGTTTGTAAGACACGGTTCGCCCCTTCTTATCCACCCCGCTTAGTTCGCTCCATTCCGTATTCTTAACAATGTTGCCTGTAGTGTCGCGTGAGATAGTATGTCTGTATTGTGGCTTATCCCGGTCCATGGTCACTGTCATACGTTTAGAGAGTGTCCTGCCATCTTCAATATCGGTCCAGTCCGACTGAATTTTTACAAGTTGATCATTTAGATAATATTGTTCTGTGATCTTCCCGTCAGTAGTGTCGCGCTCTATTCGTGTTTCATCCACTCCGCTATTGTCTGTGCGGATTATTTTGACAAGCAAATCCTGATCATTATATATATAGTCGTATTGGGCAAGGGATATTTTGGCGTAAGAGATAATACTCTCGGTTATTTGTTTGGTCGAAGACGTATCCAAGGTATAGATGTGTGCCATAGATGTTCCACGGTCAAATTCCTTATCCCGGTAGACCTCATTACGTCTTTCCTTAATGAAATCACCTTCATATTTATAGTAGGTAATATCATAATCGGTGGTACTGTGAAGTGTTTTTAATTTTACTAGTCGACCTTGTTTGTCAAAACTAAACTCTTCCTGGCCATAACTTGTAATGACTGTACAGCTTTTAACCGGACCTTTTAGTTCAAAATCTTCAACCGTAAAAATTTGTGGAGCCTGGGCATAGATAGTACTCAAGCTAAAAAGTACAGCTGCTAGTAAGAGAGGAATTGATTTGGGTTTAATACTCTTCATAGTACAAAATTACATCTATTTACGGCAATCAAAACAAATTATATGCCAAAGGGGGGTAGTACGTACCACCCCCCTTTGCTTCTTGTATGCTCGAAAAAATTATTTAACTTCCTCGAAATCTACATCTTCTACATTGTCACCTGAACCACTATCTTCAGTAGTATCCTGAGCATCGCCTTCTGCACCATTCTGTTGGGCTTCGGCCTGTGCTTTATACATTTCTTCGGAAGCCACTTTCCAGGCTTCATTGATCGCATCCAATGCGGGCTGGATCACATCGAGATCTTTAGTCTCATAGGCCTTCTTAAGTTCTTCCAGGGCATCTTCTATCGGCTTTTTCTTGTCTTCGGATAATTTATCCCCGAATTCATTCAACTGCTTTTCTGTCTGGAAGATCATCCCATCAGCTTCATTGAGCTTATCTGCCTTCTCACGTGCAGCCTTATCCGCATCTGCATTTGCTTCAGCTTCCGCTTTCATCTTTGCGATCTCTTCATCGGTAAGACCTGAAGAAGCTTCTATTCTGATATCCTGAGTCTTGTTCGTGGCTTTGTCTGTCGCCGTTACATGAATGATACCATTCGCATCAATATCAAAGGTTACCTCGATCTGTGGTGTGCCCCTTGGCGCAGGTGGGATCCCATCTAAATGGAATCTACCGATAGTTTTGTTATCAGCAGCCATGGAACGCTCCCCTTGTAATACATGGATCTCTACTGACGGTTGATTGTCTGCAGCCGTCGAAAAGATCTGTGATTTCTTTGTGGGGATCGTCGTATTGGCATCTATAAGTTTGGTCATAACACTACCCATGGTTTCAATACCCAGGGAAAGCGGCGTCACATCCAGAAGCAATACATCTTTCACATCGCCTGTCAATACACCACCTTGGATAGCGGCACCAACAGCTACAACTTCATCCGGATTTACTCCTTTGGAAGGTTTCTTGCCGAAAAATTTCTCCACGGCTTCCTGTACTGCTGGAATACGGGTTGAACCCCCTACCAAAATGATTTCATCTATATCGCTTTTAGAAAGCCCTGCACCCTTTAATGCTGTGCTGCAAGGTTCAATTGTACGCTTGACAAGGTCGGCTATCAGTTTCTCAAAAGTGGAACGCGTTAATGTCCGCACCAAGTGCTTGGGTCCTGAGGCAGTCGCAGTCACATATGGAAGGTTGATCTCCGTTTGCGTAGACGATGACAATTCTATTTTAGCCTTCTCCGCTGCTTCTCTTAATCGTTGAAGCGCCATGGCATCTTCTCTCAGATCCATGCCTTCATCTTTCTTAAACTCATCGGCCAACCAATCAATGATCTTTTGATCTACATCATCCCCGCCCAGGTGTGTATCCCCATCGGTAGCAAGTACTTCAAAGACGCCGTCACCCAATTCCAGGATCGATACATCATGTGTACCTCCCCCAAAGTCGAATACCACGATCTTCTGGTCGATATGTTTTTTATCCAAGCCATATGCCAAAGAGGCCGCAGTAGGCTCATTGATAATTCGTTCTACCTTCAGACCTGCGATCTCGCCGGCTTCTTTTGTAGCCTGACGCTGAGAATCGTTAAAATAGGCCGGTACGGTAATTACAGCTGAAGTAACCGACTGACCGAGGTAATCCTCCGCTGTTTTTTTCATTTTTTGCAGGATCATGGCAGATAATTCCTGAGGCGTATATAAACGACCGTCTATATCTACCCTGGGTGTATTATTATCTCCTTTGACAACCTTATAAGGTACCCTGTCTGCTTCTTTTTTGGATTCGGAAAACTTGTTGCCCATAAACCGCTTTATAGAATAAACTGTTTTCTCCGGGTTGGTAACCGCCTGGCGTTTTGCCGGATCTCCTACCTTGATCTCGCCTCCTTCTACGAAAGCAATAACAGAAGGAGTAGTCCTTTTACCTTCTGCATTTGGGATTACAACAGGCTCATTTCCTTCCATTACAGAAACGCAGGAGTTAGTAGTACCCAAATCAATTCCAATTATCTTACTCATATTATATGTTTTACGTAATTCGTATTTGCTTTATTTAACTGCAAATGATAATGACAAACATAATGCCAACAGGCAGAACATGACATGATGTCATTATTTCATAAGTAAAAAAGAAATATTGGCTAGCTCAACTGCGGCAAAATCTTATTGGCAGTTGTCTTTACGGCGTGTGTCTATGAGGTAGATTATCCGCCACTCCCCCTTCTGGTTCATAAGCTGAAAGGAATTTACCCCGCAATGACTCATCTCTTCACGCAACCAGAATTGATAATCGGTCCAGGCATTGGCCATAGGTCCATCTACCTTAATCGTGTACTTTGTGATAACCTCTTTAAAGGAAATGGAATCCGGAATGCTGACGATACTTTTGAGAAATTTTGAAAATTCAACTTCTCTGAGCCTTGTATTGCCTTCTTTATCCCGGCCCATGGTTTGCATGATCATGCCCTCTGCCACAACACTTTTGATCTTTACTGAATCCTGGGCGTGAAATCCTTCAAAAAAGGTGACAATTGCTTGCTTGACATTTTCTTCTTCCCCCTGGGAAATACCCATAGTACAACACAACAGGAAAAGGCTGAGGATCTTGATTTTCATAAGTGAATTTTGATAGTATAAATTTATGCAATCTTCTCCCAACCTACTATTCCGCAAATCTCCTTACATTTATTGCCTAATAAAATGGGAATGTCTACTGCAAAAAAAGAATATAAAAGGGTAACCGTTAAGTCCTTGGTTGACATGAAGCAACAAGGTGAAAAAATATCAATGCTCACGGCCTATGATTATTCAATGGCCAAGATCGTAGACGGCGCTAATGTTGATGTCATCCTTGTTGGCGATAGTGCCAGTAATGTGATGGCAGGACATGAAACTACCCTGCCCATTACCCTAGATCAGATGATCTATCATGCGAGCTCTGTGATCCGTGCAGTAACAAGGGCTTTGGTTGTTGTAGATATCCCATTTGGTTTCTATCAGAGCGATCCGAAGGAAGCCCTCAGATCGGCCATCCGAATTATGAAAGAAAGCGGGGCTCATGCGGTAAAAGTTGAAGGTGGATCTGAGATCAAGGAATCCGTTAAACGCATCCTGAATGCAGGGATCCCTGTCATGGGGCACCTGGGACTTACCCCTCAGGCCATTTACAAATTTGGTACGTATACGGTCCGCGCTAAGGATAAAGACGAAGCTGAGAAACTTATTGAAGATGCCAAACTCCTGGAAAGGCTGGGTTGCTTTGGCATTGTCCTTGAAAAGATCCCGGCAGAATTGACCAAGAAAGTTTCAGAAGAATTGTCTATTCCTACGATCAGCATCGGCGGCGGAGGTTATGCAGACGGGCAAGTTTTGGTAATCCATGATTTGTTAGGCATGACACATGAATTCAACCCTAGATTCTTAAGGCGATACATGAATCTGTATGAAGATATGAGCGAGGCCATATCAAAATATGTGGCGGACGTTAAATCGCGTGACTTTCCAAGTGAGGAAGAACAATACTGAAAATCCCAAAAAGGGCATTCGTTCTACATCGGAAAACCTCGAAGTTCTTTACGAGGACAACCATCTTATTGCCATCAATAAAAGACCGGGCGATATCGTTCAGGGTGATAAAACAGGAGACATCCCGCTTAGTGAGATCGTCAAGACCTACATTGCGAGAAAATATGATAAGCCAGGTGCCGTTTACCTGGGAGTTGTACACCGATTAGACAGGCCTACTTCCGGGATTGTGCTTTTCGCGAGAACATCAAAAGCCCTGGCCCGACTGAATGCGGCCTTCTCCAAAAAAAAACCTCATAAGACATATTGGGCTGTGGTGGAATCAGCACCTAAGGCAGATTCCGGCCGATTGGTGCATTGGCTAAAGAAAAATCCCCAGCAGAATAAATCCTACGCCTATGAGAAAGAGATCCCGGGTAGTAAAAAAGCGGAACTTACCTATAGAACGATCGGTCAATTAGATCATTATAGCCTGCTGGAAATACAGTTGATCACAGGCAGGCATCATCAAATAAGAGCACAACTCGGTGCGTTAGGCGCTATCATCAAAGGCGATGTGAAATACGGAGGGAAGCGCGGAAACAGAAATGGTAGTATTCATTTGCATGCCCGTGAGCTAAGCCTGGAACACCCTGTCGGAAATTCAGTAGTGAATCTAATTGCTGATCCTCCGGATGACCCTGTTTGGAATCAGTGCCTACGATTTTAATCTGTACTTTTAGTTCCCTAAAATTGCAATAGGATTTAGGCATGGTATTTGTCTTTTATCGACAGAATCACTTAAACACTGATCATTATGAAAAAATTACTTCTATGTAGTGTGCTCGTCTTATTAGCATCTTGCAGCACCTACAATTCTATCGATAGTTTTTACAATGCGCACAAAAACGATGATGAGGTTTTTGCCTTACGCGTTCCCCAGGTAATGTTTACCCTGGTTAGCGGCATCTCTCCGGAATTAGAAGCCCTTGTAGGCACTACTAAAGACTTGAGATACATGCAATTTCCCAGCAGTACAACTGCCCAAACACAATTTCTTAATCGTCAAATGAATTCGCTTACGGGTAACTCTTTTATTGAAGTGTACAGGAAGAACGAAAAAACAAAACGAAATGTGGTGTCTATTCGGGAAAGAAGAAACAGCGTCAAAGAGATACTCGTCTATTCCAATAATAATCTGAATGGATCCATTTTGTATTTCAATGGCGACTTTGATCCTGCTATGGTCAAAGAGATGGCTGAAAAAAATAAATTTGAGAACATCTCTTCCGGGCTTGTAAATCAATTCAGTGCAAAGACTCCCGGGATCGTTAACGAGTAATCGCCAGCGCCTTTTCCCTTATCACCTCAGCCACCGGTTTGTTCTGGAGGTGACTTTCAAGCCATGACAATATATCGAGGTATAAGAAAGGCCTTTTCTCATATGGATGGTTTTCTAATGGCTTTAAAGCATCGTATAGTTTTTGGAACTCAGCCCTCAATTCTCCCGGGTAAATGTGTCCAAGTTTTCTTAAAAACTTGATCATTTCTTTCTGAACTTCATGTAAGTCGTTCATTTTTATCAGGAATTTGTATGTACTCTTCAGTTGCACTTCCAAATGGTAATCAAGGCCGGCTTCATAATGAGCCACCAGGCTTAAAACCCTGGCAAAACACATTAAGTCTTCCCGCATCTTGAGGTTCTTATTCTCTATGATACGTTTTAAATACTGAATACAATTCTTATTATCCCCTGTGCCAAAATACAGACAGGCGATCTTATAATAGAAGACCATAACATGATGTTCATCTATTCGAGCCCTGTGTTTGTTTATTCCATATTCGATAATGGGAACCAGGTTTAATCCCTTCTTAAATGTGCCTTCCAGGAAATGAAGGTTCAGTTTATTCAAATGTATGTACAAGAAGGCAAGAGAAGTTACATTGTCATTTTTGGGAAAATCCTTCTGATTTACCTTATTCTCAAGGTTTTCCAGGGTTTGCCTGAATTGAGTAGCATATCTGACAAAAAACAGGGACTCCATCAAATAATTATTTCCTTTTAGGAAGAAAACCGGATTGAGTCTGATCATTTTTGGGTTATCATAGAAAAGATCTACCCACTTGCTAGCGTATTTATAGCAAGACAGGAAGTCCTGAATTAAAAAGCTGTACCACAAATGAGCCTTATAGAGCCACAATTTTTCACGAAAACCAAATTCCTCGATGGCATAAATCGGCATATTTTCTTCGAAATAAGAAGAGACCTTTTTATAGTCTTCATCATTTCTAACATAGCCTACTTTCAACATCATACCATAGAGCTGAAGCGACAGATTGGAAAGTTTAGAGGTTACAGAATTGAGTCGGGTTAACTCCCTGGATTGCTTTTCAAGTTCATCCGCCCGATCAGGGATACTTCGTGTAATATATTGTGTTTCAATTAGTTTCTCAAGTTCTACAATCTCATAGGCAATGTTCTTTTCTTCGTTTTCTATAGCAATGCCTTTAGCCTTATCGAGAATCTTCAGGCTCTGTTTATACAGTCCTTTTTGATAGAGTATTGTAGCAAAATCCAGTTGCTCCCGTATTTGAACCCGAATATTCTGGTTGACCGGATTCAATCGCAGGCTTACCAGGATCTGCCTGTATAAATGTGCTTTTAAATTGGAGAGTTGTGATTTCTTCACGATGCCACTATCCAAAATGATGGTTTCATCATAGGATTTCATCTTGTCCATCAGGTTGAACAGAGCCAGGAATTTCGCATCGGTATTTACCCCTAATCGGCCCACATACAACTTGAACTGTCGCTTTTCTGATTTAGAAAGCGATTTTACAAGAACGAACAAACTATCTTTACTCGCAGTTGTCATCGTAATAAGTTCAAGTTAAAGTGCTACTATTCAATAAATTATGATATCTGATTTCCATATTAACGTTGTAATTACGTACTTGTAAGAGCTGGGGACTGAGAAGTCAGAATATATCTTCGCACAGGTGACTAAATTAGGTAAATATAATGAGTAAAGATAAGGTACAAATTTTTGATACCACCTTGCGTGACGGGGAGCAAGTTCCCGGATGCAAACTGGATACAAAACAAAAGCTGGTCATTGCGCAACGCCTCGATGAATTGGGGGTTGATGTCATTGAGGCCGGCTTTCCCATTTCCAGTCCGGGTGATTTCAAATCAGTAAGCGAGATCGCCGGCATTGTAAAGAATGCTACAGTTTGTGGTCTTACTCGTTCTGTAAGAAAGGATATTGAAGTGGCGGCCGAGGCATTAAAGCCTGCAAGAAAACCGAGGATCCATACCGGGATAGGCACTTCAGACTCACATATTAAATTTAAATTCAATTCTGATCGTGACCGAATCCTGGAACGCGCGGTAGATGCAGTTTCTTACGCCAAGAAATTTGTTGAAGACGTAGAATTCTATGCGGAAGATGCGGGAAGAACAGAAAATGAATACCTGGCTCGGGTGTGCGAAGCAGTAATAAAAGCGGGCGCAACAGTGCTTAACATTCCGGATACAACCGGCTATTGCCTCCCTGAGGAATACGGCGCCAAGATGAAATATCTCAAAGAAAATGTGAAGGGAATTGATAAGGCCATTCTTTCCTGCCACTGCCATAACGACCTTGGATTAGCCACTGCGAATTCTATTTCAGGGGTTATTAATGGAGCCAGGCAAATAGAATGTACGATCAATGGCATAGGAGAGAGGGCTGGCAATACTTCGCTCGAAGAAGTTGTCATGATCCTCCGCCAACACCCTTATTTAAAATTAGACACCAACATAAACAGCAAACTATTATTAGACACCAGTCAGATGGTCTCACAGAAAATGGGTATGCCGGTACAACCTAACAAGGCCATTGTGGGCGCGAATGCATTTGCCCATAGCTCAGGCATCCACCAGGATGGGGTTATTAAAAAACGGGAAACTTATGAGATCATTAATCCTGAAGATGTGGGCGTATCCGAATCTTCTATTGTGCTTACTGCAAGAAGCGGACGGGCTGCCCTGGCTTATCGTGCCAAAAAAGTGGGATATGAATTGACCAAAGTTCAGTTGGATAAGGTCTATGAGACCTTTCTGCAATTTGCAGACAAGCAAAAAGAAATTAAGGATGAAGACATCCATATAATTATAGAAAAAAGTAATATTAACCTTGAAGTATTGTATAAATGAAGTTGAAGATCGCCGTTCTCAAGGGAGATGGCATTGGTCCTGAAGTAACCAATCAAGCCATCAAGTGCTTAAATGCAATCGCAGAAAATTTTGGCCACACATTTGAATATACCGAAGGAGTTGTTGGCGCAGCTGCCATCGATCAAACGGGGGATCCCCTCCCGGAAGCTACCCTGGATCTATGTAAAAATTCCGATGCTGTCCTTTTTGGAGCCATTGGCGATCCGAAATACGACAACAATCCGGATTCAAAAGTAAGGCCGGAACAAGGTCTTCTCAGGTTGAGAAAAGGCTTGGGATTGTTTAGCAATATTCGACCGGTAAAGGTCTTCCCTACTCTAATTGGGAATTCGCCTTTAAAAAAGAAAATAATAAGAGGGACCGATTTTGTGATCTATCGGGAGCTGACCGGCGGGATCTACTTCGGTGAGAAGATGCTGAGTGAAGATGGCACCCAAGCGTCTGACCTCTGTATTTATTCAGAAGCGGAGATCAGCAGAATCGCTCACCTGGCTTTTAAAGCCGCAAAAAACCGCAGGAAAAAAATAACCCTGGTAGACAAGGCCAATGTACTGGAATCTTCCAGGCTATGGCGACGCGTAGTCACCAAGATCGGTGAAAGCTATCCGGATGTGGAGTTATCCTTCCTCTTTGTAGACAATGCCGCCATGCAGCTTATTCTTAACCCAAGTCAGTTTGATGTCATCCTGACCGAAAACATGTTTGGAGATATTCTTTCTGATGAGGGAAGTGTCATCGGGGGATCTATCGGGCTACTGCCCTCTGCTTCTGTAGGAAATGACAATGCCCTGTTTGAACCCATTCACGGATCATATCCTCAGGCCACCGGAAAAGACATTGCCAATCCTATTGCCGCCATTTTATCGGCAGCTATGCTCCTTGATCATTTTAGTCTGGATGAAGAATCAAGGGCGGTGGTCCTTGCTGTTCTTAAGGCTATGAAAAAAGATATCGTCACAGAAGATCTAAATGCAGATTCAGAATTCGGAACGGAAGCAGTAGGTGATTTTATCGCCAATAATATTGCGATGTCAGAAGATCATATCAGTCTGAATCGAGAAAATATATGGTTGGGTAAATCAACCATAATTTAAGCCTATATTTTAGTCACCAAAAAAAGGTCTTCTCAACAGAAGGCCTTTTTTATTGGGTCCTGATCACTTGAATAAGGCTATCAAATTCTACCTTGAATTCCTCAAATTTCTCTCCGGTTGCAGGGCCATTGAAACCAGTATGTATATTTCTTACTTCCCCTTTTTTATCGATAAAAATAGTAGTGGGATATGACAAAACGTGATTGAGCATGGGTAGCTTTTCATTTGCCTTTTGCTTATTTGAAGTGCCGTACTGCGCCAAGAGCACCGGATATTGTATGTCCAATTTATCTTTTAGCCTATTAATTCCTTTAAATGCCCGCTCTTCTGTTGGCGCATATTCAAATGCTAAGGCGATCACCTCCAGATCAGGGTATTTCTTAGTATTCATATAACCGGAAAGGAATATTGATTCATCCAGACAATTAGGACACCAGGTACCCATAATCTGGAGCAGGACGGCTTTATCCTGGTATGCGGGATCTTCTAATGAGATCATATTGCCTTTTTCATCAGGAAATGAAAACGAAATTCCATCATAGCCCTCTTTAATAAAAGTGAGTGAATTTGCATCGGGCAATTCAAACATAGTATTGGGTTTGGCGACAAATAATTCCTTGGAGTGATTTCCAGAATAAAAAGCGCCTTCCATAAGAGAGTCAGTTACCTTGGCCACAAACAAAAATGCATGGGCTCCATCGAAGGTGGATAATTTGAGGGAGTCGCCATCCATTACTCCTTCCAGGTAGCGATAGTCGCCAGTTGGCGTCCTGTAAGTGCCTGTCAACAAGGATCCCTGCTGTGTGAAAATTCCTTTTGCGATATCCTCTTCCTCAGTTCCCGGATTAAATGTTGTTTCCCAAACACCAGTGATATCCTGATCAGGTGCATTTGAAACATTAAACCGACCTGTATTACCAAATTGAGCATAAAAGGGCACATATCGATCCAGGCTTTCTTTGATAAATTCGCCCGTCATGGTACTATCGGTGAAAGTTCCAGCCAGGTAGCCTTCAAAAACCGGCATTTGAATATGGAAAGAATCACGAACCAGCTCAATCTCATCAACGAGAATTTGCTCCTCAGCGTTTTTAACTTCCAGGAGTACCTGCCCATGTTCCGTTCGCAGATCAAAGGTAAATGGGAGTTCATAGTTGTCCATAACATCTAATCGCGCATGCCATGGGCCTTCGGCTAATACCGGCACTTTATTTTCTGTACCACAGGCAATGATCAATATTATCAGGAGAAAAACAGTTTTTTTCATTCGGAAGCGGGTTGAATCTTTAGTCCACAAAAGTAAGCGAAGATTTGGAAGTACAACTGTTCGCACTTCTAGTTGAATCTAAGGAGCCATTGTTTTATCTTTGATGGCTTAAAATTATCGCATGCTGATTTCATATAACTGGCTGAAACAATTTATCAAATTGGATTGGAAAGCCGAAGAGGTAGGTGAATTGTTGACCAACCTGGGTCTTGAACTCGAAGGCATATCCTCATTTGAATCGGTGACAGGTGGACTCCAGGGCGTGGTAGTAGGTGAAGTCCTGGATGTAGAAAAACACCCGAATGCGGATAAACTTTCTTTGACCCGAGTAGATATTGGTCAGGCAGAACCCCTGCAGATCGTTTGTGGTGCCCCTAATGTTGCAGCAGGTCAAAAAGTGCCCGTTGCTACTATTGGGACCACTTTGTATACTCCGGAAGGAGAATCATGGAAAATAAAAAAAGGAAAGATCCGTGGCGAAGAAAGCCATGGAATGATCTGTGCCGAGGATGAACTGGGCTTGGGCGATAGTCATGATGGCATTATGGTACTTGATCCTGCTTACAAGGCAGGAACACCATGTAGCACACTGTTTGAATTAGAGAATGACAAAGTATTTAATATCGATCTAACACCTAACAGGGCCGATGCTATGAGTCATTATGGCGTGGCGAGAGATCTGCGCGCCGGACTGGCAAGGCAAGAGATCATGATGGAATTGATCACACCCTCCCTCAGTCATTTTAGTGTCGATAACCGTTCCCGTAAAATAGATGTGACCGTCGAGGACAGCACCCTGGCGCCTCGATATTGTGGGGTTACCTTAAGTAACCTCATTGTACAGCCTTCTCCAGACTGGTTAAAAAACCGACTCCGGGCAATTGGGTTAAAACCGATCAATAATGTCGTAGATGCTACCAACTATGTGCTGCACGAATTAGGTCAGCCCCTGCACGCCTTTGATGCAGACCGGATCTTTGGGAATGAAGTAATTGTCAAAAGGGTAAAAGGAGGCACGAAGTTTATTACGCTCGACGGCCTTGAGCGTGAATTGCATGCAGAGGATCTGATGATCTGTGATAAAGAAAAACCCATGTGTATCGGTGGCATATTCGGAGGAATAAATACCGGCGTAACTGAGGATACCAAGTCCATTTTCCTTGAAAGCGCCTATTTTGATCCTGTCAGTATTAGAAAATCAGCCAAGCGACATGGTCTTAGTACTGATGCTTCTTTTAGATTTGAGCGGGGTATTGATATTAACATCACCATGTATGCGCTTCAGCGTGCGGCCATGCTTATCAAAGAATTAACCGGAGGATCCATTACTTCGGATGTGATCGATCTCTACCCCAAAAAGAAGGAAGATCACCAGGTCTTCCTGACATTCAATAAGATCAATTCCCTAATTGGCCAGGAAATACCAAGAGATGATATCAAGGCCATTTTGGCTTCATTGGAGATCCAGGTGAAAAGTGTTACGGAATCCGGACTTGGACTGGAGATCCCTTCCTATAGGGTAGATGTGCAGCGTGAAGTAGATGTGATCGAAGAGATTTTACGCGTATATGGCTATAATGAGATCAACACGCCTGCGAAGTTTAACGCCTCGGTAGCCCGATCTTCACCAAGAGAAAGTTACAAACTGGAAGACATGGTATCCCATGGCCTGGTTGCCAATGGATTCTATGAAATGGTGAATAACAGCCTTACGCACGCCACGTATGCCTCATTCTTAGGTGAGAAAGCAACTGAGGAAACAGTGACTATGTTGAATCCCTTAAGTGCTGATCTTTCAGCGATGAGGCAATCCCTCCTATTCTCGGGCCTTGAAAGCATTTCTCACAATTTGAACAGGCAAGTTTCAGATCTGAAATTATTTGAATTTGGGAATGTCTATCGATCCAGAGGATCAGAAAGTGAAGAAGAAAAACAATTGACCCTATTTCTGACTGGAAACACCCATGTCGACCATTGGGCAATGCCCGAAAAAACCTCTGGTTTTTTTGAATTAAAAGGTTATGTAGATCTCGTCCTAAAGCGATTGGGTATTCAGGGATATAATGAAGTACCAGGTACTTCAGCTGTATTTACAGAACAATTATCCCGTCAGCTCAACGATAAGACTTTGGTAACCCTGGGCTTAGTTCGTGCCGATATCCTTGCGTCTTTTGAGATCAAACAAGATGTATTATTTGCTGAGTTCCACTGGGATGAGCTACTTGCAAGCCTTCCGGACAAAGAAGTGAAATACCAGCCTATACCGCGGTATCCATTGGTGAAAAGAGATCTGGCCTTGCTTTTAAATGAAGATGTTTCCTTTAATGCTATTCACGAACTGGCCTTCGCCACCGAAAGAAAACTCTTGAAAAAGGTATCTCTATTTGATGTCTATACCGGGAAGAATCTGCCGGAAGGAAAGAAATCTTACGCTGTCAGCTTTAGCTTGATCGATAGCAAGCAAACTTTAACAGATACCCAGATCGACAAGGTGATGAAGAAACTCACACAAAAGTTCGAAAGTGAATTAGGCGCTCAGTTGCGCTAATTAAAGTTTTTTCGGCAGGAAGACCGTGTCAATCACATGCACGACTCCATTGCATTGATTAAAATCTGCTTCAAGGATTCGCGCCTTGTTGCCCAGGCTATCTGCCAAGACAATATCCGTACCTTCCATAGTTGCCGTTAGCTTTTCGCCTAATATGGTGGTGAAAGTCGTACTTCCTTCGCCCCGACATAATTCCTGTAAGATCTTAGAGGCGGAAAATTCCCCGGCTACAATATGGTGTGATAGCACTTGTGCTAATTCTTTTTTGTTCTCAGGCTTAAGTAAACGTTGGAAGCCTTGCTTAGTTAGATTTTCAAAGGCCTTATCGACAGGAGCGAACATCGTAAAAGGTCCCTCGTTGTCCAGGATCCAATTCAAATCCGTTGCTTTAGCCACTTCGTGCAAGACCTCGTGATCTTCCGAACTGGCAGTTGAGTGAATAATCGAATTCTCGAAATAAGTACGTTCGTTGGGCTTGGGGGATTGCGAGTAGATACTTGCATTCACTATACAGCACAACAGGGTCAGGGGGAGAACCTGGGTTTTCATATAGTTGTTTTGATAAAGGGTCACCATTCAAAGCGAATGGCGTGGTTTTGCTTCCAAAGTACGATTTATGGCCATTGCTCCAACATTCTGGCAAGGCTACATGTAAACATTAACAAAATATTAACAATTAGATCTGTTAAACAGAATTTGTCTAAGGGCTGGTCTTTCCTATTTTTATACTATATCTGTTATTATGCTGTTTAATCGATTAGAACTTGAAGAAATATTGCGGAGTATTAAGAGTCGCTCGCACAATTCGGAACAACTCTTAGCCAATGTGAAGTCGTGGCTGGAAGAGGATCTTCGAATTGAAAGGCGTATTGAATCTACTTTGGACAAAGGAAAACCATCCGATCGCAATAGCTTCGTATTTGAGCTGCTGAATGCGGATAAGATCTATCATATAGACCATATTAAAACGATCTGCATTGATTACCGACTCAGATTTCTGGATACTAAGTACTTTAAAAGCGAGATCCCCGCTGCTGCATTAGGTTCGATTAAGGAATTAGAATCTGCTCATAAAACGCATTTAGAAGGGTATAAGATAATGGCACCCTCACGCATGTTTAAATTGGAAGACAAGAATGACCCTATGTTGTTTGCGCCCATAGGCAATGGCTATTTCTATCTCATTCATAAATGGGGGCGTGATCTTCATCCACTTAGAAGATGGATAGTATGGCCGCTCAAGAATATGATTAACTTATTATTTCTTATTCTGACGCTAAGTTTTTTGGCCACCCTGATCGTGCCCGAGGGACTCTTTTCCAAGCAAGGTTCAACAGCAGAATTCTTGATCATTTTTTTCTTTGTTTTTAAGTCGATCACGGCAGTGGCACTTTTCTATGGCATTAGTCTTGGAAAAAACTTTAACCCGGCTATTTGGAACAGTAAATACTTCAATGCGTAAGTAGTTTCATACCGGCTTTCATAGAAACGTGCAGTCTATCCCTAATAAATTCCCAATTAACGAAAGGCGTGTTCATTTTAACGCCCTATTAACAAGGTTGGAGGTCGGCATTTGCTAGTTTTGTCGGTGAATTGTAGTTCCATTCTATGATTAGAATATTACTTGCCCTAGTTATTCTATCCCTTATTAGTTGCGTTTCAGAAAAGCGCACTGATGATAGCCGCGTTTATTTTGCCGGAGAGATCGTGAATCCTACCGCTGAAACCGTAATTCTTTATAAAGGAGATAGCTTTATCGATTCTGTTTCCCTGGATGAACAGAACAGGTTCGTGATCGATCTGGATTCCGTCGAGGAAGGATTGCACCATTTTTATCATCATCCGGAACTCCAATATGTCTTTTTAGAGAAAGGCGACAGTCTGCAAATTCGATTGAATACTGTCGACTTTGATGAATCTTTGGTTTTTAGTGGTCATGGTGAAGAAGTGAACAATTTTCTTCTCAATTTGTTTTTGGCAAATGAACAAGAAGAAGATCTGGTGTATTCGTATTACGGCTTAGAGCCCAGTACTTTTAGCGATAAGATTGATTCCTTGCAGCAAATAAAGATCCGTTCTTTGAAGGAAATGGACGCCGAAGGACAGCTTACTCAAAGCGCATTCGAAATTGCCAAAGCGGGGATCATGTATAGTTCCTATATATACAAAGAGGCATATCCATTCTACCACAAGAAAAAGAAAGGTGAGAGTGCCTTTCATGAGCTTCCGGAAGATTTCTATACATATAGGAATTTTGTGGATTACAACAACCAGGAACTAACATACTTGCGACCTTACTACAATTTCATGAAGTACCACCTGGGTAATCTCGCTTATATGAGTTGTCAGAGTGGATGTGATCCAAAAGGAATGAAAGAAAGTGATCAATTACATTTCAATAAACACAAACTTTCTCTTATTGATAGCCTTGTCAAGCAGAAAGATCTGCGTGACAACCTGTTCCGAAATGTTGCTGTGGATTATCTTTTAAAACATGATTCTGAGGAATACTGTGAAAGATTCATCGAGTCATTCCATGAACGTTCAGGAAACAACAAGCACATCGCTGAGATCACTGCTTTATATGAAGGCATTCAAAATATGCGACAAAATCACTTCTTACCCGAGGTTACAGTATATGACACAGACGGGGTAGCACACACCATCCGTGATGTTTCACGCAATAAACGTGTAGTTTTCTATTTTTGGTCAGGGGCAGAAAAGGGACATTTTACCAATATTTCTCGCCGCGTTGCAGAACTTAAAGTCAAACACCCTCAATACGCTTTTATCGGAATAAATTTACGTACAGATAAAACGCGATGGCAAAATATGCTGGAAACGTACCAGCTGGATAAGAGCGAACAATACTGGGCAGAAGATTATGAAAATGTAGCCCGCACGTTGATCGTATATGATCCTAACAAAAGTATTATCGCTAACAATGGTATCATCGTAGATGCCTTTGCTAACGTTTACAGCTCCTTTAAATAATCTCTTTTACTTACGCATTCCCCTTTTTGTAGTCTGCCAGGAATTTTTCCAGACCGATATCCGTCAGCGGGTGCTTTAATAGACCTTCAATAGAAGATAGTGGTCCGGTCATTACATCGGCGCCAATACGCGCACAATCCAATACATGCATGGTATGCCTGATCGATGCAGCCAGGATCTCGGTTTGGAATCCGTAATTGTCATAGATCAATCTGATGTCGGCTATTAAACTTAGCCCGTCAGAAGATATGTCATCTAATCTCCCTATAAATGGAGACACATAATTAGCACCTGCCTTCGCAGCTAGTAATGCCTGTCCGGCGGAAAAAACCAGAGTGCAATTGGTGCGTATCCCATTATCTGAAAAATACTTCAATGCCTTTACGCCATCGCGTATCATGGGAACTTTCACCACTATCTGCGGGTGTAGTTCTGCCAGCTCCTCCCCTTCTTTGATCATCTCATTGAAAGTTGTGGCTATAACCTCGGCAGATACATCCCCGTCTACTATGTTACAGATGTCTACATAGTGTTTAAGAATATTATTCCGACCTGTGATCCCCTCCTTAGCCATCAGGGATGGATTCGTGGTAACCCCATCCAGAACTCCCAATGCCTGGGCTTCTGCGATCTGATCTAGGTTGGCAGTATCAATAAAAAATTTCATCTGTTCTGTATTAGGGTGAGTAAAAAAGGCTGTCTGTATCAGCCGGCAAATTTACAGTTTATAATGGTTAATTAACAGCCGCTCATACCATTTATCCGGTAATATATGTTTTAGGAAAACAGACATCTTTTGTGTGCGCTTCCCCACTTTGTAATGGATCCTGGGACTTGGTGTTTCCATGATCTTAAGGACTTTGTATCCCACTTCGATGGGATCCGAACCTAATTCTACATGAGCATTGATATTGTCCAGGGTGTTTTTGTAGGCCTTGCTGTAGGGGGAATTTTCCTTGACGGGCGCATGAAAACGACCATCGGCAATATTCGTAGCAAAATCTCCAGGGGCCAGATTTGTGATGTGCACGCCGAAGTCTTTTGTTTCAATGCGTATTGCTTCTGTGATCAACTCCAAAGCTCCTTTACTGGCAGAATAAATCCCTCGGTAAGGCAATCCCATATAGCCGGCAATGGAAGTGATATTGATGATCAGTCCATTTTTAGCCTGGCGCATATACGGCAATACAGCCTGCATAACCTGAACCGGGCCGCTAAAATTAGTTTTCATCACCTTATTTATCTCTGAACCAGGGGTTTCCTCCACTGGTCCTGTGATACCAATTCCCGCATTATTGATAAGCACATCTATACGGCCATGTTTCTCTATGGTCGAACTGATTGCCGTTCTAATACTTGAATTGTTTGTGACATCCATGGATACCAGCTCAATCGCAGAATCCGATTTTTTCTGATCCAAATAACGAGTAGTACCTATAACCTTATGGCCTTTAGATTTCAGGAAAACGCCTATAGCTCTGCCAATTCCTGATGACCCGCCGGTTATGAAAACTACTTTCTCTTTCATGAATGCTATTTGTGAAGCTGAAGTAATGCGCAAATTGCGCTCCGCAAATATAGGGATGATACCATAAAAAAATGGCAAGTTACCTACATCGCACTGCTACAACCGTCTACCCTTGCTGTGTTCCCACCCTGGGGGATTCAACGGGAGCTAGTCGTGTAGGACTTGCCATCTACAAAGATACGGCCTTTTAAATTTGGGGCAATCGTTCCGGCTGATTAATTTCGTACCTGAAAGACACAAATACATGAATTTCCTTAAATTTTCTTGCTACGCTTTATTCGTGACACTACTTACCTGCAGTGAAGATCCGGATCCAGCAAAATTATTCAGCATTACCATTGAGCCGAAAGCGTCCTCGTACAAGGCCGGGGATGCAATAAAGTTGACTTTGGTCAATAAAAAAGGAATTGAAGTATCAGAAGTCCTATACAGCATTAATGGCACATCTGAAACCAGCGACCAGAATTTGGTATTACCGGAACTGAGTTTAGGGAATCAAGAGATCAAGGCACAAATAATCAGTGGCACAGATACTTTAGAAGTTTTCAAAAAGATCAAAATACTTGCTTCCCGGGCGCCTGAAATATTTACATACGAGATAGTAAATGAGTATCCCCATGACATGAAGGCGTATACACAGGGATTAGAATTTCACGGAGACACGTTGTATGAAAGCACAGGCAGAAAGGGTCAATCCAGTTTGAGGAAGGTTGACTATAAAAGTGGAACTGTCCTTAAAAAAATTGATCTGGAACCTAGTTACTTTGGGGAAGGCTTAACAATTGTTGGAAATAGTATTTATCAGCTGAGTTGGCAGAGCAAGATCGGATTCATATATGAGCTTGATGCTTTCAAAAAGTCAGGCTCGTTTCAATACGGCCAGAGCAAAGAGGGATGGGGACTCTGTCATGATGATACCCATATCTATAAAAGTGATGGCACAGAGAAGATCTGGAGATTGGATCCAGCAACCCTCCAGGAAATTGATTACATCCAAACTGTGACAGATCGGTCTATTTTCAATAAAGCCAATGAACTGGAATACGTAGATGGTAAGATCTACGCCAATGTCTGGCAAAAAGAAAGTATGATGATCATTAATGCCCGATCTGGTGCCATAGAAGGTGTCGTCAATTTTGGCGGTCTAAGGAACAAGGTTAAGCAACATTCCGAATTAGATGTATTTAACGGGATCGCCTTACATCCTGAACGAAAGACACTCTTTGTCACCGGAAAGAATTGGGACACCCTCTTTGAAGTCCGCATAGTCCCAAGGTCAGAATGAACATTTACGAACAATCCATCCGCGTAGTACGAGAAGACCTGGACGAGCTGGATCATGTAAATAATGTACGCTACGTACAATGGATCCAGGACGTTTCTAAAGCGCATTGGGAGCATGTCGTTCCTGAAAAAATTCGCAAGGATTTGATCTGGGTAGTAAGAAAGCATGAAGTTATTTACAAGATTCCTTCGGTATTAAATGATCACTTACTTATTAAAACCTATATTTCTAATAATCAAGGTTTTATTTCAACCAGGGTTGTAGATTTTTTAGATGCCAATTCCGGTAAACTCAAGATAAAAGGAAGTACAGATTGGTGTTTATTAAATGCGAAAACCGGGAAACCCATGCTCATTTCGGAAGAAATTCATACCTTGTTTGAAACACAATCACCCTAACCATATTTGTTGGCACTCTGAATAGTCCTTTTTGAGAAAAGGAGCAGGACTCTTTTTAACGAAAATTAGCGCTGTTGAGCTAAACCTTAGTTATTCTATGGTTTATCTATAGCGTTGACTTACAGGGGCTTTGTATTTTGTTTCCAAATATCCTTTTGCGTGGAGTATTCGTACCTCATATTGGATTCTGAAGCAACGTCCAACCTGCAGTTGGAGCATTTCCTGGATGACTACCAAGACTTTATGTTTTTGGGGCATGCATCTTCCGGGGAGGAAGGATTGAATTCCATTCTCAAGTTTCTGCCGGATGTTGTCTTTGTGCGCCTGAATGATAGCGCATCAGAATACTTCAATATGGTTACGGAACTGTATCAGTATATCAAGCAACTTCCTGTCTTTATTGGAATATCTGAAACAAAGACACATGCCTATGAGGCCATAAAGCACAATTTTTATGACTATTGGCTCACCCCCTACAACGAGTTCAATATTCGTAAGTCCATATTTAAACTTAGGAAGCACTTACCAAGCGAGCGGGAAGCCTCTACCCTGGTATTAAAATCCTATAAAGATTTTCAATATCTGGATTTAAATGAGATCCTTTATTTAAAAGCAGATAATAATACGACTGACTTCTTCATGAAAGATGGCAGTCGCATAAGTGCATACAAAACACTTAAAAGTTTTGAAAATCAATTGCCGGCCCATTTTATCCGTATACACCAGAGCTATATTCTGAATACACGCTTTGTTGCCAGGATCAATTATGGGAAATCTGTTTGCTTCTTAAAGACAGGTTCAGAGCACCTTCCTTTCTCCAAGTCCTACAGGGCTAATATTGACAGTTTAAAAGAACAACTGTCAAAAAACACCATTTCCTCGGCTAATTAGTCGAATTCTCTCAAAAACACGCTAGATTCTCTCAGAAACGGGTCAAATACTCGCTACTTGCTTAATCTAAAACCAGGAATATACATTCATAAGTAGCTTAGTCCTATAACAAAGAAAAATAACTAGAACCCCGATAAATAGGACAATTATGAAAAAAGTATTTAGTATTCTAGCCGTAGTAGTTATGTGTGCAGGATTATTGTCTTGTGAAGCAGAAACCAATTTAGACGAAACACAAAATCTTTTCGAGACAAATGCATGTGACGGATGTAGTGATTCCACGGATGAACGCGAAGATGACAATGGTGGCAATTAAAACCCGATATAGTTAATAATAGAGCTCCAAAGGAAACTTTGGGGCTTTTTTTTTATCTTGTGTAGGCCATATGAGCCTACACCTCCTCCCATATCGAATTTATCTCATTTCCTGTTTCCTGTTGATAGGAAGCATTTCGTGTAAAGAAAACTCCACCTCCATTGCCAAAGTACAACCAGTAGCTACAGATAGTATTACTATATGGATTAAAAAAGGCAGAGATAAATCTCTAGGCAAAGAAATTAGGAAAATTAATCTGGACAAAGCCTTTACCAAAACTATACCGTTAGAGCAAGATACTTCCTACTTGAAGAATCTAAGCGCATTATCATTGGCCTATTTAAGACTCCCTGATAATCTCAAATTTCGTGAGGTAAATGACCTGTTAATTACAAAATCCAGAAACCTGAAAGACTCCATTGCCTGGGCTAATGCCTTATGGGATCGAGGTCTCTACCATGAACGGAACTCGTTCATGGATAGTTCTTTTATGGATTATGACCAAGCACACAAGGTCTATTTAGCAAATGATAAAAAATCCAATGCAGCAAAAATGCTGAGAAATATGGCCGTTATCCAGAATAATGTGCGTGATTATGTACAAGGGGAAATCAACCTCGTACGGGCCATCGAGCTATTTAAGGAACTGGAAGAAACAAAGAATCTTTACAAATCTTATAACTCCCTGGGGATCACGATGGTCAACCTGGAAAATTATGATAAAGCCCTGGAATACTATGAAGAAGCGCTAAAGTATCTCGATGCCTCTGAGCCGGATGAAAAATTCAGACTCGGAGTGATCAATAATATGGGAATGGCCCATTTGGAGAATGAGGAATTTGAAAAAGCCGCGGATTATTTTACCCAAGCGATCAATATACCCGAAGCTGAGGAAAATGATCCGGAGACCTATGGTCGTGCATTGACTAATCTAGGCATAACCAAAGTAAAACGCTCAAGTAATCCGGAACGACCTGAAGAATATGAAAAAGCCCTCTTTATTCTGGATGCTATAGAAGATTATGCGGGACTATCAAAGACTTTATTTGCCTTAGCGGAATATTACACAGTTATCGGGGATAGCACCAAGGCCACGGAACGAGCCCAGCGTGCCTTGACTTTTGCACGTAAGACCAATAATCACGAACGGGAGCTCGCTGCCCTGCAATTGCTATCGCAGGTAGACCTTGCAAATGCGAGCGCATATAGCAAAGACCATTTCAAGTTAAATGACAGCCTGGTCAATGTGGATAGACAATTACAAAATAAATTTGCGAGGATCCGTTTTGAAACAGATGAGG
>CAMYJF010000001.1:76473-86831 GCA_947258555.1 uncultured Eudoraea sp. | reverse complement strand
CAATAGGCAAATTGGCCTCTCCGACTGTATCCGTAAAGCGGGTTACGATCAAACTTTTCAGGTGTTCATTAATCTCGTAATTGGTAAAATTACCATCTGTACCCACGACGTCTACAACAAATTTTCCAGGATCGCTGATACGGAAACTATAGGTGCCAAATGCGCGGATCTCCGTCAGGCCAAAACGCTCATCACTCAGCATTATCGCGTTTTTAGTTCCCCATTTTTCATCTGTGAACAGGCGGGTGTTTACAAAATACACCTCTGCCTTAAACGGGCTGTTAAAACCGTATTTCCATCCCTTTAAAGTGGCAAGGATCGGTAGGTTTTTAGTGTTTAAGGTAAACGTCCCCGGCGTAAAGACATCTGCCAGCTGACCTTCATTGACAAACACGGCAGCTTGTCCCTCTCTGACTATTAATCTGGCCGCGTTCTTTATTTCATTCTGATAGCGCTCAAATCTATGTACAATGGTATCGTCATTGGTGTCTAACCATTCAACGATATCAATAAATTCATGCTTTAATTTATTTTTAATTTCATCAAATATGCCCATGTTATTAGTGTTTAAAATAAGGTTAAAAAGGTAGTAATTTCTGATGGTCGGCACAACTCATTTTGCGCTAATTCTTAAGGGGTATTTTTTGGTCGAAGATTTAAATCTAATTACATTGGTGGGTTTAAGCATATATATGAAACAAGTCTTCTGTATTGGGGAATCGCTGATCGATTTTGTGGCTGAAAACCAGGGTAGCGACCTTAGTAAGGCCAGGGAATTCACCAAGAAAGCTGGTGGTGCTCCTGCCAATGTTGCCTGTGCAGTAGCCAAATTAGGCGGGCATAGCAATTTCATTGGCTGTGTAGGAGAAGATGCCTTCGGAGATTTCCTCCTTGGTGTCCTTGATGATCACCGGGTAAATACAGCATTGGCGCAGCGATCTGAACAATTCACCACCCTGGCTTTTGTTTCCCTTGCCGAAGATGGGGAACGCGATTTTGTGTTCAGTCGAGGCGCAGACAAAGAGCTATCATATAATGAACGCATCAGCGCCCATTTTGAGCAGCAGATCGTCCATTTTGGGGCAGCTACTTCCTTCTTAGGCGGACCGCTGGAAAAGACATATGCCCAATACCTTGAAGACGCTAACAAAGCAGAAGCTCTGATAAGTTTTGATCCCAACTACAGGCCCGATCTTTGGCGTGGTAAGGAGGCTATCTTTGTTCAAAAGTGCCTCCCCTATGTTGCAATGGCGGATATCTGCAAATTCAGCCTGGAAGAAGCCTATCTTTTGTCAGGAGAATCTTCTTTGGAAAAAGCTGTCACCTATTTGCATGAACAAGGTGCCAAACTCATCACCATTACCCTTGGGTCTGAAGGAACATTTGTGAGCACTTCACATGAGCAATTTCAAGTTCCCAGCATCCCCATTCAGGCAGTAGACACAACTGGGGCTGGAGATGCTTTTATAGGGTGTTTACTGTATCAATTTGCCAACGAACAGGAACCGAGAGCCCTCCTAAACAACAAAAACAAACTGACTGATCTGATAAGCATGGCAAATAAGGCCGGTGCAGTGACTGCACAAAATTTTGGTGCTATTTCTTCCCTTCCAACTAAAGAAGACCTGGCATCGCTATGACTCAGGCAGATCTTCATACTAAAGCGAGCAAAGCCCATATTAAAGCGAGAGGCAAAGCAGACCTCAACCTATTGTTTGAAGATCGGAAAGCGAGTAATCTTTCTCTTATTCAATACCTGTATTTTTCACTATATCCCCAGGATCAATTTGAAGGAAACTTCGACCAGCTTTGGAAGAAATTAGATAGCCTTTTTGACTCCCGGCCGAAGAAATTAAAATCCCAGGATGTAGAACGCGTATTAGCGGGCAAGTGGTTTCAATCTGAACAATGGGTAGGTATGCAACTCTATGCAGATCGCTTTGCAAAAGACATAAAAGGTTTGCAGGCTCGCTTGCCATACCTGGACGATCTGGGTGTCAACTTCCTTCATATAATGCCATTGACTACGAGGCCCGAAGGTCCTAATGATGGTGGTTATGCTGTGAATAACTATACGAAGATAGACCCTTCTCTGGGGACCAATAAAGACCTCAATTCCCTAACGAAGGATCTGAGGGATCGCAAGATGTTACTCATGCTGGATTTTGTTGTGAATCACACCTCAGATGAATTTGAATGGGTACTTAAGGCGAAAAAAGGCGAAAAGAAATATCAAGAGTACTACTTTACGTACCCGGATCGCGAGATCCCCGATCAATTTGAAGCTACCCTGCCAGAGATCTTTCCTAATACATCTCCCGGCAATTTTACATTTGACAAAGACATGAACCGCTGGGTAATGACCGTCTTTAACAGCAATCAATGGGATCTGAATTATAAAAACCCGGATGTTTTTGAAGAGATGCTGACCCAATTGGTTCTTCTTGTTAACCTGGGTGTAGATGTAGTACGTTTTGATGCCCTGGCCTTTCTCTGGAAAAAATTGGGGACCATATCGCAGAATCTACCTGAGGCGCATAGGCTCATTTCCTTATTCCGACTCTGTCTCCAGACTGTCGCCCCGGGCGTCATCCTGCTGGCTGAGGCCATTGTAGCACCCAGGGATATTCTTCTCTATTTTGGAAAAGGCCCTTTTGAAGGTAATGAATGTGATTTAGCATATAATGCTACCTTGATGGCCCTTCTCTGGAATTCCATCGCCACTACAAAAACACAGCTGCTCTATAGAAACCTGACCGAATTACCACTCAAACCTTTGAGTACATCCTGGATCAATTACCTCAGGTGCCATGATGATATAGGTTTAGGATTCGATGATAAATACATTTATGAAGCCGGTTGGGATGCCCAGATGCACCGCCAATTTCTTCGGGATTATTTCAGTGGAGAATTCCCGGGCTCCCCTTCAAAGGGTGGCATATTCATGTATAACCCAAAGACGGGAGATGGCAGGATCGTAGGGAATACGGCCTCTTTAGTAGGACTGGAAAAAGCCCTGGAAGAAAAGAACGCCCCCCTCAAAAAACAAGCGCTGGATAAGATCGTCATGCTTCATGGCATTATTTTGACCTATGGGGGCATTCCCATGATCTACGCCGGGGATGAATTGGCCGTGCTTAATGATTATTCCTATTTAAAAGAGGCCGATAAGAAAGACGATACCCGATGGCTGAACCGGCCTAAACAACCCTGGGATGTGGTAGCTACATTGGAGAAAAAAGATTCGGATGCCAGCCTTATTCATCAAAACATAAAAAAGATGATAGGCATTCGAAAAAAGGAGCCTTGCCTGGCCGATCCCAATCCCAGGACTTTTATCGAGCTTGATAATCCACATCTGCTGGGCTATTTAAGGACACAAATAGATAGCCAGGACTTTTTAATGGTCATTTCCAATTTCAGTCCGCAGCGACAAGTCATCAGGGTTAAACATCTTACAGAAGGTGGCTGCCCAAAGACGGATGAGCTTTTTGATCTCATCAGTGAAAAGAAAATTTCGCTAAAACGCGGATGGATAACCATCAAACCCTACCAACTATTCTGGCTTAAGCGTATTTAACCTTTCTGAGAATACGCTGCGATTCCTTGACGGAATTATAGATAGACGGATCATACGGTTTTAGCAGCGGGCGAATCCTGTCGAGTTTGTCTTTGGCATCTTCAAACCCATTCAGATAGCATATTAAGTATGTAGCAGGTAATTGCTGTAAGTCGGCTATCTCTCTTTTCTTCAGCGCTATTCCATTTTCCAGCTTTTGGATCAGGGCATTGTTTGCATTGTAAATGTGATACAGGGTTTTCATATCATATACTGGGGGTTCAAAAAGTAACTCGCTTTGGATAACATACGTCCCATTATCCGAAAAAGTAATGTTCACTTTTTCAAGTGGGTGATACGCTTGCTCCTTTCCCAAACCCAGTTGTACATATTCAATGGTTGTAAATGAATTTTCGTCATAGTTGATAGACACCTCATCTAAAGTAGAATAAAAGAGCTTCACCTGTTCATTGATGAGTTCTATATCTACCCTTGAGAGATAAACCTGGTCTTTCACTCGTTTTTCATGACCTGCCCAACACACGACAAATTGCTCTTTAAATACTTTGTAATAACTATTGAGATCCTTATGCCGGTAGTTGAGGAAATCAATAACCCCGTCCAGGGTAAGCTGAATATTATTCCGGGCATGCTGTTCTATCGTGCTGACTATCTCAGAATTTTGATCCCGAAGTGCATTCGCTGTTTCATAAGGCATACTTATACTACCTTCCCTGAAGAAGACTGTGCCTTCATAATATTTCCAGATCTTCCTTTTTAGGGAACAAGTCTTTCCGCTGGAAGTAATGGTCACCAGGCCAACAACTTTTCCTTCAGGCAGATGGGGAAAAGGAATGTTCTCGTAGGCGATTCTGGGGGGATTTACCAAATAGGCGTTTACCAGGTTCTGGATCTTACTATCATCAAAAAAATCTACACCGACGATCCTATTGTCCTCATCTTCCACCCCAATAACGATATAGGAATTATTCCCGGGGTTGCTATTGGCCAAAGCACAGACGAGCTTGAGGAATTTTGCCTTGCCTACTTTCTCGCCAATATTGATAAAGCGTTTTTTGTCATAAAAGCTGTTCTCGTCGTTGTGAGCCAATAAGTTTTTTACGAGAAGGCGTTTATTGATCATACTGTTTTCTTCACAATCGTGCTGCTTGCCTGGGCCGTAGGTAAGACTACCATATCAGCAATATTTACATGCATCGGACGTGTGATCACAAACAAAATGATCTCAGCTATATCTTCCGGAGTCAGCGGTTCATACCCTTTGTATACCGTTTTGGCGCGCTCGAGATCGCCTTTAAAGCGCACATTGGAAAACTCGGTTTCCACCAGGCCGGGATTTACGGCTCCAACCCGTATTCCGTGTTCATTCAGATCTATACGCATGGCCTGGTTAATGGCATCTACAGCATGCTTGCTGGCACAGTAGACATTGCCTTTAGGATAGACCTCTTTTCCGGCCGTAGAACCTATATTGATCACATGACCCTGACCTCGTTGTATCATTCCCGGGATAATTGCTTTTGACACATAGAGCAAGCCCTTGACATTAATATCGAGCATGGCATCCCAGTCATCGAGATCCCCCTGGTCTATCGTATCCAGGCCATGGGCATTCCCGGCATTATTGATCAATACATGTATCTGGGACCACCTGGCGTGCAAAGAACCTATAGCTTTATATACCCCATTTCTGTCGCGTACATCAAAATTCAAGGTATGCGTTTCACAATAGCTTTCTAATTCTGCGCTTAGCGAATCTAAACGCTCCTGTCTTCGCCCACATAAAATAAGATCGAATCCGTGTTTTCCTAGGCAAAGAGCCGTGGCATATCCAATGCCACTGGTAGCTCCGGTAATTAATGCAATTTTGGCCATAATTCAATGTTTAAGGTACGTCATGCCCCTGGGAAGCCACAAGCAGACGAAACCAATCCTGTGTATCAAGTAGCAAATCGGACGCTTTTACCGACAAGGCTAGTCGCTCCTTTGTTGCTGTGCCCACTACAGGGTGAATTCCTGCAGGATGACTCATGATCCAGGCTAGTAACAATTCCATTTCACTTAGCTGGTATTTCTTCCTTAATTTCTTCAGCACTTTCTTGATCCGTTTATGCTTCTTTCCCTTCTTCCTGAAATAAGACCCCAATGGACTCCAGGCCATCAACATACGTTTATTAATGATGCCATCATCTAGGATCCCATTGTAAAATGCCTTATGCTGTGTGAGGGAACACTCTATTTGATTGGCCTGTACTTCAGTTTCGGACTCTATTAAAGCCACTTGAGAGGGCGTGAAGTTAGAAACCCCAAAATCTTTGATCTTGCCATCTTTGCGTAGCTGGCTTATTGCACTGGCAACCGGTTCTGGGTGCATGAGCGGACTGGGCCGATGCAACAGCAGGAGGTCGAGATAATCAGTCTGTAAACGCTTCAATGATTGCTCTACAGACCAAACTATATAATCCTTATCGTATTGATAGTGATTGATTTTATTCTCCCTATTCTCGACTACCAACTGGATCCCGCATTTGCTGATCAATTGTATTTGATCGCGTGCTATACCGTTCTCTTTCAATGCCTTGCCAAATTCGGCTTCATTGGTATAACCCCCGTAAATATCGGCATGATCAAAAGTGCTGATCCCCAATTCCAGGCAATAGTTCATCAAGCTTGCCATTTCGGGGGTAGAAAGTGATTTTCCCCAGCTTCCCCAGGTCATTGTTCCGGCAATTATTTTGGAATAGGAATCTCTGTTTTTCATATCAAGTGAAATTAGGAAATAAATCCCTTAAATCCTTCCTAAAATAAGGGGGTTTGCCTGAATTTTTAACCAATCATTAACAGCGCATCTCTAAATAAATTTTCAATTTGCGAGTTGCTATAATAGGCAACCATTTGTAACAGAAAGTAAACGATATTTAATGGAGGAAAATACTACGATCGATATTCAGGCTGTCAATGAGAAAATCGCACAGGATAGTGCGTTTATTGATCTGTTGGTTCCGGAGATCAACAAAGTGATCATCGGACAGAAACATATGGTAGAACGATTGCTTATCGGGCTACTGGGGAAAGGGCATATCTTATTAGAAGGGGTGCCCGGTTTGGCAAAAACATTAGCCATCAACACCCTGTCTAAAGCGGTAAAAGGCTCTTTTAGTCGGATTCAGTTCACCCCCGACCTCTTACCTGCCGATGTAGTAGGTACAATGATCTACAACATTAAGGAGAACGATTTCTCAATCAAGAAGGGGCCCATCTTTGCCAATTTCGTCCTCGCCGATGAGATAAACAGGGCACCGGCCAAAGTGCAGTCGGCCTTATTGGAAGCCATGCAGGAAAGGCAGGTTACAATTGGTGATGAAACCTTCCCTCTTGACAATCCATTCTTGGTAATGGCCACACAAAACCCGGTAGAACAGGAAGGAACCTATCCCCTTCCGGAAGCACAGATAGACCGTTTTATGCTAAAGACAATCATCGATTATCCAAAGATGAATGAAGAACAGATGATCATGCGCCAGAATATCATGGAGAATGCGCAAGCTGTGAAACCGGTCGTAAGCCTGAAACAGATCCTTGATGCACAGCAGGCAGTAAGGAATGTGTATATGGATGAAAAAATTGAGAAGTATATTCTGGATCTGGTATTTGCCTCCAGGTATCCGGAAAAGTACAATCTCCCGCAACTTAAACCATTGATCAGTTTCGGGGCTTCACCCAGGGGAAGTATTTATCTGGCGGCTGCTTCGAAATGCTATGCCTTTATTAAGCGTAGAGGTTATGTCATTCCGGAAGATATCAGGGCAGTAGTACATGATGTTTTGCGTCACCGAATTGGAATTACCTATGAGGCCGAAGCGGAAAACATTACCTCAGAAGATATGATCAACCAAATCGTAAATCAGGTTGAAGTGCCTTAGGCCCTCGATAACTAGACCTGAGTAACCAAGAGAACACCGCCAACAAATTCCCCCGAGGTATGTTTAGTGGGAACTTATTCTAGATGATGGATACCAAGGAGCTGTTAAAAAAAGTAAGGAAGATTGAGATCAAGACAAGGCGCTTGTCTGATCACATCTTTGGTGGCGAATATCATTCGGCATTTAAGGGGCGCGGTATGACTTTTAGTGAAGTGCGCCCTTACCAATATGGTGACGAGGTTCGGACCATAGACTGGAACGTCACGGCGCGCTACAACGAACCCTATGTAAAAGTTTTTGAGGAAGAGCGGGAACTCACCATGATGCTCCTTGTAGATATTAGCGGGTCTGAACTATTTGGCACCGTCAATAAATTCAAAAAAGGGGTGATCACAGAGATCTCTGCAACCCTGGCCTTTTCGGCCATGCAAAATAACGATAAGGTGGGCTTAATACTTTTTGCTGAAGACGTAGAGCTCTTTATTCCGCCTAAAAAAGGGAAGAGCCATATCCTAAGGATCATTCGGGAATTACTGGAGTTTGAGCCTGGCTCGAGTCAGACGAATATCAGCGCGGCATTGAGATACATGAGCAATGTGATCAAGAAAAAGTGCATTGTCTTTGTGCTCTCCGATTTTATGGGAGAATCCTATGACCACACTCTAAAAATTACTGCCAATAAGCACGATGTAACCGGAATACGGGTCTATGATCCGAAAGAAGAATCCATCCCGAACCTGGGTGTAGTTCAAATGGAGGATGCCGAAACAGGTCATTACCAATGGGTTAATACCGGGTCTAAGAAAGTAAGAACATCATACGCCACCCATCACCGGGAAAAAGTAAACTATTTCAATGAAGCGTTTAAACGTTCGGGGGCAGGAACCATACATTGCCGTGTCGACGAAAGTTATGTGAAGAAATTACTAGGTTATTTTAAACGGAGAGGATGAAGCTGAACCCATTCTACATACTTGTATTCCTTATCCAGGCCCCGCTTCTTTGGGGGCAGGATGTACAGCTTTCTTCTCAGATCGATACGACACATATCCGGATCGGGGAACAGATCCAATTTACGGTTCAGGTGGAAGTAGATTCAACAGCACAGGTGTTTTTCCCGGAAGGACAAACCTTTGCCCCATTAGAAACCGTACAGGCTTATAAAACGGATACTACCCGAAAAGAGAACAGATTGTTGCTCTTGAAAAAATATGCGCTTACACAATTCGACTCCGGCACCTATTTGCTCCCCACGCAACGCATAGAAGTGGATGGGCGCGGCTTTTTTACAGATTCTGTGCGGATCAAAGTAGGGGATGTCGCCGTAGACACTACTAAGCAGAAAATGTACGACATAAAACCGCTGATCGAGGTAGATAGAAATTACGCGCGGATAGGAAAATTTATTCTCTTGGCACTATTGGCTCTTCTTTTGATCGGTGGGTTGATCTATTGGTTCTATTTTAGAAAAAAACCCTTGAGCCAGGAAGAAGAGGAAGCCCAATTACTCCCTTATGATCGCGCCTTGTTAGAGTTAAAGCGATTAGAGAACTCCAGATATCTGATCCAGGATGAGTTCAAGAAATACTATTCGGAATTAACACAGATCGTACGGGCCTATTTGGAAGAAGATGTACATGTTGCTGCCCTGGAAAGTACCACAACAGAGCTGATCGAAAAAATGGAGCTTCTTAAAGACTCCGGACGATTGAATATAAATGATGGCACCCTGGAGCAATTTGAAAAGATCCTGCACACGGCAGACCTCGTCAAATTCGCAAAATCCAAGCCCAGTACGTCCATTGCGGAAGAAGACAGGCAGGCAGTGGAATTGATCGTCATAAAAACAAAAGAAGGGATTCCGGAGCCTACAGAAGAAGAACTACGGGAGACAGAAGCTTTCCTCGAAGAACAGATGCGTTTGAAAAAGCGTAAAAAAATACGTTGGGTCGTCGCTGCTGCCTTAGCTGTATTGCTAGCAACTGGAATTACCTTGATCGCTTCTTACGGTCCTAAAAATGTATGGGACGCTGTAGCAGGCCACCCCGGCAAAGTTTTACTGGAAGGAGAATGGGTTACGAGCGACTATGGATTTCCTCCGATCACCTTAGTATCACCAAAAGTATTGGTCCGCTATGAACCCGATCTGCCTGATACCCTAAAAGATAGTTTGCAGAGTATTCAGGCTTTTGAATACAGAAGTGATGAAACCTTGTTTTATGTAGCGGCTCATTCTATTAATCTCATTAACCAGGCAGAACCCATGTTTAAGGAGAGTGTCGACCAGGCACTTAAAATGTTTGAAGAGGAAGGTGCCCGAAATATAATTACCAAACAAGAAGAGTTCACCTCAGCCAATGGCATTAGAGGGGCTCGCATGTACGGTAGCGGAATGTTTCAGATCCCGGATTCCAATAAAACCGTGAAAGGGAAATACTCGATCATGCTCTTTGGCGGTCCCGGATTTCAACAAATTATCGTCTTATCATGGTTGGATAATGATACGTACACATCCGAGATCGCCGATAAGATCATGAGAGCAATCGTAATAAATACACAGACCTGATGTTTGACAATGTAGTATTTGCACATCCACAGTTCTTTTGGCTTTTGCTGCTTCTGCCGCTGGCCCTGGGGTGGTATTTCTACAAACGTCACCAGGAGACTGCCTCCTTGCGTATTTCAAGCACACAGGGCTTCTTAAAAAACGATTTTCTTGCCCGCCTAAGACCCTTATTAATGATCATGCGCTTACTGGCCCTTGCTGCTATCGTTGTGGCTATGGCGCGACCTCAGGTACAGGATGTCTCTACACGTACCAAGACGACAAAAGGGATTGATATTGTCATGGCCAT
>CAMYJF010000001.1:0-76440 GCA_947258555.1 uncultured Eudoraea sp. | reverse complement strand
ATTGTGCTGCGTTCCCTGAGGGAGATCACTTATGGTGAGCTCAATGACGGTACGGCCATTGGTATGGGATTAGCTACAGCAGTAAACCGATTGAAGGAAAGCAAAGCCATTTCTAAGATTATCATACTGCTTACCGATGGTGTTAACAATTCAGGATTTATAGAGCCCCAGACCGCGGCCGATCTCGCTATAGAATTTGAAATAAAAACCTATACCATTGGTTTGGGCACGAATGGAAATGCTCTCTCACCGGTGGCTTATAATGCAGACGGCTCTTTCCGATATGGCATGCGGCAGGTAGAAATAGATGAGGCCCTTTTGGAAGATATTGCTGAGTCTACAGGTGGGCGCTATTTCCGGGCGACCGATAATGAGAAACTGGAAGAGATCTATGCAGAGATCAATAAACTGGAGAAAACAGAGATCGAAGAAATTAAATATTATTCATACGATGAAAAGTACAGGCCCTGGGCATTATTGGCTTGTTTCTTAATCGTTGCTGAATGGATGCTCCGGCATTCCATTTTCAGGAGTTTTATCTAAGCTATGATACAATTAGATGCAAAAATATTTCTTTACCTGCTGGGAATCATCCCGGTGCTCCTCTTATTTTTCCTTGGCACAAGGATCTGGAAGAAGAGACGGCAACGGCAATTTGCTGAAACAGGCTTGTTAAAGCGACTTGCCCCAGATCAATCGTCCTTTAAACCTATGCTCAAATTCCTTTTCGTCATACTGGGGATCACCTCATTGGTTTTTGCCCTGGTAAATCCAAAAATGGGTACGAAGCTGGAAACCGTAAAGAGAGAGGGAGTTGATATTGTCTTTGCAATAGATGTCTCCAAAAGTATGCTCGCAGAGGACATTGCACCTAACCGACTTGAAAAAGCCAAACGTCTGGTTTCAGAGATCATTAATCAACTGGCTAGCGACCGGGTAGGCATTATTGTCTATGCAGGTCAGGCCTATCCGCAATTACCAATAACAACAGATTATGGTGCGGCCAAAATGTTCCTGCAGGGACTAAATACCAACATGCTGTCCTCCCAGGGAACGGCTATCAATGAGGCCATTGAATTGGCATCGACGTATTACGACGATGACGAACAGACGAATCGCATCCTTTTTATCATTTCAGATGGGGAAGATCATTCAGGCAGTGCAACCCTGGAGGCTGTAGACCTGGCACTGGAAGAAGGCATAAAAATCTTCACTCTTGGTGTGGGAACGCTAAAAGGGGGACCTATTCCTATGAAGTCACAAGATGTTGTAGAAAGTTTTAAGAAAGATTCGCAAGGGGAAGTAGTGATTACGCGTATGCAGGATGGTTTGCTAAAAGAAATTGCAGAAGAGGGAAATGGAATCTATATTGATGGCAGTGATACAGAAGAAGTGGTTGCCCTGGTCAAAGAAACCTTGAACCAGATGGACAAAAAGGAATTTGAAGCAAAACAATTTGCAGATTACAAGGATCAATTTCAATGGTTTCTCGCTGCAGCTTTGTTTTTCCTATTCGTGGATGTATTTTTCCTGGATCGAAAAACGGCTTGGTTACGTAAATTGAATTTATTTAATGAGAATGAAGGCTAACATATCGATTGTATTTGCATGCCTTTTCAGTCTGATGAATCTGGCAGCTCAGGAAGGTGAAGAGAAAGCACGCGAAAAAGCGTTGAATGCTTCTCAGGACCTTACCTATGAGGCGAATGATGAACTGGTTGAAAACGACTTTGTCTCGGCTGAGGCCAAGTATCGAAGGGCGATATCCAAAAGCGATTCCAATGCTGTAGCTCCTTATAACCTGGGGAATTCCTATTATAACCGGGAAAGTTTTGGAGAGGCTTTCGGACGTTATAAAATGGCCGGAGAACGAACTGTGGAAAAACCAAAAAAGCACAAAGCCTTTCATAATATGGGCAATGTCTTTATGAAGAAAAAAGAGTATGCAAAAGCTGTAGAAGCCTACAAAAATGCCCTGAGAAACAATCCTGAGGATGAGGAAACCCGTTATAACCTGGCCCTTGCTAAAAAAATGATGGAGCAGGATAAACAGAATCAAAGTCAGGACGATAACGAAGATCAGAAAGACCAAAAAGATCAGAAGGAGAACGAGGATCAGCAAAGCCAGGGTGGTGATGATGAAGATCAAGAAGAGCAGCAGGATAAAGAAGAAGAGAAGCAAGGAGACGATAAGCAGGAAGAGCAGAATAAAAAGGATGAAGGCAATGATCAGAAAGATCAGGATCAGAAAGAACAAGAACAACCAAAACCCAGACCTAATCAACTTTCTGAACAGCAGATAAAAAATCTGTTGGAAGCTATGCAGAATGAGGAGAAAAAAGTGCAGGAAAAGATGGAGGCCAAAAAAGTAAAAGGGCCCAGGATCAAAAATGAAAAAGACTGGTGATACAACGGATTAAGACATATCTCTTTTGTATTTCCCTCGTATGTGTTTCAATTGCATGGGCACAAGACGAGGAAGGGGTGGTTTTTGAAATGAAAGCCAGCGCGGAATCTTTAGGTGTAAATGAAAAGCTTCGTCTGGATTTTAAGATGAACCAGGATGGGGATAATTTTAATCCTCCCGATTTTTCCGGATTTAAATTGATAATGGGACCAACCCAATCGATCAGTTCTTCCTGGGTCAATGGCAACAGGACGTATTCCAAGACCTATACCTATATTTTACAACCGATAAACCTGGGTACTTTTAAGATAGCACAGGCAAGCATCGAAATAGATGGAGAGATCTATAAAACCATTGCCAAAAATATAAAAGTTACCGCTGCTGTTGATCGACCCAACAGTCAGCCAACTGCAGATGATATTGCAGATGCCAACTTACATCTGGTCGCAGAGGTTTCTAAATCCAATCCGTATTTGAACGAGGCAGTTAGTGTTATTTATAAACTCTATGTAAGTCCGTCCATCAATGTGTCAAATTTTCGACCGCTGGATAATCCGAAGTACAATAATTTCTGGAGCCAGGATATTGCTTTTAGTCGGTATAACGTCCAGAACGGCACTTATCAGGGAAAAGCTTACCGCTATGTCGTCTTAAAAAGAGTGGTTTTATACCCACAGAAGAGCGGACAGTTAGAAATCGCTCCATTATCCCTGGAAGTATCGCTGGAAGTACCAACAGACCGTCGTGATTTCTTTGGCGGAAGGATCTACAAACAGGCAACAAAGGTGGTTTCGGCAGGTAAACGAACACTCCAGGTCAAATCCTTACCAGATAAAGGCAAACCAGTCGATTTTAGCGGTGCCGTAGGGGATTATGAACTGATAGTGACTACTTCCAAAAATACCCTTAATGCTCAGGAATCCCTACAGGCCAAAGTGGAAGTCAGCGGAAAAGGAAATTTAAAATTATTTCAGCTTCCTGATCTTCAGGTTCCCAGTGCCCTGGAAGTCTATGAGCCGGAATATGAGGAAAATGTCAGGACAACCATATCAGGAATGCAGGGGAAAGTGAGTAACAATTATACAGTTGTCCCCGAATATAGAGGTAAGTACCCGATACCTCCGGTTAATTTCAGTTTTTTCAATCCGAGGACGGGGAGATACGAAAACCTCTCATCCAATGAAATAATAATTGATGTACTTGAGGGTCCTGTAAGTTCGGCCGTTAGCAATGCCAATGCAGATATTCCGGATAAAATGATAGTTGAAAGTGGGCAGGGTCAGTTTAGTTTTCTGAAATTGGATTCGAATCTTGTCCCTATTGCCAGTGAACCATTTTTTGGGACATCCAGATATTACACCTGGCTCTTCGCTCCGATCTTACTAATCCCCCTGGTCTTATTCATTCGAAGAAAGCGGCGGGAGATCGCAGAGGATGTCGAAGGAAATAAGTTGCGAAGAGCGAATAAACTGGCCCGAAAATATTTAAGTACTGCAAAGAAGGAACTTGGAGATAAGGAAGCCTTTTATGTTGCCCTGGAAAAAGCCCTCCACAACTATCTAAAAGCCAAATTAAGAATTGAGACTACTGAGTTCAGTAAGGATAAGATCAATGCCTTGCTTTCGGACAAGAGCATATCCCAGGCTAATATTGATCAGTTTCTGGCCTTATTGAAAAATTGTGAAATGGCACGGTATAGTCCATTTTCCCGAGTACAAATGCAACAGGATTATGAATTGGCTAGTAATGTGATCTCAGCCTTAGACAAACAGCTTTAAAAATGAAGAGATTTAGATTCGCATATATATTGATCTTTTTCTCGGCTTTAATTTATGGCCAGGACGAAGCTTTGTTTGATAAAGGAGTAGCCGCTTACAACGACGGTAAATATTCTGAGGCCATCGGATTCTATGAAGATGTAATAAAATCCGGTGTGCATTCTGAGGCTGTGTATTTTAATCTTGGCAACTGTTATTACAAATTGAATCAAACCGCTCCTAGTATTTATTACTATGAGAAAGCCTTATTGATGGATCCTGATGATGCGGAGATCAAAAACAACCTGGCCTTTGCAAAGCAAATGACACTCGATGCCATCGAGGAAATGCCCAAAACAGGATTGGCCAGATTTTCCCAGAATATTTCAAATGCAATGTCCTATGAACAATGGGGAATGGGAAGCATTGTCTTTATATTCCTGGCCGTTTTCTCATTCATTTTATACTACTTCCTTTCCTATTCCAATTACAAGCGAGTTGCCTTAATAGGTAGTATGGTAAGTGTGCTATTAGGTATTTTCTTTTTTGCCTTTGCCTATTCCGGGCAACAGTCGTATTCTTCAGATCAACCAGCGATCGTTTTTGCAGAAGAGATCACTGTTCGCTCAGAACCAAACCGCAGGAGCGAACCCGTATTTGAATTACATGAAGGCACTAAAGTTCAGGTGTTGGATCAATTAGAGGACTGGCAAAAAATTCAGCTCGTCAATGGACAGGAAGGCTGGTTACAAGAAACTGATATTCGCCTATTGAAGGATTTTTAATATATCATTAACAATCCCTTTCCCGAATCCTGTTATTTTTGTTGTTCTTCGAATCGTAGGTATGAAAATCATTAGTGTCATTATTATTTTATCCTTCTGGATCACAGGATTAATGGCGCCATCATATATCGCATTAACCTCCGAAGAAAATGCTATTCATTGGGCCCTGGAGAAACACGAAGAAGAGCAGAAAGAATCTAAAGAAATAGATTCCCTGGAAATAGAATTTATTTTCCCTTCTGCCCAATTTGTCAAGCTTGTTTCTTTACAAGACCTCGATCATGCTCTTGATAAAGATGCCACTAATATCAGAGATTTTACTGTTGAGATCATACTGCCTCCACCAGAACCCCAGGTATAAAATTCCAAATTCATATCTTTTACATTTTTAGTATTCGCCCATAAATACATAATTTACTGGGCTTTGAACCAATAAATAGTTAAACAATGATCACATCAACCTTAGATAAGAATACACAAGATGCTTTAAAACCTGAAGGTGTTCTTCAGGATCTTTATAATGGCAACCAAAGATTTACGGCTCAGAATATGCAAGAAAGAGATTACGCCAGTCAACGTTCAAATACCGTGACAGGACAGTACCCCAAGGCAGTCGTGTTATCCTGTATTGATTCCAGAGTGCCTGTTGAAACTATTTTTGACCAGGGCATTGGAGATGTGTTTGTTGCCCGCGTTGCTGGTAACTTTGAGAATACAGATATCCTGGGTAGCCTGGAGTATTCCTGTAAAGTGGCTGGCAGTAAACTTATCCTCGTATTAGGACATGAGGCATGTGGTGCCGTAAAAGCAGCCTGCGATGGAGTTGAACTTGGCAATATTACGCCCATGCTGGCAAATATTATCCCTGCAGTAAAGTTATCAGCTGAGCAAGTAGAAGGCGAGGCAAATTCCTCCAATGCTGCCTTTGTTAAGGCCACAGTTGAAAACAATGTCCGACTTACCATAGATCGCATTCGGGAAAGAAGCCCCATTCTTAAAGAAATGGAAGAAGCAGGCGAAATTGCGATCAAGGGAGGTGTCTATAAGCTAGGCTCCGGACAAGTTGATTTCCTATAACCACTAAACCACATAGAATTATGAAGAATTTCTTTGCACATTTTAAGGGTGACTTATTGGGTGGAATTACCGCGGGAATCGTGGCATTGCCTTTGGCCTTAGCCTTTGGTGTTAGTTCCGGTTTAGGTCCGAGCGCCGGTTTATATGGGGCTATTTTTATCAGTTTCTTCGCGGCTTTGTTCGGTGGTACCAACACACAGATCTCGGGACCTACTGCTCCCATGACAGCTGTAAGTATGGTGATCATTGCCAGTATTGTAGCTATTTACGATGGGAGTGTTAGCAAGGCTCTTCCGGTTATTTTGGCAGTATTCCTTTTAGCCGGATTGATGCAGATCGTATTAGGTGTACTGGGTATAGGTAAATACATAAGATATATTCCCTACCCTGTTGTTTCTGGATTTATGACAGCCATTGGGGTAATTATTATCGTTACCCAGATACTTCCCTCTTTAGGGTATTATCCGAAGGAGGATACGGACTGGGTAGAACCCTTTAGGCCGCAGGCCGAAGCATTGATCCTTGAAAATATTCTTGAGGAGGAAGCAGAAGAAGGCATATTGGTTTTGGAGGACTTTGAGGAAACAATTGCTCGTGCGGATGAAATTAATATGACGTCGATTGATGAAGAAGCAAAAACACTTGCTGCTAAAGAGGCCTCTGGTGTCTTGGGCGCATTTAATGTACTCCCCCGTGCCTTAAAGAATATCAATTACCTGGAGTTGATCCTGGCCTTGGTGACCATTGCAATCATCTATGGATTTAGGAGGATAACCAAAGTGATCCCGAGTACATTGGTCGCTTTATTACTTGTATCCGGTGTTGCCTTCGGGTTTGACCTAGATTATAGAACTATTGAACAGATCCCGGAAGGTTTCCCAATGCCCAATTTGGAAGTTTTCACTGGTTTCAAGTTATCGAGTATTACTCCGTATTTCTTTACTGCCCTCACTCTTGCCTTACTGGGTGCGATCGATTCCTTGCTAACCAGTGTAGTGGCCGATAATATGACCAAGACTAAACATAAACCCAACAGAGAATTGGTTGGCCAGGGTATTGGAAATAGCATTGCCGCGGTCTTCGGCGGTATCCCCGGAGCAGGAGCCACCATTCGTACCGTGGTAAATATTAATTCTGGTGGAAAAACCAAGCTTTCAGGTATGATCGCAGGTTTGCTTCTCCTTCTCATTCTTTTGGCCATGGGCCCTATTGCATCTCAAATTCCAGCGGCAGTATTGGCCGGGATCCTGATCACAGTAGGAATAAGTGTTATGGATTATAAAGGGCTCAGAGCTATCCCTAGTTTGCCCAGGGATATTAAGCTAGGTCCGATCAAATTGAGTTCAGAAGTAATTGTCATGATCGTAGTATTGATTCTTTCTACTTTCTGGAATCTGGTCTATGCAGTGGGTATCGGTTTAGTAATTGCTTCGCTTATGTTCATGAAAAAAATCGGAGATCTTACAGCGATGCGTTCGGATGTAAAAACATTGGGTGTAGAGAAGGCTTGGGCAGATGAGCGTAATTTTCCACAGCGGTTAAAAGATGAAATATTCATCAAGCATATCAAGGGGCCTTTGTTTTTTGGAACTACCAGCGATTTTCAAGTACTTTCCCAACAGATTCCGAATACGGCCAAAATGGTGGTAATCCGCTTAGACAGGATGCAATATATGGACCAATCCGGCCTGTATGCCATGGAAGATGTCTTACTGGAATTGCAAAAGAAAGAGGTCATTCCTTTATTCGTAGACGTGTTGGATCAACCAAAATATATGATGGAAAGGATCGATATTATCCCCGACTTGGTACCCCTTGAACACATTTTTGATGATTTCTATACCTGTTTGGATTGGATCCTCGAGCATGAAACGGAAATTCATGAAATGCCTTCTCCAGCAGAAAAGGTCATAGAAAAGGAATAAACCAATAAGAAAAAAGCCGCTATGTAGAGCGGCTTTTTTTATTGAGTTGCCAATTGCTGCGATTTAATATTAGCCCTTTTGATCATACGGTATCCAATATAGATACAGACCAGGCCAACCAGTTCTGTAATAAATAAGACTTCAACATAACCGAATCGTGTAAAACTCCCTCCAATACCCGGTAGCAATGCCCCTATGGCTATCCAGATATTACCTTTAAAATATACTTTTTTATCGTCTTGCCTGTAGTACTTTATGGCAGAATATATGGCTCCTCCGAATAAAAATATAAAGGCATATAAATTGATCAAGGGAGAGAATAAGCGAACCCACTGCCATTCGAACACACTTCCCGTTAGTCTGTAATCGAAATTTTCAGGGATCTGTACCGGACTTAATATAACTAAAGTCGAGCCCACTAGGATGGTGGCCACAATAAGAATGGCAGTTACATGTCCAAATTTTTTAGACATTAACAGATAGACCGATCCTTGGGCAAGCGGGAAGCCACCTAATAAAGCTCCGACTATATACCAAAACTTTAAATTAACTTCATGCCAACCAAAAATAGCGTGCAGGCTTTCGCTTAGTGTGCCCAAGCCAAAAGTCAATACCCCAAGGGTCCACCATAACAGGTAAAACGTTTTCCTTTCCTTATAGTGTTTCAGGATCTCCAAAAAGAAGATCCATGCAAATACCGTGGTCAGGATGGGAATATAACCGATGATCTGACTCATTGTTCGTTTGGATTAAAAGCTTTCGGTCCCATCATTGGGTTGGTAGGCATAATTAAAAGTAAAGTACCGAAGATCATCCGCTGCGATCTCAGGGGTAATCACTTCAGGCGCATCTCTGTAATAACTCAGGATCTCGACTTTTGCATAGCGGTTGTCTCGCGTTCGGATCACGAGAATCCTCCCTGGAATAGGTTCGATTGTATTCGCCATGGGATTATAGGAATACCACCCATTCCCACTGCCAGACGGAATTGCATATCCAGTATCCGAATCCTGCACAAATTGTGAGCTGGTCACTGAAGCAATATCTGCAAAGGTGCCTGTCGCAATGTACGCAGCCCCGGTGCCTGTCCGTTCCGGCTCATCAGTTGTTCCTAATGAGACTCCCCCATTGATGATAATCGATGTTCCACGGAAAGCAATGTCCCAATCTGTACTGCTGGTCGTTGTAGTTCCGCTGGCAAAATCAAACCTGGTGAATTCCCCTTCAATTGGCCCTTGGCCTTGCCCTCCGGTTTGAGGCGCATAGAGGTTGGTAAAGGTGTTCGACTGAACCTGGAGCAATTCAGGCCCCTCATCATCGGAACTACATCCCAAAAAAACGAGTGTAAATACGAGTATTCCTAAAAACTTATTCATAATTGTGATATTAAAAATTGATTGTGAGTTTTCCATATATAATTCTACCGGGAATATTGCTGATGTTCTGAGGATCTTTAAAATCCAGGACATTGTCCATTCCCAGCCCAATTTCGTAGTATTTTGCAATTGATTTATTTAAGGCGATGTCCCAAATGGTATACCCATCTACGAAGTCATCAAAACGATCCAGATAAGTATTCCCATTGGTATCGAATAAAGCAAATTTGCTTCTATAGGTTCCCCGAATATTTGCATTCGCTTTCCATTCTTTATGAGTATAAAACATTTTGAAATTCGCCATATGCCTGGAGCGATTAAACAGCCCAAAGTAATCCTGTTCGTCTAATTGAAATGCGGGCGAAGTTGGGGTCTCCCGGGCAAATACCTCACCCTGGGCAAATGCATCAACTGCTTCCTGATCTTTGGCAAATAAAAGCTGGTAGCCTCCGGAGAGGCGCAGGGCTTCCGAAATCTTCCATTTACCCTCAACCTCTACCCCTTGTGTGACGACCTCATCTATGTTAAAGTAGCTGAATACATTCTGGCCGTTAGTCTTATTTGCGATCACCCGCGTGTCGATCAGGTCCTGGATCGCATTATAGAAAATATTCATGCTTCCGCCTGCCTTGGTATTCGGTGCATAGTCTACACCAAAATTGATACCGATAGAATTTTCTGGAGTAAGGCGGTCGTTAAACACCTCCGGAGAGATTACGGTATTGGCGATCTGCCCTTGCGCTTCCAATTCAGCCAATTCCTCTAAGGCGGCATTATACCCCAGAACTGTATAACCAATACTGCTATTCGAGAAATTAAAATACAATTGCCTGAAGTCGGGAACTTTAAAACCATAACCTATCGAGGTTTTCAACGCAAATGCTTTGCCCATGTCATATCGTATGGCAAGCTTCGGGCTAAACTGCGAGCGGTATTCATTATGTGCATCGAATCGGGCGCCAAGAATTAAATTAAGTTTGTCAGTGATGTAACCATCAATTTGAGAAAAGACATAAGGTGAATTAAAAATCGGTGTTTCAGAGAAATCACTTCGCTCCAAAGATTCATGGCTCATTCCCGCACCACTTATCCAGGTCCATTTTTTTATTCCATTGTAAATCAGCCGCATTTCAGGTCGCAGTAAGCGCTGATCAAAATCACTTGCTCCAACAGGATCGCCATTGGTTGTTTCCAGGAATTCGTCTGCGCGATACCGGGAAGCATAGCCTTCCAAAATTCCTTGCCAGGAGTCACTGAAGGAATGATTCAATCGCAGATGCGTATTCCATTCATCAATATTGGCTTCACCCTCGTTTTCCACTATGCTAAGATCTTGTTGTTGTGAAAAGAACCGGCCCGAAATATAGAGTTTTGTTTCATCTGCAAAATCGTATGTAATGCTGGGATTTATGGTCCAATTAGAATACGGATCTAACGAATTCAATCCATCTTCACCCGTAAGGTCAAAACCCCCATTTTCATAGCGATTGATAAACAAGGACACCCCCAGGCGATTTTTTTTGGATGCAACAAGGATATTACTGTCGTGGATATCAAAGGAAGACGATCTGTGTGTAACGGATCCCTGGAGGCCTTCTTTAGGAGTTTCCGTGATAATGTTGATAACACCTCCCAGAGCGTCACTTCCATATAAACTGGAAGATGCACCCTTAACGATCTCTATTTGTTTGATATTACCAAGGGCAATTCGTTTAAGGTCCAGGGTGCCTGCCGATCTGCCTATCAAGGGAACCCCATTGACCAGAATCAAGGTGTATTGAGCATCCAGGCCTTGTAATTGAATCCCTTCGGCACTACCAAAATCAGAAACGGTTATCAACCCGGTTTGTTCGTTCAGGATCTCACTTAAGCGAAGGGTGTTGGTAGTCTTGATATCATCCTGGTTTATGATCTGAACAGGAAGGGGTAAGGAAGACAATTGCCTTTCGGTTCGCGTAGCTGTCAGAATTACTTCATCCAGATTTTGAGTTAGGATCACCTGAGTAGAATCGTGTTCCACTTCCTGGGCCACTAATATCCCTACGGACAAAAAACAGAGGGCTATAAATTTAAGCCGAAAAGCCTGTATTATTCTCATACCTATGAGCCGGTAAAAATACAGCGGGTCCTATTTAAAAAATAACGATGAAAGGAGAATTAATAACGTCTTAAGTTGTCTCTGAACAATATTAGTGTAAAGTCAATGTAAGTCGTATATTTATCGGCTTTTTGACCTAATTTAAATGGATATAATGATGCGTTATAGCATTAAAAAATAACGATAGAATGATCGATAGTATTACAGTCCAAAAAGATTTTGAGATCACTACATTGACGAATAGATCGACGGAATTATTGATGTTAAATAAGGCGGTCAATCAAGATACCCTTCAATTACATTTTTGTATTAAAGGTACTGGTACGCTACAATACGGCCCCCATTACAGCCGTAGTGTATTGGCAGAACAATCTCTCCTCTTGTATAATCCTGACATGTCTTTACCTATCGATCTGAGTCTGTCACCCCAAAGTGAGTATATTGTTTTTATTATTTCCATTCAGGAATTTCATGCGTTCTTTTCACAGGTCGCCGAATTGATCCATTTTTTAAATGAAGAAAACCGGAACAAAAAATACTACCTGGAGAAACAATTGAGTCCGGCAGAGATCCTGGTATTAAAGCAACTATTGGATGGTGATCGAAATAATGTCATGCAAGATCTTTACCAGAGAGGGAAAGCCTATGAAGTCCTCAGTCTTTACTTTGGGAAAAAAGATGAGGCAACAGAATCCTGTCCATTTCTCGATAGCGAAGAAAATGTCGACAAGATCAAGCGTGTAAAACAGCTTGTCATAAATAATATGGCAGAACCTCCAACTTTACAGGAATTGGCAGATGACGTAGGCTTATCCGTTTCTAAATTGAAGGAAGGTTTTAAACATATTTATGGGGAAACTGTTTTTACATTTTTGTTCGATTATAAAATGGAGTATGCCCGCAAGCAACTTGTCAGTCGGAAATTTAATGTGGCCGAGATCAGTTACCAGATCGGTTACAGTACACCTAGCCATTTCATCCATGCTTTTAAGAAGAAATATGGTACTACCCCCAAACAGTATGTCATGAGTTTGACATAAAGTATTGTTTTTCAGCGTGTTTACTTTGTTAAAGACGAGAAACAATCATTTATCTTATCAGTAAATTGTACTATTTTTGAGCATTCATAGATTATGATCGACAGTATCAAAGAACATATAAAAGATGTAGCTTCCTTCCAGACAGATTCTGCTGAAGCCATAGAGGAATTCCGTATCAAGTATTTGGGAAAGAAAGGGATTTTGAATGCCTTGTTTGCTGATTTCAAAAAAGTCCCTCCTGAAGAAAAGAAAGCGTACGGACAGGCTATCAATGAATTGAAATTGGCGGCTACGGATAAGGTGGCTAGTCTTAAAAGTGCCTTGTCGAATGGTCTTGATGAACAAGCGAAATATGGAGATCTGACTAGGCCGGGCGAACCGATGGAATTGGGTTCGAGACATCCCATTTCTATTGTAAAAAATAGGATCATTGATATATTTTCCAGGATCGGGTTCAATGTATCGGAAGGACCTGAGATCGAAGACGATTGGCACAATTTTACCGCTTTGAACTTGCCTGAACATCATCCGGCCAGGGACATGCAGGATACATTTTTTATCCAAACTGATCCGGACATATTATTGCGTACACATACGTCCACCGTGCAAGTGCGCTATATGGAAAAACATAAACCTCCCATTCGAACAATATCTCCAGGAAGAGTATATAGGAACGAAGCGATCTCTGCTCGTTCACATTGTTTTTTTCACCAGGTGGAAGGATTATATATTGATAAAGATGTTTCCTTTGCCGATTTGAAACAAACACTACAGTTCTTTACTACAGAACTTTTTGGAAAATCAAAGATAAGATTACGTCCTTCCTATTTCCCTTTTACAGAACCCAGTGCTGAAGTAGATGTCTACTGGGGGCTTGAAACCGAAACGGACCATAAGATCACAAAAGGAACGGGTTGGTTGGAGATCATGGGAACCGGGATGGTAGATCCTAATGTGTTGGAAAACTGTGGGATCGACTCAAATGAGTACTCCGGATTTGCTTTTGGTATGGGGATCGACAGAATTGCATTGTTGCTTCATCAGATCCCTGATATTCGGTTATTAAGTGAAAATGACATGCGTTTCCTTAGCCAATTTCGTTCTGCGCTCTAGCGCAATGAAAATCCTTTAGCTGCCCACCAGGGGTGCATTTCAATTACTAATCTACCAGCTTTTACCATCGGATCGGCATTTGCAAGGCTATCTGCCATTTCAAATGTTGGCGTATTATATACAGTAATACCGCGGATCTCTCCGTCATCACCAAAGGGTCCGGAAATATCTGCATGGCCTAATTCATACATAAGCGATAAATGATTTAAATGAAGGATCTGGAGGCTATCTGCCGCTTCTTTAGATTGAGATCTGTCCGGGCCATTTTTTAAAAAAGCAATAAAATATTGTTGCATGATAATGGTGTCTCCCGTAGCCTCATCCACATATTCAAAAAGTTGATATCCTTCAGATTCCAATTTTGCTTTAACAGCAGCCTTCGACAGCGTTTCCTCATGGGTTTCATGGCCATGAAGTGGATTTGCTTTTTCCTTATGTTCCTGCTGGCAAGCTGATACCAGGCAGATCACAGCTAGTAATAGAAATGCCATTCTTATTCCCATGTTGAATATGGTTTTGTTAGTAATGAAACATTGTAATATCGGATATCTCCTGTGACTTCATGGCCCAACCATTCAGGCTTAGAAAAAGTCTCCTGTGGGTAGTTTAATTCAATTTCCGCAATGATCAACCCCTCATTTTCGCCATGAAATACATCTACTTCATAACTGTGTTTTCCTTCAGGAACAATATAGCGTTCCTTGTTTAATGTCGGAGGGATACAAAGATCTAATAGCGCTTCTGCATCCGCTACTGGGATCTCGTACTCCCATTCCTTTCTTGTAATTCCATCAGGAGAAGCTATTCCCTTAATGGTGATAAGACCCCTATCTCCCGCAATACGAATTCGTACCAGGCGTTCCGGTGCGTTTTGAAGAAATCCCTGCTTTATTGGGATGATCTTTTTCGCTTCCTTTTGGAAATTTAGGGAGGTTACAAGGAATTTTCGTTCGTGTTCTTGCATATTAATAGGGCTCAAGATCGCCTATCTGGCTAAAATATAATTTAAATTTGAGTATGGCCAGTGAATTGGACTCCCGGAAAATAATCCATGTAGATATGGATGCGTTTTATGCGTCAGTAGAGCAGTTAGATAACCCTGAGTTGCGGGATAAGCCTATTGCTGTCGGAGGGGGTGAAAAACGGGGAGTGGTTGCAGCTGCCAGCTATGAAGCAAGAAAATATGGCGTGAGAAGTGCAATGACCGGGTTTCAGGCCAAAAAGAATTGTCCGGATCTCATTTTTGTAAAACCCCGCTTCGAAAGGTATAGGGAGATCTCTACTCAGATCCGATCCATCTTCTACGACTACACAGATCTGGTAGAGCCTCTTTCTCTTGATGAGGCCTATCTGGATGTGACCCAAAACAGGAAAGGAAATCCATCGGCCACCTTGATCGCCTCTGAAATAAGACAAAGGATATGGGAAGAGGTACAGCTCACTGCCTCGGCCGGAATTTCCATAAACAAGTTTATTGCGAAAGTTGCCAGTGATATCAACAAGCCTAATGGACAAAAGACCGTTGGTCCTGATGAAGTCATTCCTTTTTTAGAAGAGCTGGATATTCGCAAATTTTACGGGGTTGGAAAAGTCACAGCCGAAAAAATGTACAAAATGGGAATCTTTAAGGGCAGGGATCTGAAAGAAAAGTCCCTGGTTTATTTAGTTGAACATTTTGGCAAAAGCGGACGATATTATTATGACGCCGTAAGAGGGATCCACAAGAGTGAAGTGAGCCCGGATCGCACTCCCAAATCCGTAGGGGCCGAACGAACCTTTGCCGAGAATATTTCCAGTGAAATATTTCTGCTGGAGCGGCTCGAGAAGATCGCAGCCGAATTAAAGAAACGCATCGAACGCCACTCGATATCAGGGAAAACAGTCACCCTAAAGATCCGATACAGTGATTTTAGTTCCCACACCCGCAGCAAGACCCTTCCAACCTATATAAATGATATTCCGGAGATCATGAAAACTGTAAAGGCTCTATTGTATCAGGAAGCCCTTCAGGATTCTGTACGCTTGGTAGGGATAACACTTAGCAATTTAAATACGCAAGAAAAAAGCTCCGCTACTAATAATGAGGAAAGAGATGGAATTTCCGTGCAGTTGGAATTCGATTTTTAGAAGGAGCAGGTTTCTATTTCGGTAACCCGTAATGTGTTTACCATTCCTTTGTCTTTTATAGGCATGGCTGCCAGACTAATGAGCATGTCCCCCACATCCAGGTAGCCCTTTTTACAAGCGATCATGTTTACATCTTCAATGGTCTCATCCGTAGAGACAAATCTGTCATAATAAAATGCCTTCACGCCCCAAAGAAGGTTTAACTGCGTCAATATTCTCTTGTTGGAAGTAAACACAAGAATATGAGCCGAAGGGCGCCAAGCAGAAATCTGAAAAGCGGTGTATCCACTATTGGTCAATGTAGAAATTGCCCTTGCCTTGATCTCATTTGCCATAGTTGCTGCATGGTAACAAACGGCTTTGGTAACATATCTTTTTGTCCTGATATGAGGAGGTTCCTGCGGAACTCTGATAAGCTCAGATGATTCCACCCTATCCAGAATACTGGCCATTTTTTGGATCACTTCAACCGGGTAATTCCCTACGGAAGTTTCACCCGACAACATCACTGCATCAGCCCCATCCATGACGGAGTTGGCTACGTCATTGACCTCTGCCCGTGTTGGGGTCAGGCTGGTGATCATGGTTTCCATCATCTGTGTTGCAATGATCACAGGAACCCTGGCCTTTTTTGCCCTTAATACCAATCGCTTTTGTATCAGAGGAACTTCTTCTGCCGGGACTTCAACGCCCAGATCCCCCCGTGCCACCATGAGTCCGTCACAATAAGATACGATCTTATCAATATTCTTAACGGCTTCCGGTTTCTCTATTTTGGCAATTATGGGAATCTTGTGTTTGGCGTTTTCTTTTATCAGATTTTGTAAATCGATCAGATCCTGACTGAATCGCACAAAAGATAGTGCAATCCAATCTACTTCTATCTCTATTGCAAACAACGCATCCTCAATATCTTTTTCTGTCAGGGCCGGAAGTGAAATATTGGTATTCGGCAGGTTAACTCCTTTCTTTGACTTGAGTGGTCCGCCCTGGATCACTTTGGTGTTAACCTCATCTTTTTTATTTGTAGATATTATTTCAAAAATGAGCTTTCCATCATCAAGCAATATGCGTTCTCCAGGGTTAACATCCCTCGGGAATTCTTTATAATTCATATACACCCGCTTGCTCGTTCCATCAAATGGCTCTCCGGTCGCAAAGGTTATTTCATCGCCCGGTGCAACAACGACATCCCCATCCATATTTCCAACGCGTAGTTTAGGGCCCTGCAAATCCCCTAAAATAGCCGTATAAGTACCTAGTTCCTCATCTAACTCTTTAATGATGGCTATGCGTTCTTTTACGTCATCATAATCGGCATGAGAGAAATTTATCCTAAACACATCTACGCCGGAAAGTATCATTTCCTTGATAACTTCCTTCTTGCTGGAGGCCGGACCAAGTGTGGCTACTATTTTAGTTTTCTTTTTATTCAACATGCAGCTTAATAAATTATATTCTCAATTGAACGCAGTTCGTTTCTGTTTATGGAATATGCTGTAATAACTTGTGGAATAGATGAAACTTGTTTAACAATTTCATCTTCAACAAATGTCCCGTCTTGTTCTATCTTAAGAAAATAATCCGCATCCCTGTATTCCGGGATAAGATGATATTTTGATATGCCCACTTCACTTCCAAATAGGTCGTTAACATCAAACGATTCTTCTAATTCACAACTATTCCCCATACATGTCCAGTACCGGTCATGGATGGTATCGTCCCATTCGTAAATGGGGAACGATATGCTGTCTGTCAATAGGAGATCCTTTCTTTTTCTTTTGAAGCCGGTTTTAAGATAGCGGTTCAACATAAATACAAGGCTATGATCTTCAAGGCTACTGTGTATAGCAATCAGTGAAAACGTATCATCGTAAAAATCGGTATTGATCTTATGCCTGGTAACCATGGTAATTCCGAAGCCATAAAGATAGAACTTATCCCAGAACCAGCCTAGTTGAAGTAATTTTATTGAATTGAGGGTGTGAAGGATACCTTTGAGCGCTGCGGCTAATTATTATGATCTTTCATGCGTTCCTGTAGCGCAAAATAGGCTCGTCTTGAGGCTTTTTCTTCCGCCTTCTTTTTGGAAGTAGCCCGGGCTTTAGCCATCACCTTATTATTAATACTAAGTCTTACGGCAAAGTGCTTCAATGGATCTTTCCCGGTATCTTCATATATCTGGTACTTGAACTCCTTCTTCTCTTTCTGACACCATTCAATAACAAGGCTTTTGTAGCTGATGACTTTTCCTTCCAATTGTTCAATGTCCACATAAGGTATTATCACCCGGTTATTGATGAATTTTTCACAATACTTATACCCTCTGTCCAGATAAATTGCCCCAACCAGGGCTTCAAATACATTTCCGTGAATATTATCCCCAAAGTGCGTTTTTGGGATCCGACTTACAACAAAATCTATCAGACCGAGGTCTTTACCTAATTCATTCAAATGTTTACGGCTAACTATTTTTGAGCGCATTTTGGTAAGGTAACCCTCATCTCCTGCAGGAACCTCATTGTACAAATGTTTGGATATAATAGTTCCCAACATAGCGTCCCCCAGAAATTCTAGTCGCTCATAATTCTGTGGATTTCCTTGTTTGTCTTTTTTATTTGCGGACCGATGGAGAAATGCCTTTTTATATATTTTGAGATCCTTTGGTTTAAATCCCAGGATATTACTTACCCCTAATAAAAAATCCCCATCCTTTTTGGAATGAGAATTAAATATATTAGAAGGGAAACTCATTAGGAATGCTAGCTAACTTTCTTAAACAATACACATGCATTATGGCCGCCGAAACCAAAGGTATTACTCATGGCCACATTCACATCCCGTTTTTGTGCTTTATTAAGGGTAAGGTTTAAAGATTGATCAATATTCTCATCCACTGTGGAATGATTTATCGTTGGCGGAACCATTCCATGAGTGATCGAAAGAATGGATGCGATAGCTTCTATCGCCCCGGCAGCACCTAACAGATGTCCCGTCATTGATTTCGTTGAATTAATATTTATGGAAGATGCATGTGCGCCGAATACTTCAGAAATGGCTTTTAACTCCGCGACATCTCCCAGCGGTGTGCTTGTTCCATGAGTATTAATATGATCTACTTCTTCCGGGGACATGCCTGCGTCCCGCAGGCAGTTTTTCATTACCTGTATAACACCAATACCATCAGGATGTGGTGCGGTCATGTGGTACGCATCACTGGATAACCCACCTCCGACTAATTCGGCATAGATCTTTGCGCCCCTTGCTTTGGCATGCTCATATTCCTCAAGGATCAGTGCTCCTGCACCCTCTCCGAGTACAAAACCATCCCGTGTAGCATCGAAAGGTCGTGATGCTGTTTCCGGACTATCATTTCTGGTCGATAAGGCATGCATGGCATTAAATCCGCCCATGCCTGCAATAGTAACTGCAGCTTCACTACCCCCGCTCACAACTACATCACAATGTCCCAAACGAATATAATTTAAGGCATCTATCATGGCGTTTGCCGAAGATGCACAGGCCGAAACTGTCGTATAGTTGGGTCCCATAAATCCATGTTTAATGGAAATATTCCCGGGTGCAATATCTGCGATCATCTTTGGAATAAAGAAGGGATTGAATCTCGGTGTGCCATCGCCAGCTGCAAAATTCAACACCTCCGTCTGGAAAGTTTCAAGGCCACCGATACCTGCACCCCAGATAACGCCTACGCGAAATTTATCAATGGAGTCCAGATCTAAGCCAGAATCTGCTATGGCTTCATCAGAGGAAACCAATGCATATTGAGCAAATTTATCCAGTTTACGAGCCTCTTTCCTATCAAAAAACGCTGATGGGTCATAGTTTTTGAGCTCACAGGCAAATTTGGTCTTAAATTTTTCTGTATCGAAATAGGTGATGTCACGGCAACCGCTTCGGCCGTTCTTCAACCCTTCCCAATATTCGCTCAGGTTATTCCCTATAGGTGTAAGGGCTCCTAACCCGGTGACTACAACACGTCTTAACTGCATAGTCTTGATTTTGGTAGATATCTAACCTTTGTGAAAATTAAAAAAATTATCCATGCAGAAAACTTACCACATGGATAATTTTACATCTTATGTTAAGATAGCTCGAATTTACTTAGCCTCTTCTATGTAGCTTATGGCTTGACCAACGGTAGCAATGTTCTCGGCTTGATCATCTGGGATCTGAATATCAAATTCCTTTTCGAATTCCATGATCAATTCAACAGTATCCAAGGAATCAGCGCCAAGGTCGTTCGTAAAGCTAGCTTCTGCGACTACTTCATTTTCATCAACTCCCAACTTGTCAACAATGATAGCTTTTACTCGTGATGCAATGTCTGACATAATTAATTTGGTTTTAAATTTTTAAATCGTTGGCAAAAATATAAAACTTTGCCTTTATCTAGATATTTAGACAATAAATTTGTCTAGTAAGTTACACATTTTATGGTCAAGAATAGTACATTAGCCATAAATCAAAAGTTCATTAATGCAGGCAGGTTCTAGGAAAAAATTGGTGCTATTTGCCTCAGGTTCAGGAACCAATGTGGAAGCTATAGCCAACTACTTTCAAGACCATCCTGACGTAAGTATCTCTGCTGTCCTGACCAACAAAAGAGATGCCAAAGTAATTGATCGGTGTAATCGATTAAATATCAGTGTTTTGTACTTCAATAAGTGGGCCTTCTATCGATCGGATACAGTCCTGGAAATACTGAGAAGACTTAATCCAGACCTTATTGTTCTCGCTGGCTTTATGTGGAAAGTGCCTGATACCATCGTTCAGGATTTTGAAGACCGGATCATAAATATTCATCCGGCTTTACTACCAAAATATGGCGGTAAAGGCATGTATGGCATGCATGTACACAACGCTGTTAAAAATGCTGGCGATACAGAATCGGGTATTACCATTCATTATGTAAATGAAGCTTATGATGAAGGGGCCATCATCAGGCAGGCCCAGATCCCTGTTCTTCCCGAAGACAGCGCAGAAGATATTGCCAAAAAGGTTCACCAACTCGAATATCAACATTATCCGGAAGTGATCAAGGAGCTCTTAACCTAGTACAGTGGCAAAAAAACAGAAATATTATGTGGTTTGGCAAGGTAAGAGGCCTGGTATTTATACCAGCTGGGATGAATGCAATGCGCAGATAAAAGGGGTTAAGGACGCCAGGTATAAAGCCTTTACTTCCCGGGATGAGGCAGAAGAAGCATTTAATAGCAATTACAAGGCCTATGTGGGAAAAGGACAGAAAAAAGGCTCATTAACCGCAGAAGAATTGAGCCGGATCGGGAACCCAAATTATCATTCTATATCTGTAGATGCCGCTTCTTCCGGAAATCCGGGGAAGATGGAATATCGCGGTGTTGACACCAAAACCGGGAAGCAATTTTTTAAGCAGGGGCCTTTTCCTGAAGGCACGAACAATATCGGGGAATTTCTTGCCATTGTGCACGGCCTCGCTTTTCTGAAGAAAAAAAAGAGCGATCGGATACTTTATTCAGATTCACGAACAGCTATTAGCTGGGTGCGTAGAAAAAAATGCAATACTAAACTCGAGGAACGACCCGAAAATAAAGAATTATTTGAATTAATAAGACGTGCTGTCAATTGGCTTCAAAAGAATGATTATGATACGCCGATCGTCAAATGGGAAACCAAGGCATGGGGTGAAATTCCTGCAGATTTTGGCAGGAAATAATCCCTCCCGGGAAGCCTGAAATTACCTGCCTGATTTGCATTCTAAAAAAGGTATATTTGCAGCAAATGATCTCTGCCTATGGGTAAGCTTCTGATTGTCGGCACGGTTGCCTTCGATGCTATCGAAACACCCTTCGGAAAAACCGACAAAATTTTGGGCGGCGCTGGCACCTTTATTGGGCTGGCAGCCTCCAGATATAACATTCAATCAGCTATTGTTTCAGTCGTTGGTGAAGATTTCCCCTCTGCCTACATAGACCTGTTAAATGATGAAAATATTGATACCTCGGCCATTGAAGTTATTAAGGGAGGGAAAACCTTCTTTTGGAGTGGTCGCTATCACAATGACTTAAATAGTAGAGATACTCTGGTCACTGAGCTGAATGTCCTTGCGGATTTTGATCCAAAAGTCCCGGATCATTTTAAAAATGCAGATGTAGTAATGCTTGGCAATCTCCACCCCGAGATTCAATTAAGTGTACTTCGCCAAATGGATTATCGTCCAAAATTAGTAGTGCTTGATACTATGAACTATTGGATGGATAATAGTTTGGACACTCTGATGGAAGTGATTAAAAAGGTAGATGTAATCGCCATAAATGATGCCGAAGCCAGACAATTAACGGATGAATACTCCTTAGTAAAAGCTGCAACGGCTATTCATGATATGGGACCGAAATATGTAGTGATCAAAAAGGGAGAACACGGCGCCTTGCTGTTTAATCAGCAGAATATTTTCTTTGCACCGGCCCTGCCGTTGGAGGAAGTATTTGACCCGACCGGTGCCGGCGACACTTTTGCAGGAGGATTCGTTGGGTATCTTGCCGAGACACAGAATGTGTCTTTTAACAATATGCGAAATGCCGTAATTCACGGATCTAATCTCGCTTCCTTTTGTGTAGAACGATTTGGTACAGAACGCATGCTTAATCTTACTGAAAGTGAGGTTAGAGGCCGACTCAAACAATTTCGAGAATTGACCCAATTTGATATTGAGCTACAATGATTCCAAAACTGCTAACGCTTAGAGGAAGACTTCATGAGTGATGCCATCAAGCACGAATGCGGAGTATCCCTGATCCGCCTGCGCAAGCCCCTTGAATATTATAAAGAAAAATACGGCACGGCCTTTTATCCGGTGCATAAGATGTACCTGATGATGGAGAAGCAGCACAATCGCGGACAAGATGGAGCAGGCTTTGCCAGCATCAAATTGAATATGGCTGCGGGAGAACGCTATATGAGCAGGATCCGTTCTGTACAACCCCAACCTATACAGGATATATTTGATCAGATAAATGTTCGAGTGGGTAATTTACTTAGCGAGAATCCAGGTAAGGAAGATGACGTGGCCTGGCAGAAAAGCAATCTTCCGTATATCGGTGAACTGATGTTGGGGCATGTACGATATGGCACTTTTGGAAAGAATAGTTTGGAAACGGTACATCCCTTTTTACGTCAGAATAATTGGATGCATCGAAACCTGATCGTTGCCGGGAATTTTAATATGACCAATGTTCATGAGCTCTTTGATAATCTCGTTCAATTAGGCCAACATCCAAAAGAGAAAGCTGACACTATTACGGTCATGGAAAAAATAGGTCACTTTCTGGATGATGCAGTGGCCAAGTTATATAAGGATATTAAGAAGCAGGGGCATTCTAAGATTGAAGCCTCTTCTATTATCGCCGAAAGATTAAATGTGGCAAAGATCCTTCGCAAATCTGCAAAGAATTGGGATGGAGGTTATACCATGGCAGGCATGCTGGGGCATGGTGATGCCTTTGTTCTCAGAGATCCTTCGGGGATCAGGCCTGCTTATTTTTATCAGGATGAAGAGGTGGTCGTAGTTGCTTCAGAACGACCGGCTATCCAAACTGTTTTTAATGTGCCTTATGATGAAATTAAGGAGTTAGACCCGGGGCATGCCTTAATCGTAAAGAAAGATGCGAGTTTTTCTATCCAGGAAGTTTTAAAACCTCAAACACGAAGAGCCTGCTCCTTTGAACGTATTTATTTTTCCAGGGGTAGTGATAAGGAGATATATGAGGAGCGCAAGAACCTGGGCCGCTTTTTGTTTCCACAAATCCTGGAGGCAATAGATCACAACTTGTTGAAAACGGTATTCTCTTATATTCCCAATACGGCTGAAACTTCTTTTCTCGGTATGGTCCACGAAGCCCAAAACTATCTGAATTCCAAAAAGGAAAAACAAATTCTGGATCTGGGGAATACAATTACCAGTGAAGACTTGCATAGAATTCTCAATATCAGGCCACGCATAGAGAAAGTGGCCATAAAGGATGCAAAACTTAGGACGTTCATAACACAGGACAGCAGTAGGGATGACCTGGTGGCGCATGTTTACGACATAACGTATGGTTCTGTTGAATCGGGAGATAACCTTGTAATAATTGACGATAGCATTGTGCGAGGCACTACGCTACGAAAGAGCATTCTTAGTATTCTGGATCGCCTAGGGCCTGAAAAGATCATAGTAGTATCTTCAGCCCCACAGATAAGATATCCTGATTGTTATGGGATTGATATGGCAAAACTGGAAGATTTCATCGCCTTCAGGGCAGCGCTGCAATTGCACAAAGATGCGGGAAATGAGGATTTGATCAAAAGCGTATATGATAAATGTATAGGTTCTATGGAATTACCGGCCGATCAGGTTGTCAATCATGTACAGGAATTTTATTCATCCCTAACTCCTGAACAAATTTCCAATAAAATAGCAGAACTTCTATGCCCGGATCATGTGCAAGCAGAGGTTCAGATTATATACCAGACAATTGAAAATTTACATCGGGCCTGCCCACATAATTTAGGCGACTGGTACTTTACTGGTGACTATCCTACACCTGGAGGCAACAGGGTGGTGAACAGAGCTTTCATCAATTTCTTCGAAGGCAAGAATCAAAGAGCGTACTAAACAAATTACCGCAAAATCGATAAAAAAGTGTATTTCATCGATAAAAAGTGTATTTCATCGGATTTATAGAGGTCTGGGGAGTGACTCGTTTACTTTAGGCTTGCCATAGCATAAGTAGGTTAAGTTCATGGTAAGATTTGGGGCAAAAAAGGTGGAGACTTCTCCACCTTTTTTATTTTTCCATCTTTGCGACTTCTAGCTACAAGCTTTCAATCCCACCTAATACGAATAGAACGAAAATTCTTTCAATTAACCCATCATTGCGCATTTCAACTGAATAAAGAGGCGTTCATCCAAAACCTTTTTTGGCTGTGTCCCTTTAGCATACATTTGGAGGACCATAGCATAAGTAGGTTAAGTTCATGGTAAGATTTGGGGAAAAAAGGCAGGATAACTCCTGCCTTTTTTATTTGGTGCTTATTCGGCATAAAAATAGTGCTTGACCCCAAGCTCCTATTTCCAGGACTATCGCCTTATATTTAAAATTTCTGAAAAAACCTTTGTTATTTCTCACAATACCAGTAATTTAGTGCTGCCATAGCATAAGTAGGTTAAGTTTATGGTAAGATTTGGGACGAAAAGGGCGGAGGCTTCTCTGCCCTTTTCTATTTTATACAAACCAAAAAGCCACTCCTTGATATAAGGAATGGCTTCATCTATTTTAAGGATTTTCTTAACCTATGATTAGCTGTTTACTTGGTAAAGTTCAGCCACTCGGCCCCAGTTGATCACTTCAAAAAATGCGTTTATATAATCCGGGCGTCGGTTCTGATAATTTAAATAATACGCGTGCTCCCATACATCAATACCTAGAATAGGGTGTCCGCCACATCCGGTACTTGGCATTAACGGATTGTCTTGATTAGGAGTGGAACATATATCTAACTTGCCCCCTTTGTGCGCACACAGCCATGCCCAACCAGATCCAAATCTGGTCGCAGCAGCTGCGCTAAACTTATCTTTAAATGCTTCAAAGGATCCGAAAGCATCTGCAATTGCTGAGCCCAGATCTCCACCAGGAGTACCACCACCATTGGGAGACATAATATCCCAATAAAGCACATGATTATAAAATCCTCCACCATTATTCCGAACGGCCATGTTTGACATGTCGAGATCATTCAGGATATCTTCAATGGACTTGCCTTCCAGCTCTGATCCGGCAATTGCCGCATTGAGCTTGGTCGTATATCCGTTATGATGTTTTGTATGATGTATTTCCATTGTGCGCGCGTCTATATGAGGCTCCAGGGCATCATAGGCATACGACAAATTTGGTAATTCAAAAGCCATAATTTCTTTGTTTTAAATAAAAAGGTTTGACTATCAAAGGTACATTTTTTTTGCGTGCTCGAGAAACGAAATCACCTGTCAGAATGCCCTTAAGATTGCGTAATTTGCAGTTCAATACATGCAGCTACCTAGCTTCCATATATACCATTCATCAGCCGGTTCAGGAAAGACCTTCACATTAGTGAAATCTTATTTGAAGATCGCTTTGTCCCAAGGTGGAAGAAGAGGTTTCAGGAAACTTTTAGCCATAACATTCACCAATAAAGCGGTGAATGAAATGAAAGAACGAATTCTCAGGTCACTCTCGGATTTCACTTATGATAAAATCCCATCGAGAAGCACCGCTCTGTTCCACGCCCTGTGTAAGGAGATGCAACTAGGTGAACAGGAAATTAAAGATCGTTCGCGCAGTCTGCTAAAAGACATCCTTCACAACTATGCGTTTTTTGATGTCTCAACTATAGATAAGTTCAACCATAGGCTGATAAGGACATTTAGTAAAGATCTGGGGCTGGCTCACAACTTTGAAGTCACCCTTGATACGGATGCGCTTTTAGAAGAAGGAGTAGATAAACTTCTTGCCAAGACAGGTATAAATAAAGAGTTAACGGATTTGCTTTTGGATTTCGCCATTGAACAGGCAGAGGAAGATAGAAACTGGGATATCAGTAAGGACCTTCAAAATTTCGGTCGTTTCTTATTCAATGAAAATCACAGAGGTTTTCTCGCAGAATTATTGCCCTTGTCTTTGGAAGAATTTCAAAAGATCAGAAATCACCTAAAAAAAGAAATAGGCAAATCTAAAAAGGAGATCATATCCATTTCAGAGAATGTTCTGTCCTATTTAAAAGAGCATGAGTTAGATGATAGCTTGTTTAACCGAAAAACATTGCCCAATCACTTCAGAAAATTTTATTCGATCCCATGGGATCTGAACAAACTGTATGGAAATCAATTGGAAACTAATTTAACTGCAGGCACAGTATTCAATTCCAAAATGACCCTCCCAAAAGAAACACATTTAGATTTTCTCTTAACACATTATCTGAAGCAAAAGGAAGAAGTCACCAGAAATGTGCTACTATTAAATGCATATAGAAATTTCGTTCCGCTAACACTTCTTGCTTCTATAAATCAGGAGATCCAGGAAATAGAACAACAAAGATCGTTGTTGCCCATAGGTAAATTCAACCAATTGATCTCTGAACAGATCAGGGACCAGCCTACACCTTATATATATGAAAGGATGGGGGAAATCTATCGGCATTATTTTATTGATGAATTTCAGGACACATCCTTACTCCAATGGAATAATCTGATACCTCTTATTCAAGGTGCGTTAAGCGGACTTGACGATTCCGGACATGCAGGTTCCCTGACATTGGTTGGAGATGTTAAGCAAGCCATTTACAGGTGGCGAGGTGGAAAGGCCGAACAATTCCTTAATCTCATAAATCTTACACAAAATCCTTTCCAGGCTGAAATAAGTAGAAGCGCACTCTTAAAAAATTACAGGAGCTCAGAAGAAATTATCGCATTTAACAACGATTTTTTTAAGTCGACCAGCCCTGTTTTACAACAACAGGACTTCAGATCCTTATTTGAAGAAGAAGTGGTTCAGGAAATAAATGAACGCAAAGGTGGACTGGTATCCCTGAGATTCATCGAAAAAACCGATCCGGATCTGGAACAGGCATACACCCAGGGTGTTCTTGCCATTCTGGAAGAATGCACCCAAAAAGGATACGGATTGCCAGAAGTATGTATCCTGGTCCGAAAAAGAAAGGAAGCAAGCTTGTTGGCTAAGGCACTCACCGCCCAGGGTGTTCCGGTGATCTCTCCGGAATCTCTTTTATTGGCATCGAGTCCAAAAGTAAATTTTCTAATACATATATTGTATTTCGCTCTGCACCCAACGGATCTTGCCGTTGGATTTGAAATACTTAATTACCTGGCACCGCAGAATGAAAACAAACATGAATTCATCCATGCGCATTTGGAAGGAATCCCAGAATTATTGGTTCGCGAATATTCTTATGATCCGGTTTCCATGGAGGGTTTATCTGTTTATGAAGGATGCACCCATGCGATCAAAAAATTTAACATGGCTGAAAATGGATCTGCCTATATTTCCTTTTTCCTGGATGAGGTCTTGTCCGTTGAGAAAACCAAAGGTGCCGGAATTGAGACTTTTCTGACACATTGGGAATCAAAAAAATCTTCTTTAGGAATCCCTTCTCCTGAAGGACTGAATGCCTTGACAATAATGACAGTTCACAAGGCAAAAGGGTTGGAGTTTCCTATCGTTATTTACCCCTTCGCCAATTCACGGATCTATGACGACCTTAAACCTAAAATTTGGGTGCCTGCAACTGAACAGGTCTTTGACCCTCTGTCGCATATAATGCTCAACAAGAATTCCAGTCTTGCGCTATATCCGGACGCTATACGGAACGCCTATGAAGAAGAGCAATGCCGACTCGAATTAGACTCCTTCAATGTCCTCTATGTGGCCTTGACCAGGGCGATCCATGGATTGTATGTCTTAGCCAATAAGGAAGTAACCAAGGATGGCAAGGCATCCCAGAAAACGTACAATGGGTTATTCATTAATTACCTGATGCAACAGGGAGAATGGGATGACACCAAACTCCAATATGACTTTGGGAGCCTGGTGACTTTTGAAGAAGTGTCAGACCCCATTTCGGAGACGGAAATTAGTTTTACCTATTCACAACATGAGCATGGGCCCAGGAACACCATAGTTGATTCCGATATGATCTGGGAATCCGGGCAGCAAAAAGCAATTGAACATGGGCGATGGGCCCATCAATTACTTAGTGAAATTCACACTTCTGCCGATATTGATTCGGCCATTCAAAAGCGACTCAATAATGGTGATCTGACTGATGAATCAAGCGCAAACATCCGAGATCTATTGCTGAGGGTCGTTGCCGATGAACAACTGGCGCCCTATTTTTCAGAGGAATACATCAACCGCAACGAACAAGACATACTTACGAAAAATGGTGTCATTTTCAGACCGGATCGTATAGCGATAAAAGGAAATACAGCAACTATAATTGATTATAAAACCGGAAAGGAAAATCCGGAACACGAGAAACAGCTATATATTTACCAAGCCGTTTTAGAAGAAATGGGATATCAAATCCCTCATAAGATTTTAGTATACCTTGGAGAAAATGTCAAGGTTAAATTCATCTGATATGTACGGAAAGATCAAAGATCATTTAGAAAAAGAACTCCAGGAAATTCAAGAGGCCGGGCTTTTTAAAGAAGAACGCATTATTACATCCCCTCAAGGGGCTTTAATACGAGTGAGCACCGGTGAGGAGGTATTGAACTTCTGTGCGAACAATTACCTGGGCTTGTCTTCACATCCCGAAGTCATCCAGGCTGCCAAAGATACTATGGACACTCATGGCTTTGGAATGTCTTCGGTTCGATTTATCTGTGGAACCCAGGATATTCACAAGGAACTTGAGGCGAAGATCGCCTCCTTTTACGGAACAGAGGATACCATTTTATACGCGGCCGCATTTGATGCTAACGGGGGCTTATTTGAACCTCTTCTGACAGCAGAAGATGCGATTATTTCAGATAGTCTGAATCACGCTTCCATAATAGATGGCGTGCGATTGTGTAAGGCGAAGCGGTACAGATATGCCAATGGAGATATGGCCGATCTCGAGAAACAATTGAAACAGGCCAGGCAAGACGGGGCGCGTTTCCAGATCATAGTTACTGATGGGGTTTTCTCCATGGATGGCCTTCTCGCACCGCTTGATGAAATATGTAACCTGGCCGATAAATACGATGCAATGGTCATGATAGATGAATGCCATGCTGCAGGATTTATTGGTGCAACAGGCCGTGGAACCCTGGAGGCCAAAGGGGTTATGGATAGGGTGGATATAATTACAGGCACCTTAGGTAAAGCGCTTGGTGGTGCAATGGGTGGTTATACAACGGGTAAGAAAGAGATCATTGAAATGTTGCGCCAACGATCAAGGCCTTACTTATTTTCCAATTCCCTTGCCCCGGCTATTGTAGGGGCTTCAATTAAGGTATTTGAGATGCTTCAAGATGATTCTGATCTTAGGGATACCCTTGAAGAAAATGCAGCCCATTTTAAAAAAGGCATGAAGGCCGCCGGTTTTGATATCATTGATGGGGAGTCGGCAATTGTGCCGGTTATGCTATATGATGCAAAATTGGCACAAGAAATGGCCAGGCAGTTGTTAGCAAAAGGTATCTATGTGATTGGCTTTTTCTTCCCTGTCGTCCCGAAAGAAAAAGCACGCATCAGAGTGCAACTTTCTGCAGCACATTCGCCTGAACAAATTGACAAAGCAATAAATGCATTTACAGAAGTTGGAAAGGCATTAAATATCGTTTAAGTGCCCGATTTTACCTATGAAATGCGCTTAAAAAAAATGAGTGTATGATTTTGTTAATAATTCTTAACAACTTACATTTGCAGCTGATAAACACTTAAACTTAAAATTTTGAACATGAAACAGCTTAGCAGATTATTGGTTGTGGGCCTACTTGTAATAGGGTTTAACAACATTCAAGCACAGGATGACAATAATCCGTGGCAGGTTAGCTTTGGTGTAAATGCCATTGATGTTTGGCCTACCAATGATAGTTCTGCCGATTATCCCACAGGTACTCTTTTTGATGAGTATTTCAATGTAAACGACCATTGGAACATTATCCCTTCTTTATCCTATGTTTCGGTAAGTAGATCTGTTGGTGATGGGTTTTCCGTAGGCGCTAGAGGTTCCCTCAACCGAATCAGTAAATTAGGTGATGTAAGTGTTGATGACGTTTCTCATTATGGAATAGACGGAACTATCAAATACAATCTAAGTAACGGTAAGAATTTGCAGCCTTTCGTTGAAATAGGTGGAGGATACACCTGGGTTGATGAAATCGGTGCAGGTACTTTTAATGGTGGACTAGGATTAAACTACTGGTTCTCTGATAACATTGGCCTAACTGTACAATCTTCTTACAAGCATGCATTCGAAGACTTCGGTGTTCGTCATTTCCAACACCTTGCTGGTGTCGCTATCAAATTTGGTGGTGCTGATACTGACGGTGATGGAATCTACGACAAAGACGATGCGTGTCCGGAAGTTGCAGGTCTTGAGGCCTTCAACGGCTGTCCTGATTCTGACGGAGATGGTATCGAGGACGCTAAAGATGGTTGTCCAAATGCAGCTGGTTCTAAAGAAATGAACGGATGTCCTGATACAGATGGTGACGGCGTTGCTGACAAAGACGATGCATGTGCTAATGTAGCTGGACTTGCTGCTCTTGCAGGATGCCCGGATGCAGATGGTGATGGTATTGCTGACGGTGATGACCAATGTCCTAATGAAGCTGGTCCTGCTGAGAATAACGGTTGTCCTTGGGCTGATGGCGATGCCGATGGTGTCTTAGACAAAGACGATCAGTGTCCAACAGTTGCTGGTACAGTTGCTAACAACGGATGCCCAGAAGTTACTGAGGAAGTTCAGAAGCAATTGAATGACTATGCAAGAACTATCTTATTCGATACTGGCAAATCTAGCATCAAAGCAGAATCCACTTCTGTAATGGTTGATATCATTCAAATCCTGAATGAGTATCCTAATGCACGATTTACAGTAGAAGGTCACACTGATAGCGTAGGTAGCGCATCCTTGAACCAGAAGCTTTCTGAGTCAAGAGCGAATGCTGTTCGTGACTTCTTGATCGACAAGGGTATTGGTGCAGACAGATTGGTTGCTGCCGGTTACGGTGAAGACAGACCGATCGCTAATAACAATACACGCAGCGGTAGATCTCAAAACAGACGAGTTGAAATTAACTTACTTAAGTAATTTCCGCTACTGATACGATTTAAATAAATTTGAAAAGCCCTGACAGTATTGTCAGGGCTTTTTTTATTTTTAGAAATGCGTCGATTTTTAGAAGAGGTACTGGAAGACTTACATAAGATCCACGACTCCTTTGAAGATCTGATCTTTATCCTTCCAAACAAGCGTGCCGGAACTTTTTTACTCAATGCTCTGGCCGGTATTACTGGCAAAACCACATTTGCGCCAAAGATCTATAGTATAGAATCCTTTGTTCAAGAGGTATCCGGACTTGATTATGCCCCCCCCACTACACAGCTCTTTGAGCTATACAATACCTATCGAAAATTAAATTCATCTAATACGGAGTCCTTTGTAGATTTCTGTCATTGGGCCGCTCCGCTGCTACAGGATTTTAATGAGCTCGATCGGTACCTGGTAGATGCAAATAACTTGTTCGATCACCTGGCTGCTATTCACGAGATTAATAAATGGGATCTACAGGCAGAACCCACAACCATGATATCTAATTACCTCAGGTTCTGGAAAGATCTGGGGCCTTTATATGACTCCTATTCATCCTTATTGCTGCAGCAAGGATTGGGCTACCCTGGCTTGGTATTCAGAAAAGCAGCAGAAGCAATAGACGCATACTTGGATGGGCAAACGGATCCAACTTATGTATTTGTTGGTTTTAATGCCCTGACCAAAGCCGAGTCTTTGGTTATTCAACGGATCTTAAACCGAACTAAAAGCGAGATCTATTGGGATCTGGATAGTGTATTTGTTGAGGATAATGAACATGATGCCTCCTATTTTATCAGGGGCTATCTAAACAAGTGGTCATATTTTTCAGAAAATACCCCAAAAGGATTTACAACCCATTATGCTAATTCTAAGACAATTAAGGCTATTGGGATACCCAGGGAAGTATCACAAGCTCAATATGTGGCAGACTTGCTCACTGAGCTTAATGAAACGCACAAACAAGTCTTGAATGAAACTGCAGTTATTCTTAATGATGAAGCACTGCTAAATCCTTTATTGCACTCCCTTCCATCTACTGTGCCTGACGCCAATATTACTATGGGATATCCGCTAGAGAAAACGGCTTTGGCCGGATTTTTCTCGAAGATCATTCAATGTTATGAAGATCAGGATCCTAAAGGATGGTATGCCAGGAATATTCTGTCTATGCTGGCTCATCCCATTTTTAAAAGAGTATTAGATAACAATGGGGAAGCAATTATCGCTGAGCTGCGCGCATCAATATACAATGAGAATCCAGCATATGTTGGTCCTGAAACTTTACGGTCAGAGCTGGATAAAGCTCAGGTCTTGCATTTGTTTTATCCGTCTAAGCCAAACAATGCAAAAACGGGCATTAACAATATAATACAGATCATTAGTCGATTAAAAGAATCTATGATCCGGAAGGATAATAGGGTAGGGTTACAATTACTATATGGGTTCCATCAGGTATGTAACCAAATAGCAGAATTTGCAGATCAATATGATTTCATCGATGATATCCCTGCATTGAGAATGCTCTTTGAGAATATTCTGCAGATGCAACAGGTTGATATGCGCGGGGAACCTCTGAAAGGCCTACAGATCATGGGCATGCTGGAGAGCAGGCTCCTGGATTATAAGACAATCATTATGACCTCGGTAAATGAAGGAGTGATCCCAACAGGCAAAACGCATTCATCTCTTATCCCTTTCGATGTCAAAAAACAATTCGGCATCCCTACATATAAGGAAAAGGACGCCGTATATACCTATCATTTCTATCGACTATTACAGCGGGCAGAAACCATATACCTGCTTTATGATACAGAGCCAGATGCCCTGGCAGGCGGAGAAAAGAGCCGGTTAATTATGCAATTGGAAACAGATCCCTTTCAAAAAGGAAATATCAGCTCGAGCATAGCCATTCCTGCCTATGACACATCAGTGATGGAAATAAGAAAAGTTATTAAATCTCCTGCCCTCCTCGAGGCATTGTATACTAAATCAAAAAAAGGATTCAGCCCAACCCTGTTGAGCACCTATATTGAAAACCCTTTTCTTTTTTATAAGCGAGGAGTTTTGGGCATCCAGGATGATCAATTGTATGAAGAAACCATTGGGCCGATGACATTAGGTATCATAGTCCATCAATCGCTGGAACTTTTGTATGGTCCGCTTCTACAGAAAACTTTAACTACCGAGCATTTGGAAAGCCGATATAAAAAGATCCATTCTATTGTACAAGGGCAGTTCCGTTCTCAGTTTCCAGCTGGAAATTTTACAAAAGGGAAAAATCTACTGGCCTATGAAGTGGTCATCAGATACCTGGAGCGACTCATCAAATATGAAATAGAATTTTGCAAGGAACACGATGTTGTGATCCTTGGTTTGGAAGAGCAACTTCAGGCTGTAATTATGCACGAATCTCTTCCGGCTGATGGGGTAAAATTACGAGGAACCGCGGATCGGATAGATACGGTGGATGGCATTGTAAGAGTCCTGGATTACAAAACAGGTGTTGTCAATCCCCGGGATCTTCAAATTTCCGATTGGCAGGATATTATAGACGAACCCAAATTTCAGAAAGCCTTTCAAATTATGTGCTATGCCCTAATGGCGTATGAACAAAAAAGGGTGTCAGAATTTAAAGCTGGCATCATCTCCTTCAAAAAACTTAACAATGGCGTCCAATTCTTTGGAGTAAAAGAGGGCCGGCAACTTCATTCAAATATTACTCCGGCAGAGTTATTAGCATTTAAAGAGCAGCTAGTTGCCTTGTTTGTGAGGATCCTGGACCCGGAAACCGAATTTGAACATAAAAGTAAAGTCCGGCTATTTTAGATCGGGCCTTGTGGGCCTCACTTCAATTTTACTCGGTAGCGTTCTGGCCGGCATTTTTAAGAGGTCAAGAACGATCTGACCAATATCCTCAGGTTGTATTTTCCAGTCGTCTTTTGGAGACGGAGTATTCCCTCTGAAATGGGACGCCACAGATCCTGGCATTATACAGCTAACTTTCACATTATGAGGCCTTAGATCAAGCATTGCCGCTTGGGTAAATCCAACCAGTCCAAATTTAGTAGCATTATATCCAGCGCCTTGAGCAAAGAAATTTACCCCTGCCAAACTAGCGATCGTAAGATAATATCCCTCTGATTGTTTTAGGGTTTCTACGCCGGCTTTTAATGTATTGAAGGCGCCCGTCAGGTTTGTGTCGATCATTTCTTTCCATTCTACTTCTGACATCGCATCTATAGGAGAAAAATGGCCTACCCCGGCATTTGCGATCAGAACATCAATTTTACCCCATTTAGAAGTAATTGCTTCAATGGCCTGAATTTCACTAGCTAAGTCGGATACATCCGAAACTAGTCCGAACAAGTTCTCATTTTCCTCCAGTTGTTCTATGGCCAAATTAATATTCTCCTTATTCCTGCTACTGATAGCTACCTTCATGCCCGCATTTAGCAAGGCTCTGGCAATTCCAAGACCAATGCCTTTAGATCCTCCAGTTATATAAACCACTTTATTCTTTAGTTCTTTCATAAGATTCCTTTGAGTGAAAAATAAAACCCTCCTTTGCTTGTGCATTGGAGGGTTTAGTGGAGAATACCGGAGTCGAACCGGTGACCTCTTGCATGCCATGCAAGCGCTCTAGCCAGCTGAGCTAATCCCCCATGAGACTGGCAAAGGAAAAACATTTTGAGAAAGTATCAAAATGTCGTTCTCTCCATCAATACTTCTTTACACTTAATACCAAAACAGGTATTTTGGCAGCAAATTCAGCTTTAGGTATGGTGTTCTTTTCCCAGAGGGTATTAAAAAATCCTCTTTTTCTCCTAAATACTGCCAACAGATCCGGATGTTTAGATTGAAAATGCTCCAACACTCCTTGGTACGTAGTTGCGTTCTCTGTAAATGTGATCTGTGAACTGAGGTCCATCAATGCCGGATGGATCACCAGGTCCTCTTCTTTATACCCAGGTGTTTTCACAAATAACAGATCAGTTGTGACTTTAAAGGCCTTCTGAATAGCAAAGAGCGGATTAAGAATTCTCCTCTTTTTCAAGACACCTGATTTTAATCCTACCAGGACATTCTTGAAAGGAGCAAAAGTAGTTTCTCGGGGTATGATCAAAGTGGGAACATTCGTTCTCTTAACGATGCGGCCAGTGGTTTGACCGAGGTAAAGTCCCTCTCGAATATCATTGCTCTTAGCTGCTATGATAATCAGGTCTATTTCCAGTTCAGAGGAGACTTCTTTAATGCCATCTAGCAAATCTCCTTTATAAGTGGCAATGCTGACTTTTACTTGCTTCGTGTCTAATTCCTGAATCAGATCTTTCAACCGTTGTTTACTTGAAGCTGCTATTTTATCTGTAACATTTGCCAAGTTTCCTGCCCCAGTGCTGGCAGAAAATACTTCCATTGCAAATACCTCTGCTCCAAAAGCAGATGCAAAATCAACCGCATATTGCAGCGTGCTTTTTCCTGCTTCCGAAGTACCTATTGGAACTAATATTTTATTCATGGTCGTTTTAATTTATCCTCTAAATTTATGGCCCTATAATTGGTGCCATGATCAGACGTGCAAAGATACTTGAAATCCCTGAGATTTTATTGCTAACGCAAGCATGTGCTCATGATATGATCAGTCGTGGCATCTATCAATGGAATGAATCCTATCCTTCTGAAGGTGTCCTCATTAAGGACATTGAAAATGTACAATTATTTGTCTTGACGGAAGCTTCGAAGATCATTGGTATCATTGCCCTGAGTACAGAAATCGACGAGGAATATAAATCTGTTGAATGGCTGATAGAGGATAATCGTAATCTATATGTACACCGACTAGCGGTTCACCCTAATTACCAAGGCAAAGGTAATGCTCGTAAACTCATGGATTTTGCAGAGCAATATGCCAGGGATCATGCGTTTGCTTCTATCCGACTGGATACTTTTTCTCAGAATAAAAGAAATCAACGCTTCTATGAACAGAGAGGGTATACCAGGTTAAGCGATGTTTATTTTCCAAAACAGAGTGCCTATCCCTTTCATTGTTACGAGCTTTGCCTATAATCTTCAAACTTGCCTAAAACAGAAATCACATATAGATCGATTAACCGTTTGGCCATTCCTGCCACCATTGCCGGAATAGCCGAGCCAATCTTATCTATTACCGATACGGCTATTGTTGGAAATATCCCCGTTGATGGTGTCGAGGCCCTTGCGGCAGTAGGTATTGTTGGTTCATTCCTATCCATGCTCATTTGGATCTTAGGCCAGACCAGGAGTGCGATCTCTGCAATAATTAGTCAGTATTTAGGCGCTGGTAAACTAGAAGAGGTACGTACCCTACCGGCCCAGGCTATTTTCTTTAATGTCCTACTGAGTATTCTTATACTCTTATCTACCGTATTTTTCGTCGAAGAAATATTCTGGTTGATGAATGCTCGAGGAAAGATCCTCGACTTCTGCATTTCATACTATTCCATTCGGGTTTGGGGATTCCCGCTTACACTCTTCGTCTTTGCGGTAATGGGAATTTTTAGGGGTTTGCAGAATACCGTCTGGCCTATGGTAATAGCCATAACCGGGGCCGTATTAAACATTGTTTTGGATTTTATCCTGGTCTATGGTATTGAGGGATACGTAGAACCATTATATCTTGAAGGAGCAGCCTGGGCAAGTTTGATCGCTCAGGGAGTTATGGCAGTAATGGCACTTGTCTTACTGGTCAGAAAAACAAAAATTTCACTGATCCCAAATAGAAAGCTTAATAAAGAGCTAGGCCGGCTAATTGGCATGAGTCTTAATTTGTTTCTGCGTACCGTAGCTCTGAATATAACGCTCATTTTAGCCGTCAGAGAAGCAGCTAAAATTGGAGAAGAGAGTATTGGTGCACATACCATTGCTGTCAATTTATGGTTATTAGCTGCTTTCTTTATCGATGGATATGGCGCAGCCGGCAATATTTTGGGAGGTAAACTTTTAGGTGAAAAATCGTATGCAGGCCTTTGGAAATTGGCAAAACGTATTGTCCTGTATGGGGAAGGAGTAGGTCTGATACTAATCGCCATAGGCGTTATCTTCTACAAACCCCTGGGAACATTGTTTACCGCGGATCCCCTTGTGCTAAGCGCTTTTTATTCCGTGTTCTTTATTGTTATCCTTGGTATGCCTATAAATTCCGTGGCATTTACCTTAGATGGCTTGTTTAAAGGTCTTGGTGAGATGAAATATCTGCGAAATGTGCTATTGGCGGCAACTTTCTTAGTCTTTATTCCGCTCCTTTTGTGCTCACAATATTTTGGTTGGGGACTTTATGGTGTTTGGATAGCGATCACAGCCTGGATGGCAGTTCGTGCTGGCTTGTTAGTGTACAAGTTCAGGCGAAAATTTCGCCCCCTATTACAAAAAAGTTACCTTTAATCTAATCGAATAAAGATGGGGACCACACGAGAAAATGGAAGTTTATATGTAAAAAATGAAGGGAGTGTAGCCTCTATTGAATTTGGCCATCCTGCAGGAAATTCTTTTGTGTCTGAAATGCTGGAAAGGCTGGCCAGGGCTATTGATGAACTCTCTTCAAATCCGGAAGTCAAGGTGATCATTTTAAGATCGGAGGGAGACAAGGCTTTCTGTGGAGGAGCCTCTTTAACTGAATTATCTCAAATTCAAACGCCTGAGGAAGGCAAGCAATTTTTTAGCGGCTTTGCAAATGTATTGAACGCCATGCGGCGTTGTTCAAAAATAATAATTGGTCGCGTGCAAGGAAAGGCTGTTGGAGGCGGAGTTGGCTTGATTTCAGCCTGTGATTATGTTTTTGCTACAGAAGCTGCCTCTGTAAAACTCTCTGAATTAGCTATTTGCATAGCTCCCCTGGTCATTGAACCGGCTGTTACCCGAAAAATTGGGGTCGCAGGATTTGCAGAACTTACACTAACGCCTCATGAGTGGCGGAATGCCTATTGGGCCCGTGATAAAGGCCTCTTCACCAGGGTATTTGATAAAATTGTCGACCTGGATAAGGAACTCGAGCATTATTCTGCAACCCTTAGTAATTACAATTCCGAAGCGCTTCAGAATGTCAAAAGCGTTCTATGGCAAAATACAGAGCACTGGGAAGAACTCATGGCGGCGCGTTCTGCTATGTCAGGTAAATTAGCCTTGCTCCCTGAAACGAAAAAGCGATTGGCTAAACTTATGGGTTGAGATCGAAATTCCAGGTGTTTGTATTAATTTGAAAAAATAACCTATATAAAAAGATCAACTACCCTCCAATATTGAAGTCTTTATGAGAAGACATGATCTTGACTGGCTGCGTGTGTTCGTATTTGCCCTTTTGATATTGTATCATGTTGGGATGTTCTTTGTTCCATGGGGTTGGCACATTAAAAATAATGTCATTTACAGTTGGTTAGTATATCCCATGCTTTTCCTGAATCAATGGCGACTTCCGATTCTCTTTGTTATTTCCGGGATGGGAACCTATTACGCGCTGGGAAAGCGGACAGGGAGGCAGTTCCTGTGGGAGCGGTTCAGAAGGCTCTTGATCCCTTTGGCTATTGGCATGCTTTTGATAGTACCTCCACAGATCTATATCGAGCGCCTGGCCGAGGGGCAATTCCCAGGTGATTATTTTGAATTCTGGCCTTCAAAAGCCTTTATTGGTGTCTATCCGGAAGGTAATCTAAGCTGGCATCACCTCTGGTTTTTGCCTTATTTACTGGTTTTTTCCTTTATTCTGGCCCCTGCTTTTCTACACTTGCGGAAAAATACTAATTCACGGTTTATAGCATGGGTGAAAAGAAAATTCCAATCTCCCTGGGGATTATTTATTTTCTTAATTCCAATGTATTTAGTGGAAGCATTAATGGAGCCTTTCTTCCCTGTCACACATGCATTAGTAGGCGATTGGTTTGCACTGGTAAATTATGGCTTGATGTTCTTCTTTGGTTTTCTCCTGATCTCTGCCCAGGAAGAATTCTGGTTTCAGGTAAAGACCCATCGTCGCAAATTTCTGTACATGGGAATTGTCAGCTTTACTTTATTTCTTGGCCTTATTTCCCTATTTGAAGATAGTATTTATGTACACTTTACCGAGGCCTTCCTTAAGGTCGCCAATCTATGGCTATGGGTGCTGATCTTTTTTGGTTATGCCGCCACATATCTGAATAAACCAAGTAAAGCCTTGTCATATGCCAATGAAAGTGTCTATCCTTTTTACATCTTGCATCAAACCATAACCATCATAATTGCCTATTACTTGATTGACGCCCCTTGGGGGTTTATCGCAAAGGCGCTCATTCTGCTCATTGGAACATTTGGAGGCTCCTGGATACTCTACGAATTCCTGATCAGGCGCTGGACCTGGATCCGACCTTTGTTCGGTTTAAAACTAAAATCGAAGGCATAAGAATTGGTGATTCATTAATAAGCCTTCTCCCTCCCAATTTTTCTACCTTTGCGTCAATTCTAAAAAAGGTATGATACGGGTTACCAAACAATTTACATTTGAAACAGGGCATGCACTGTACGGCTATGACGGCAAATGCCGAAATATACATGGCCATAGTTATAAATTATCAGTAACTGTAATTGGTAAGCCGATTTCAGATTCCAGCCATGTAAAATATGGTATGGTTATCGATTTTGGGGATTTAAAAAAAATTGTAAAAGAAGAGGTGGTCGATCCCTTCGATCACGCTACTGTCTTTGATAAAAATACGCCACATGTCGATCTGGGCAGAACCCTGGAAGCCCAAGGGCATAAGGTCATTTTGGCAAACTACCAACCCACTTGTGAGAATATGGTCAATGACTTTGCAGACCGAATCATTAAAAGATTACCTGAAGGTGTTACGCTATATTCTTTGAAATTAAGAGAGACTGAAACTGCATTTGCCGAGTGGTATGCGAGCGATAATAAATGATTATCTAATTAAAATTAGATCTAAAAGAGGCTAGTTTATTTCCAATTTATGAAGTCTATTAAAATTCCCACCGGCAAGAAGATTTACTTTTCAAGTGATAATCATCTTGGTGCCCCCAGCAGAAAGGCAAGTGCCGATAGGGAAAAGAAATTCGTGCAGTGGCTCGATACCATAAAAGAGGATGCAGCAGCTATTTTCCTCCTTGGAGATCTCTTTGATTTTTGGGTTGAGTATAAACATGTTGTTCCTAAAGGGTTTACACGCACACTGGGGAAATTAGCCGAACTCTCAGATAAAGGCATACCTATCTACTTCTTCGTGGGAAATCACGATTTATGGATGAATGGGTATTTTGAAGAAGAACTTAATATAGATGTCTTTCATGAGCCTAAGGAGTTCACTATAAACGACAAGCTTTTTCTTATTGGCCATGGAGATGGATTGGGGCCTGGCGATAAAGGTTTTAAACGGATGAAAAAGGTATTCACTAATCCAGTAGCCCAATGGTTTTTTCGATGGCTTCATCCAGATTTCGGCATGAAACTGGGGCATTACTTTTCGGTAAAAAATAAATTGATCTCAGGGAAAGAAGATTTGAATTACAGCGGTCCTGATCAGGAATGGCTGGTGCAATATGCAAAAAGGAAATTGGAAGAGTCGCACTATGATTATTTCATCTTTGGACACCGTCACTTACCTCTTGAAATTAATTTGGATGATAGGGCTACGTATATAAATCTCGGGGATTGGATTCAGCACTTTACCTATGGTGAGTTCGATGGTGATAAAGTACAATTGAAATCATACTAATTGTCTGCCCGAATGTCTTTTACTTTAAGTTGTAGGTTTACATTTCCATTCCATTCATTCTCTTCTACTGAAAAAACAGCACTAAACGGGGCATTGTGTTTTACGAGCTCTATTTTTCTCCCAAGATTAAAGCCTATAGCGTTAATGGCATTTGATCCGGGTTGGTAGACAGTCATTTTGAGATGCTTATTATCTTCTCCCACTCCGCGCGCATATCCTGTATCATACAGATCGTTTACCATAAAACAGGGGGCGCTATTTCCCGGTCCAAATGGCTGAAACTGTTTTATGATCCTGTAAAATTTAGGCGATATCGTGTCCATGGTCATCCGGGCATCCACGGGGATCTCCGGGATTAGAAGTTGAGGATCTATCTGCGCGGACACTACTTCCTCAAATTTCGCTTTAAACCCTTCAAATTGTTCAGGTAGCATGGTGAGGCCTGCCGCATATTTATGCCCACCGAACTGTTCAATATAGTCCGTACATTGAGATAAGGCATTGTATACGTCAAACCCTTTCACCGATCTGGCCGAAGCAGCCAGTTTGTCTCCGGATCGGGTGAATATTAGTGTGGGTCTATAATACGTTTCCATCACCCTTGAAGCGACAATCCCTAAAATTCCTTTGTGCCAGGAGTCGTTTAAAGCTACCGTTGTCTTCCTGTCCTCTTCCCCTTCATCAACAATATATTGAAGCACCTCCTCTGTAGTTTTCTTATCCAGGCCTTTACGTTCTTCATTGAAGGCATTTATTTCAGACGCCAGGGCTTCTGCTTTTGTGAAGTCATTTTCCAGCAAAAGATCTACGGCGTACAAGCCATGCTTAATGCGACCGGCTGCATTGATCCTGGGGGCTACTGCAAATACCAGGTCTGTAACATTGATCTTTCCATTTTTTTTTGCACTAGTAAGTATGGCTTTAATTCCGGGCCTAGGGTTGGAGTTGATCATTCGCAAACCTTGAGTACACAGCACTCTGTTTTCTCCTGTCAATGGCACAATATCCGCGGCAATAGCTGTTGCCACCAGGTCCAAATAGGGAAGAATCTCCTCGACATCCTCTTCGTTTGCTAGAGACAAGGCCTGGATCAACTTAAACCCGACTCCACACCCGCATAATTCATCATAGGGATAGGAACAATCTTTTCGTTTCGGATCAAGCACAGCATGGGCCAGCGGCAATTGATCTCCAGGCCTGTGGTGATCGCAAATAATAAAATCTATATTCTTTTTGGAAGCGTATGCGATCTTGTCTATCGCTTTAATTCCGCAATCCAGCGCAATAATCAGACTTATTCCATTGTCGTCTGCGTAATCGATCCCTTCATAGGAAATACCATATCCTTCGCCGTATCTGTCAGGGATATAGGTTGCAACATTGGGGTAATTGCTTCTTAAATAAGACGCCATTAGGGCCACAGCAGTAGTACCATCTACATCATAATCACCATAGACAAGTATATTTTCATTTGAAGCAATGGCGCGCTGTATCCTGCTTACAGCCTTATCCATATCTTTCATTAGAAATGGATCATGTAGCTGTGACAGTTCAGGTCTGAAGAACAATTTAGCCTGCTCATAGGACTGGATCCCCCGCTGAACCAATAATGAGGCGATCAGCGCGTCTACCTGGATATCAGTTGCCAGTTGCTTAACTTTTTCCGGATCCGGTTTAGGTTTAAGTGTCCACCTCATTTTTTTCTTCATGCTTTCAATTATAGAGGACTACACTGAAGTTCCCCTTCACTGATATTAATTATGACGTATGGTGAAAAAATGATGCGATCTTCACATCTGCAAACTTTTTGAACATCTCAGATACGCCACAGTATTTTTCGAAAGAGAGGTCTATAGCTTTTTGAAGTTTCTTTTCATTCAGATTATTGCCGTAAAAATGGTATTCCATAATCACCTTTTCATAAGTCTGAGGATGCTCCTCCGAGATTTCCGCGACAATGTCTATGGTGAAATCATCCACATCTAATTTCATTTTCTTCATCAAGGAGGCTACATCTAATCCTGTACATCCGGCCAAGGAACTCAACATTAGTGCTTTAGGCCGATAACCCGAACTCTCACCGCCGTCTTCTTCACCGGCATCTATTCGTAAAATTTTACCCGATGGATTTGTGCTTTCAAAGGCCATTTTGCCCATCCACCTGGTAGTTACATGATTTGTTTTGCCCATTCTTTTTCGTTTCTTGTGAATGCTAAAAATACGATAAATAGATCCTATCATGCCACTTGTAAGCCCACTTGATCCCAACCATGACAACGACACCAAGGAACTCGCCACATTCTTTAATGAAACCCTCGGATTTTGTCCCAATTCTGTATTAACCATGCAGCACAGGCCGGCCATCTCAAAGGCATTTATCAATTTAAACAAGGCCGTAATGGCAAATGAGGGTCGGGTGACATCAGCTCTGAAGCGAATGATCGCATGGGTGAGTAGCAATGCCACAGGCTGCAGGTATTGCCAGGCACATGCCATTCGGGCAGCAGAACGCTACGGAGGAGAGCAGGAAAAACTAGATAATATCTGGGAATATCGCATTCATCCTGCATTCTCAGAGGCAGAAAGAGCGGCCCTGGATTTTTCGTTGGCTGCATCACAAATTCCAAATGCCGTTGATGAGACCATTAAGGGGCGATTATACCAACATTGGAATGAGGGCGAGATCGTAGAAATGTTGGGGGTTATTTCCTTATTCGGTTATTTAAATCGATGGAATGATTCTATGGGAACATCCATAGAGGATGGGGCCGTAGAAAGCGGTGAAAAATACCTGTCAAAACATGGGTGGGAAACTGGTAAACACAGATGATCTATGGTTGTAGGTAGTTTATTCTTGATGATCGCAGGGGCCCTGCTTATTGCTAGAACAAAACGCTGGGAAGGGTATGTGCTATTCGTTGTTTCCCTGCTTGTATTTATACTCTCAGTATTTAGGTTTGTAGTGCCTTACTGGATGAACAAAGCCCCGGAGAAAGACTGGACACGTCATTTTATGATCATGCAAGGGATGGAGTTTTTCCTATTGATCCTGTTAGGCGTAGTTGTGCTTTTCATTTGCCTTTTTGCACTTAAATTGCATAAGGACCGTTCCGGGTAGTTTTATTTTTCCGCTCCCGCAACCACTAAAACTATTTCCCCTTTAGGCGCGTTTTCTTCGAAGTGTTCCGCCAAATCCTTTAAACTCCCGCGTCTTGTTTCTTCATGGAGCTTGCTGATCTCGCGAGAAACACTCGCTTGCCGTTCTTCTCCAAACTCATCTCTTAATTGAAGTAAGGTTTTCAAAATTCTATGAGGGGATTCATAAAAAATCATGGTTCTTTTTTCTTCTGCCAATTCCCGGATCCGGGTTTGCCTTCCTTTTTTAACAGGAAGAAACCCTTCAAAACAAAAGTGATCAGAGGGGAGTCCGCTATTTACCAAAGCCGGTATTAAAGCAGTTGCTCCTGGAAGGCATTCTATTTCTATTCCATTTTTTATGCATTCCCGCGATAACAAGAAACCCGGATCTGAGATCCCCGGTGTTCCTGCATCTGAGATCAAGGCCAAATGCATTCCCTGATTTATTTGCTTAACCCAGGATTCTAGGGTTTTATGCTCATTAAACATGTGATAAGAGCGTGTAGGCGTAGCTATTTCGTAATGTTTTAAAAGCACTCCGCTCGTTCGAGTGTCCTCGGCAAGAATGAGATCTACACTTTTTAGCACCTCAATGGCCCTAAAAGTCATATCCTTTAAATTTCCAATTGGTGTGGGGACAAGAAATAATTTACCCTTCGACATGCTTAGGCAAATCGTCTGGTGATCAATTCAATAAAGCGAGATTCAATTTCTTCTTTTCCACTCCAGTCATACTCCGGCTTTACCATATTATTGATAAAGGCCAGGGATCTTTCTTCTGAATCGATCGTATTTAATTGAGATATAACCCGGGCAAAATTATCCGCATCATCCCCAAACAAGTTTTTGACAAATGCATGGCGGTCATTCAGGCCAACTTTAATCTCGTTCGGACCAAAGACATCATTTACTGATTTTTTGTCTGAGGCTTCCGTAGTATCCGGGGTGACCTCATCCTTATCTGATTTGATAACTTCTGGTTTGGCGACAAAATCTGAGAATATTTTTTCAACTTCCGCATTAGACGGCATTTCAGCTACCATCCCTTTGATGGTATCAATTCCGGGTGTGATAATATCTTCAGCGTGCGGATTAGTTTCCGGCACAGACGTATTGCCCTCCATAACCGCATTTGCCATTTTTTCAAACTTAGAGGCAATGCCGTTCTCGGTGACATCTATTTGAATATCGTTTAGTTTATCGTCAATAAACTTTAGTACAGCCAATTTTTCATACAGGCTTTTTGCTGCCTCATAAAGCTGAGGGATCTCAGTCGCCTCTTCCGATGCAAGGATCTGCGAGCATAATATTGCAAGTTCTTCCTTTAGTTTCTGTTTCATGCTTTTTTATATTCCCCCCGATAAAGGTGTATTTTTTTAATACTTTTATACGTTGTATATAGGGATAACGTAACCCTTATCAATTTCGTTTAAAAGTACAAAATGTTTCTCGAAAACACAGTTAATCACAAAGAGCAATTCGGTTGGATCGAAGTCATCTGCGGCTCCATGTTTTCGGGAAAAACAGAAGAATTGATCCGACGTTTAAAACGTGCACAAATAGCGCGCCAAAAAGTAGAAATCTTCAAACCTATCATTGATACACGTTATCATGATGAAAAAGTAATTTCACATGATGACAATGAAATTCGGTCTACTCCTGTTCCGGCAGCAGCCAATATCAGATTATTGGCAGACGATTGCGATGTTGTGGGTATAGATGAGGCGCAATTCTTTGACGACGAGATTATATCCGTATGTAATGATCTCGCCAATCAGGGGATACGTGTAGTGGTTGCCGGATTAGATATGGATTTTAAGGGTAATCCATTTGGCCCCATGCCCGCTCTCATGGCCACCGCTGAGTATGTGACCAAGGTACATGCGATCTGTACAAGAACTGGGAACCTGGCTAACTACAGTTTTAGGAAAGCCCAAAATGACAGCCTGGTATTTTTGGGGGAAACTGAAGAATATGAACCCTTGAGCAGGGCTGCTTTTTACAAAGCCATGTTAAAAGAGAAGATCAACGTTTTGCGTGTTCAGGCAGAAGAAGTCATTCCTTTTAAAAAGGACGCCAATGCATAAGGCTAGCCAATCGGTTCTCGAGATCAATTTAGATGCCTTAAAGCATAACTACCATTACTTCAAAAACCGACTCCAACCAGAAACAAGATTTCTCGCAGTAGTTAAGGCTTACGGTTATGGCAGCCATGCACAAGAAATAGCGAAAGCACTTGCACATTGGGGCGCCGACTATCTCGCCGTTGCCTATGTTCATGAAGGCGTTGCCTTACGGGATGCCGGCATTACACTTCCTATATTGGTATTGCATCCGCAGCCGGTAAATTTTGAATTGGCCATTGAACGATGTTTGGAGCCCAGTCTTTATTCTCCTAATATCCTCCGAAAATTTAAAGAAGCAGCCAGGGATCAGAAAGCCTATCCGATACATATAAAGTTCAACACCGGGCTTAATCGACTAGGTTTTTGGGAGAATGATGTGGATTTCATCGCAAGCGAGCTAAGGGACACATCTTGTATGGAGATCCGTTCTGTATTCTCGCATTTAGCCGCTTCAGATGATCTTGATGAGCAACTCTTTACTAAGAATCAAATAGAATCATTTAATATGATCTATACGAACCTTTGTGATGTATTAGCCATAAAACCCATTAAGCATATTCTTAATACCTCCGGAATACTCAATTATGCGAACGCACAATTCGATATGGTACGTTGTGGTATTGGACTTCATGGCTATGCCAATGATCCTGAGGTCGATTCTCAATTAAAACCAACGGCTAGTCTTAAATCCATCATTTCACAAATACACAAGATAGAACCTGATGAGACCGTTGGATACAACCGTGCCTATGCGTCCAAAGGATACCAGACAACTGCTACGATACCACTTGGACATGCCGATGGCATTGGCCGGCATTTTGGAAATGGTATTGGAGAAGTGTATGTAAATGGCTCTGCCGCTGCTATTATTGGCAATGTCTGTATGGATATGCTCATGATCGATATCACAGGAATTGAATGCAAGGAAGGAGATGAGGTTGTAGTTTTTGGTGGGAGCTATTCTGCCGAAGCTTTAGCAGGGAAAGCCCATACCATTTCGTACGAATTAATCACAGGTATTTCACAGAGGATTCCGCGCGTAATTACAGGGAAGATTTAACAGTATTTAACATTTAATGCTTTTTTTCTGTAAATTGCGGGTGCTTATTTTAACTTATTCTAATTAAACACTAATATCATGTTGAAAGAATTCAAAGATTTTATCATGACAGGTAATGTGATTGATTTCGCAGTGGCTGTGATCATGGCAGGTGCCCTCGGACTTGTCATCAATGGATTTGTGGCAGACATCGTTATGCCCGTCGTTGGTGAATTCCTGGGTGGTACTGATTTTGCAAACCTCAAGTATGTACTGACTGAAACTTCCGGAGTTGCGGGAGAAGAAGGATTTGTGGCTGAGAATGCAATACGCTGGGGATCATGGGTTAATACCATTGTCAATTTACTCATTGTAGGTTTTGTTATGTTCTTGATAGTCAAGGCATACAACAAATCAAAGAAACCTGCAGAACCTGAAGCCCCCGCTGGTCCATCTCAAGAAGATTTATTAGGAGAGATCAGGGATCTTTTGAAGAGACAATAAAGAATTGCAAGTATTCGGTTCACCGCTATACTACATGCAAAACTTTAAACCGCCATTTACCTATTCTGGTAAGTGGCGGTCTTTTTTTGTCTTACTAACCCCCCTCTCCCTTAATTATTTCTGAAAGAGCTTGTAAGGGATAAGTCCCTGAATTACATTTGTGGCTCGAAAAATACGATTATGAGAGTTGCTGTTGTTGGAGCTACCGGACTAGTTGGGCAAATGATGCTCAAGGTGTTGGGCGAACGTGAATTCCCCATATCTGAGTTATTGCTTGTTGCCTCTGAACGTTCTGTTGGGAAACAGATCCAATACCAGGATAAGAAGTATACAGTTATTGGAATGGAAGAAGCCATTGCGGCAAAACCGGATGTTGCCTTATTTTCCGCTGGCGGGGATACGTCAAAAGAATGGGCCCCACATTTTGCCTCAGTGGGTACAACTGTAATCGATAATTCTTCTGCATGGCGGATGGACCCGACTAAAAAGCTCATCGTCCCGGAAATTAATGCCCATAGCTTAACGGATAAGGATAAGATCATTGCAAATCCAAATTGTTCTACTATTCAGCTCGTTATGGTCTTATCGCCACTTCATCTTAAGTACAAGCTTAAACGGATCGTTATTTCTACCTATCAATCTGTTTCCGGTACCGGAAGCAAAGCAGTGCAGCAATTAGAAAATGAATTGGCTGGTATTGATGGGGAAATGGCCTACCCGCATCCAATACACAAAAATGCGCTCCCCCATTGCGATGTGTTCATGGATAATGGATACACCAAGGAAGAAATGAAGCTTGCCAGAGAACCGCAAAAAATATTGGATGATCGCACTTTTTCCGTTTCAGCAACGGCGGTGCGCATACCCACTGCCGGAGGGCATTCAGAGTCTGTTAATATCGAATTTTATGAGGATTTTGATCTAAAGGAAGTCCGACATATTCTGGAACAAACACCCGGTGTTACTGTAGTAGACGACCCAAAAAATAATCGCTACCCCATGCCTATTGATGCGCATGAAAAAGATGAGGTGTTTGTCGGGCGGATACGTCGGGATGAGACCCAGCGGAACACTTTAAACCTATGGATCGTTGCGGATAACTTGCGAAAAGGAGCTGCTACGAATGCTATTCAAATCGCTGAATATCTATTGGCCAAAAACCTGGCATAATTCCACTTATCCCTTTCATTTGCAATTGAGCCGACAAATAAGGATAATCGCCTAATTTATAGTACATTTAGCGTTCTTCAAATTCAAGGAAGTTGAAGCTAGCCACAAAAAATCCATCTTCAAAGAAACCAAAACTACTACCTAGTTAGCATAAATTAAAAGGAGTATCGTGTTAGAAGTTAAAGAAGTCTCCTTTGCATATGATCGCATACCTGTATTGGAAGGAATAAACTTTCAATTGGCACAGGGCGAGCATTTAGCAGTCATGGGGGAAAGTGGTTGTGGAAAAAGCACTCTGCTGAAGATCATTTATGGTGCGCTTCAACCGAGCCAGGGTGACATATTTTGGAACGGTGAGCAGATAAAAGGTCCGGATCAGATACTTGTGCCGGGTAAACAAGGCGTCAAGTACATGTCCCAGGAATTCGACCTAATGCCTTTCACGTCTGTTGCCGAAAATATTAGTTCATACTTATCCCCTGCGTCTCCAAAAAAACTGGAAAAACGCGTGCGAGAATTACTCTATGTGATAGATATGGTGGAATTCGCAGGAACTAAGGTTAAAAACCTTAGTGTTGGTCAGCAACAACGTGTAGGACTCGCTAAAGTGTTGGCGCAAAAACCTCAGCTTTTATTGCTTGACGAGCCCTTTGGCCATATAGATAATTTCAGGAAGAGTTATTTGCGGCGGAATCTCTATGACTATTTGAAAACAGAAGGCATTACCTGTTTAACGGCTACTCATGACTCCAATGATGTGCTGCCTTTCGCCGATTCGGGGCTTGTCCTTAAAGATCGCGAGGTGTTAGCTCATCAACCTATCTTAGAGCTTTATGATAAACCAGGGGATCTCTATATAGCATCCTTATTTGGGGAGGCAAACAAAGTCTCCATTGAAGTGATCAAATCCTATGCGAACACCAAGAGGCGGATCATTGTGTATGCCCATGAATTTACACTGGCTCATACTTCAGGTATCTCCGCCGTGGTGATAAAAAAATATCCAATGGGGAGCCATTTCCTCTATAAAGGAGAGGCGGAAAATCAATATTTACTCTTTGAATCCAAGCGTGATCTTGACTTAGGGACTGAAGTGAGGCTTAATATCTCGATCGATATTATCAATAAGCGATTGCAGAATAAGAATGGGTACTGATGGATCGAGAACAAATACGTAAAGAACTAGTTGTAAAATTTAGCCGAAGCGGTGGTCCCGGAGGCCAGCACGTGAACAAAGTGGCAACCAAAGTTATTGCGTCCCTGCATCTTAATACTTCAGAGGGACTTTCATCCTGGGAGAAAAATCGTTTATGGGAAAAGCTTTCAAACAGAATTTCCAAAGAAGGATTTTTGACCGTACATGCTGAAGATAGTCGTAGCCAGGCCAAAAACAGGGATATCGCGGAAAAGAAACTCCTTTCTTTGCTGGCCGACACACTCAAAAAACCCAAGCCAAGGAGAAAGACAAAGCCTTCAAGGGCATCAAAAGAAAAGCGATTGAAGAAAAAGAAGGCCCACAGTGAAAAAAAGAAAGACCGAAAAAGGCCTGATCTAGACTAGTTATGAGATTTCAGTTTAGGTAATAAAGAAAGATATTACGTAAAGCGTTAGCAGTCCGGTCGTCCCGAGAACAAAGCTGCCAAGACTAAATAAGCGATATCCTGTTTTCACGTTCATTCCGCTCATTTGGGTAACTACCCAAAAGAAACTGTCATTGGCATGGGAAATAACTGAAGAACCTGCACCTATGGCCACTACGACCATAGCCTTTTCCATTTCAGATTCAAATCCCAGAACAGGCAGCATAGGTACTAATATAGAGGCTGTAGTGATCAAGGCTACTGTTGATGAGCCTTGAGCAGTTTTCAAGGCTGCTGCGAGAACAAAAGGCAGGAGTAGTCCAATTTCCAATGAAACCAGGCTCTCTCCCAACGTATTCGCAATGCCCGAATCATATAATACTTTTCCGAAAATACCTCCGGCACCAGTGATCATAATGATCCCTGCGGCCTCCTTCACTGCCGATCCAATCCACCCTGTAGCGGACAGCATTTTGTATTCAATTTTCTTTGGAAGCATTAAACAAAGGACTACCCCAATAAATAACGCGATGACGGGCTCACCCAGGAAGCCTATCAGTTTCCAAATTCCCGATGGGTTCTCTATCACTTGACTTGTAACTGATTTAAGGATAATCAGAATGATAGGTAAGAGGATCGGAATGGAGGATCGGAATGCACTGGGCCTTTCTTCATCCTTGTCTGGAAGTTGCCCCAGATCCCCTATAGAATCGGGGTCAATAAAAGTCTTTGACGCATACACCTTAGAATAAACCAGTGCTGCCAAAAGTGCGACCAAACTTACCGGAAAGCCAATTGCTATGACTAACCCTAAATTTGCATCTAAGATCCCTGCCGCAGCAATGGGTCCGGGCGTAGGGGGGACAAGCGTATGCGAAGCCAGGAGTCCGAGGCCTAAGGCTACAGAGGAGCCTGCTATTGTGATTTTAGCTCTTCGGCTCAAGCCTTTGTTCAGTGGCTGAAGTAGGAGAAAGCCGCTATCGGCAAATACGGGAATAGAAATGATATAGCCTATAATCCCCATTGCTGAGGGTATATTCTTCCTGCCAATCCATTGCAACACACGTTCCGCAATACTAAAAGCTCCGCCGGTGCGCTCCAGGAAGGCCCCAATAATAACCCCGAATAGGATAATCAACCCAATCTTGCCCAACGTATCACCAAAGCCGCTATTTACAGACTTTACCAAGGCATCAAGCGGCATTCCTGCAGCTAATCCGTATAAAATGGCAATGATAAACAGCGTGAGGAAGGGGTGGATCTTCCATCGGGTAGTCATCACTATGATCAGAAGTACTGCAAATAACAGATAGAGTAATTCCATATGTGAAATGTACTTAATTCTTAGGAGATCAAGTCCGCCAATTCCTGGCCCACGGCACTGCCTATTGCCACACCCATTCCGCCTAAACGAACTCCGCAATAAACACGAGCGCTTACAGGCTTTACAATTGGGTGTTTCTTACTTCCAACCCCCATTATTCCGCTCCACCACTGATCGATCTCAAAATCGGTGTCGGGTAAAATAACTTCTTTCAAAAGCGATAATAGATATGTTTTGATCTCCTCTGATTGCCCGAATGATATTGTTTCCTCCTGATCCATATTCAGGTGGCGGCCTCCGCCCAATAATATCCTGTTTTCAACATTGCGAAAATAGTTGAACCCTTTGTACATGTGGAAAGTACCTTTAATAGAAAGGTCATTGATGGGTTTGGTGATCAGCACCTGAGCTCTCGCGGGCTGCACTTGTTCATTTAAGATCTCCTTGGCGAAACCGTTGGTGGCAACTAATAAATAGCTGCTCTCCATGTCGAACTTATCTGTTTTTATAGACACATGGGAAGCATTCTCTTCGAATGAGGTGACGGTGATAGAATTTAATATCAGAATGTCCTGCTTTAGCGCAAGATCCAGTAAACCCCTCATCATTTCACCTGTATCCAATTGTCCTTCGAACTGGTTCCAGAGAAGAGTTTCCTTTATGTTTTGGAATCCAAAAGTATTCGACCTTTCTTCAAAAACAGACTGACCAAAGATAGGTGAGAGCATAGTATTAATGCACTCTCGGGCTTTCAGGCATTCTTCATAGAGGTCCGTTTCCTTTTCGGAAAACACTTCGTACCCGCCCAGAGAATGGAACTTGAGTTTTTCATCGCCCAGCAAGCTTCTTAAGTGTTGAACGCCTGTCCATCTATTTTGAATGAGATTAATGACCTCTTCTTCGCTATGTGATTTAAGGTCATCCAGAATTTCGGATACGCTGCCAAAGCAGGCAAAACCGGCATTTTTTGTACTTGCTCCCTGGGGCAGAATACCCCGTTCCAGGATAATGATCTTTGCTTTTGGAAATTTTTTTCGGAGAGTCAAGGCGCAATTGATCCCTACAATCCCGCTTCCAACAATAGTAAAATCTACCTGTTGAAGCCAAGATTTATACTCCCAATAACTCAGCATGTGATATGCGGTTTCTGTTTTTTTTAAAGCCCCTGCCCTTTCTCTTCCTTCATTTCAAAGTCTTCCATAAACTTCGTAGTATAATTACCGGCAAGGTAATCCGGGTGGTCCATCAATTGCCTGTGGAACGGAATTGTGGTTTTCACTCCTTCAATCACAAATTCATCCAATGCACGCTTCATCTTATTGATCGCCTCCTCACGTGTTTGGGCCGAGGTAATTAATTTTGCGATCATGGAGTCATAGTATGGTGGAATAATATATCCGCTATATACATGGGTGTCTAAACGTATTCCGTGACCTCCGGGGGTGTGTAAGGTTGTGATCTTTCCTGGCGAGGGCCGGAAGTCATTATAAGGATCTTCTGCGTTGATCCTGCACTCGATGGAATGCAGCTTAGGAACGTAATTCTTACCAGAAATTGGAACTCCGGCAGCTACTAATATTTGTTCGCGTATGAGATCATAATCAATCACCTGTTCTGTAATTGGATGTTCTACCTGGATACGGGTATTCATTTCCATAAAGTAGAAATTCCGGTGTTTATCAACCAGGAATTCTACAGTACCTGCACCCTCATACTTAATATATTCAGCAGCTTTAATTGCTGCAAGACCCATGTTCTCCCTTAGTTTGTCAGTCATAAAAGGTGAGGGGGTTTCTTCAGTTAGCTTTTGGTGTCTTCGTTGAATGCTGCAATCGCGTTCAGACAAATGGCATGCTTTGCCATATTGGTCTCCTACTACTTGTATTTCTATGTGCCGTGGCTCCTGGATAAGTTTTTCCATATACATGCCGCCATTCCCGAAAGCCGCTTCAGCTTCCTGTACAGCGCTTTCAAAATGCTTTTGCATTTCCTCTTCGCTCCAAACAGCTCGCATTCCTTTTCCACCGCCACCAGCAGTAGCTTTGATCATTACCGGATACCCTACTTTTTTGGCAGTCTTTTTGGCATCAGCCACATTCTTCAGCAATCCTTCAGAACCAGGAATAGTTGGCACTCCGGCTTCCTTCATTGTTTTTTTAGCGGTAGCCTTGTCACCCATTTTATCAATTTGTTCACCAGTCGCCCCAATGAACTTGATGTCGTGCTCTGCACAAATCTTAGAGAACTTTGAATTTTCAGATAGAAAACCATAGCCGGGATGTATTGCATCTGCATTAGTGATCTCTGCCGCTGCAATAATGTTTGGAATTTTCAGGTATGACTCACTACTCGGGGCAGGACCTATACATACGGCTTCATCTGCAAACCTAACATGGAGGCTTTCTTCATCGGCTTTAGAATATACCGCGACCGTTTTGATCCCCATCTCCTTACATGTGCGGATAATTCTTAGGGCGATCTCCCCTCGATTGGCAATTAGTATTTTTTTGAACATACTACAAGACTTTCAATAGGATTGCTTCATTATGAACCAATCCATCTGTTACTAGACATGTTGAGTTACAACTTATGAAGGATCTATAAGGAATAAAGGTTGATCAAACTCGACTGGTGAAGCATCTTCTACCAGAACTTTTACAACCTTTCCTGAAACTTCAGATTCTATATCATTGAAAAGTTTCATGGCTTCAATCACACAAAGCACATCGCCAGGTGCAATAGACCTTCCAACTTCTACAAAAGAAGGTTTATCAGGGGATGGCTTCCTATAGAATGTTCCAATGATGGGTGACTTAATTGTTATGTACCTGGGGTCATCCGCCTCCTCAGTTGGAGGGACTTCTGCCGCAGGGGCCGGGCTTTCAGCAGCTGCAGGTGGTGGGGTTGCCACTACAGTTGGTACAGGAGCCTGTGCCACAGGAATCTGTTGAACAATTGTTGTTTCCGCCCCGGCATTTGGTGCACCTGTGCGGATCGTAATCTTCAATTCCGGAGTCTCCAGCTTCACTTCGCTGGCACCAGATTTGGCTACGAATTTGATTAGACTTTGAATTTCCTTAATATCCATTGACTTCGTATTTGTTCTGTTTTAATCATTTGTATCATAGGCCCACTTGAGATAAAGAGCTCCCCAGGTAAAGCCACCACCAAAAGCAGCAAACACTAAATTATCCCCTTTTTTCAACTGCTTCTCGTAGTCGTGAAGCAAAAGAGGTAAGGTTGCTGAAGTAGTGTTTCCATATCGCTGAATGTTCATCATGACTTTTGAGGCATCTAATCCCATCCTATTTGAGGTCGCGTCAATAATACGCTTATTTGCCTGATGTGGAACAAGCCATTGAACATCTTCATGTGTCAGTCCATTTCTTTCCATTATTTTTTCTGCTACATCGGCCATATTGGAAACTGCAAATTTAAAGACCGATTTCCCGTCCTGGAATACATAGTGCTTTTTATCGCGAACCGTTTCCTCTGATGCAGGCATTAGAGATCCCCCTGCTTCTATTTTAAGAAACTGACGCCCTGTTCCATCCGATCTCAGGTATTCGTCCTGGACCCCATATCCCTCTGTATTCGGTTCAAATAGAACAGCACCCCCGCCATCACCAAAAATAATGCAGGTCGTCCTATCTGTATAGTCTAAAATAGACGACATCTTATCTGCGCCAATGAGCAAGACTTTTTTGTATTTACCAGATTCAATATATCTGGCAGCTGTTGACATTCCGTACAAAAAATTAGAGCAGGCTGCCTGGATGTCATAAGCAAAAGCATTTGTCGCTCCAATTTCCGTGGCGACGTAGACTGCCGTGGAAGCCACGGGCATATCGGGAGTCGCTGTGCCTACTAATACCAGATCAATCTCTAACGGGTCCAGATCTCTTTTCTCCATAAGATCTTGCGCAGCTTTAATGGCCAAATAGGATGTTCCTTTATCAGGGTCCTTTAAGATCCGTCGTTCTTTTACTCCTGTTCGCGTGGTGATCCACTCATCTGTGGTATCCACCATGGTCTCCAAAATTTCATTGGTTAACCTGTATTCAGGAAGGTAGGCGCCAACTGCGGTAATGGCCGCCGAGATTGTGCTCATGCTAGTGTTGGTTTTTTGTCAAAAACGTCCAAAAATCCTATAAAATCAGCGAAAAATAGGCAATTTTGGGCAATTTTGACTCATTTTCAATCAATTTTAAAGAAAATCGACTATAAAAAAACCCACTAAAAAGTGGGTGAATTTCTCAGGTACAAGATCCTTATACGGATTCATCTGTTTTATCGATCAGTACTTGTCCGCGATAGTACAGTTTTCCTTCATGCCAATGCGCTCTGTGAAACAGATGTGTCTCACCTGTTGTTGGGTCTTTGGCAAGTGTTGGAGCCGTAGCTTTGTAATGTGTTCTTCTTTTGTCGCGACGCGTTTTAGACGTTTTCCGTTTAGGATGTGCCATGACGAAGGTTATTTATTCGTTAATAATTTTTTTAATGCATCCCATCTGGGATCATTCTTTTTTTCCTGATTCTTTGAACCTGATAGATCCATATCCCGCAATTTGTCAAGTAACTCAGATTTGAGACTACCGTCTTCAACACCGGGATGTATTCTTTTTTGAGGAACAGCCAGCACGATCATTTCATATACAAATTGTGAAATATCTAACTGGTGTTCTCCATGAGGCAGTACGACAATATCTTCAAAGTCATCATCATACGCTTCCCCAAACTTGATCACAAGATCAAGTTCCCCGGAGAGTGGCAGATCAAAAGCCTCACTGGAAAGGTCGCAATTTACATTGACCGAGCCTTGTGCTTTTAAAGATAACTCCATGATCGTTGAGGTCTTTTCCAGATCGGCAGTGACATCAATCGATGAGGCGTTAAACTCCTCATAATTAAAAGATTCAAAGAACGAATTCGAAATTTGGTACTTAAAATGGTGTTTTCCCAATTTCAAGCCCGCAAAAGGAATAATAAACTCCTTATTCATCTCCATTGGTTTCCAATCAATTTCGGCCTGCAAAGATAGGGTTTATTTAAGATTTCACAACCTTTGCAACAAGAATTTGAGCCTCATACCAGAGGAATAAGTAGTGGTTATTTCTTTTGAATTTGGGCTTCGAGTGGGGTTGCTGTCAATTTCTTATACTCCTCCCTGTTTTTGAATATCCGTATCGCCATAAAAACAGCTTCTTTAAAAGATCCTGCGTCGGCTTCTCCTTTTCCAGCTATCTCAAAAGCAGTTCCATGATCGGGAGACGTACGTACTACGGGTAAGCCCGCAGTGAAATTTACCCCTTTTCCAAACGATAGGGTTTTAAATGGGATCAATCCCTGATCGTGATAAGCAGCTAAAACTGCGTCAAACTTTTGGTGATTTCCTGTACCAAAAAAGCTATCTGCCGCATAAGGGCCGAAGACAAGTAATCCTTCGTCAAGGCACTCCTGAATAACAGGTTTTACAATTTCATCGTCTTCTTTGCCAATCACCCCATTATCTCCACTATGAGGATTTATTCCGAGCACTGCAATCTTTGGTTTGCGCACAGCAAAATCGCGTTCCAGGGAATCAATTATCTTCTTGATCTTCTTCTTGACCAATTCAGCTGTGATCACCTCAGCAATATCTTTAAGGGCTACATGGTCTGTCATTAGTCCGATCTTAAAATCGTCTGTAACCATGAACATCAGACTATCCGATTGAAAAGTCTCGGCCAGGAAATCGGTATGGCCCGGAAATTTGAAATCTTCAGATTGGATATTGCTTTTACTTATGGGCGCAGTCACCAGCACATCGATCTGATTTTTTTTAAGAGCTTCTACGGCTGCTTTTAAGGATCGAAGTGCATATTTGCCGGCAATATCCGTCGTTTCTCCGAATTTGATCTCTGCCTCTTCCTGCCAAACATTCACCACGTTGATCTTCCCATATATGATCTTGTTCAGCTCTTTAACCCCATTGAAATTAATATTCAGTTTCAGGGTGTTATTTACCTGGCTTATGGTCTTATTAGAGGCAAAAATGACCGGCGTGCAGAATTCCATCATTCTGCTATCTGCAAAAGTCTTCAACGCCACTTCTGAACCTATGCCATTCAGATCGCCTATTGAAATACCCAGTCTTATTTTTGCCGATTCATTCATTCAAAAAATCCTTAAATGCTACCTTTACACGGTAAAACTACTTATTTTAAAGGACACGTGTTTACAGGGATCATTGAAACATTAGGCTTGGTTACCAAACTTGAAAAGGAGGGGCAGAATCTTCATCTCCATATTCGGTCAGATATATCTTCGTCATTAAAAATCGATCAAAGCCTATCTCATAATGGTGTCTGTCTTACGGTGATCGCCGTCGAAGGAGCTAATCATGTTGTTACCGCCATACAGGAAACATTACTAAAGTCGGCTTTAGGTGAATTGCAGGAGGGGGATCAGGTTAATTTAGAACGTGCGATGAAAATCGGGGATCGCTTAGACGGTCATCTGGTGCAAGGACACGTAGATACCACAGCCCGATGCACGGCGATCGAAGAACAAGATGGCAGTTGGTTTTTTTCCTTTCAGTATGAGCCTCTGCCAGAATTGCTCACCGTAGAAAAAGGGTCCATAACTATCGATGGGGTTAGTCTAACCGTTGTAAACTCCGGACGTAATAGCTTTGATGTGGCAATTATACCCTACACTTACCAGCATACTCGCTTTAACTCATATGACATAGGACATCGGGTAAATCTTGAATTTGATGTAATCGGCAAATATGTCGCCAAGTTTCTGGAACGCTAGTCCCTAAACTTTAATGAAGATCTTCCTCTTATACATTATATAAGCCAGTAGGCAATAGAATGCAGCTACTGTTAATCCATAGAGCATGGATGAAAACTTTAGAGAAAGGAAATCATACGTATAAAGCGTGTCAAACAACCATCCATGTAGTGATTGCGATTCGTTTACCTTAATCAGATAAAAGAGCTTGGTAAAGAAACTCGACAAAAAATATACGGTGATGGCATTGGCCCCTGCATAACTGAATATACTTCCAAGACGGATCTTCTTATAATCTGTAAAATAATATATAAGGCATAAGGCAAGATTTGCCCACCCTGCAGTTACGAGCACATAACTACTTGTCCAGATGGCCTTGTTGATCGGGAATACGAGATCCCAAATGTAGCCAAGGAATAAGCAGGCTACGCCAATGATGATCATAAACTTGATCTTGCTTTGAGTCTTTGCCCTAAGAATGAGGCCTGTAAAGATTCCCATAAGTGCAGTAGCTATAGAAGGAAGGCTGCTTAATATGCCTTCGGGATCATAATCTTCCTTGTACATATGAGTGCCCAGTATATTTAAGTCAATATAGTTCGCCCAATTATTCGGAGCCCTGTCAAAAGTTGGTGTCTCTCCATTCAAAGGAATGAATCCCAGCCATATCCAATAACCTAAAAGAATGGCAATACATATCCCGATCAGGACGCGCCAGTTGCAATGAAGAAAAAGTAAAGAGGCAAAAAAGAATACTACGCCTATGCGCTGAAGAACCCCTGGAAATCTGATAGACTCAAAATTCTTTATAAAAGGAAATTCGATCATAAACGCGCCAAGGAAAAGGCCTAGTCCCAGTAACTTAAGTGTTCTAATTATGATTTTTCGATGCGCCGGCCAATTAGGCGTTTTATTTTGATAGGCGAATACGATAGAAGTCCCTACAATGAACAGAAAGAATGGGAAAACAAGATCCGTTGGGGTATAGCCATGCCAATCTGCATGTAAAAGAGGAGTATAAACATTAGACCAAGTGCCGGGGGTGTTGACCAAAATCATAAGTACGATGGTCAAGCCTCTAAAAATATCAACTGAAATTACCCTCTTGTTCAATTACTCTAGTTTATAAAATATCATCTTTCATTCGGCCCCAAGCTTTGATCAATAAGAATCCAGAAACTATTGCAATGCCTGTAAGAATCAAAGCCGAAGTTGTATGACCATAAATCCAATGTCCTGTAGCGAACATTATCGTATAAATCAAAACAACACCCAATAGCATAGCCAGAATTCCGGAGGGCACGCTCCATTTTTCACCCAAGTCAACCTCAACATTATCTATTTTGGCCTCATCAACCACTTTACTCCATCCAGGGCCTCCAGGCTGGATTTTCTTGTAAAAAGAACGCAGTACATCTTTGGATTCTGGTTGAGTGGTAAAAGTAGCCGTGAGCCATATAATAGTGGTTATTATCATTACAAAAGGGATCTCTCCCCAATCAGGAAATATCCCTGTATCAGTATTAAAGAAGAAATCACCCAGGGGTGTTGCTTTCAAAAGTATGGATAGAATACCTGAGGCAAACATGGCTGAAATTTCAGTCCAGGCATTTATTCGCCACCAAAACCAGCGTAGAATAAAAATTAGACCTGTACCCGCGCCAAATAATAGGAGCATATCAAATATTTGCATTGCATTTTGCATCAACAACGCCAGAGCAGCACTGAATACCATTAATATTACGGTTGAAAATCTACCAACAGCAACAAGCCTTTTTTCAGAAGCCTGGGGATTGATCTGTTGTTTATAAAAATCGAACACTATATAAGAGGAACCCCAATTTAATTGAGTAGAAATAGTGCTCATATAAGCTGCAATCAACGATGCCAAAACCAATCCTAATAGACCGCTTGGTAATTTAGTCAACATCGCAGAATACGCCAGATCATGTCCTAGTTTGTCTGCCGGAACATTCGGAAACGCCGCTGAGATACTTGCAATGTCAGGGTAAATTACTAATGAGGCCAAGGCAACCAATATCCAAGGCCAGGGCCTAAGGGCATAATGCATGATATTGAAGAAAAATGTAGCTCCGATAGCATGATTCTCATTTTTTGCAGCTAACATACGTTGGGCAATGTAGCCTCCGCCTCCTGGTTCCCCTCCAGGATACCAGGAACTCCACCATTGCACGGCAAACGGAATAGCCAATAGTGTAATTACTGCCTTTGTGTTGCTAAGCTCTGGTAATATAGAAAGTTTGTCAATTACATTTTCATTAGACATTACTGCGTTTATACCGCCGACTTCGGGTAAATTAACCAGGTAATATGCTGCGCCTATTGCACCGGCCATTGCCACAAAAAACAATAGAAAATCAGTATAAACAACACCTTTAAAACCTCCTAATGCACTAAAGGTTACAGTAATCAGGCCAGCACTCACAACGGTTTGCCAAGGTTCAAGCCCTAACATGATTCCTCCGATTTTAATGGCTGCCAAGGTCACTGCTGACATGGTAATCACATTAAAAATAACGCCTAGATAAACCGCTCTGAATTTCCTTAAAAAACTAGCTGGTTTGCCGCCATATCTTAATTCATAAAATTCTAAATCAGTATTAACATTCGATTTTCTCCAGAGTTTGGCGTAAACAAATACGGTTAGCATTCCCGTTATTAAAAAACACCACCACACCCAGTTACCAGAAACGCCATCGGTTCTGACAATATCAGTTACAAGATTAGGTGTATCGGTAGAAAATGTGGTCGCCACCATTGAAAGGCCTAAAAGCCACCAAGGCATAGTCTTGCCTGAAAGAAAAAATTCAGTAGAATTCTTTCCAGATCTCTTGGAGACAACGATTCCTATTGTCAAAACAATGGTAAAGAATCCAATGATCAGCGTATAATCTAGCGTACTGAGTTCCATACAAATTGGTTGGTTAGCCTATAAAGATATACTTTTTAATCAGGGTCGGAAGGACGGGGGTAAATAAAAAAAGGACGACATTATGTCGTCCTTGATATCGTATTACTACAGTGTCAAACTGAAGTGTTCAGGAGGTTATGGCTTTTAGCTGTTGTCCTGAACTTTTGCTCTGGGGGCGTTCTTTTTTACAGAAGCAATTCCATTTCGCATAGTTGCACCGCTGGCGTACATTTGGCTAGCGCCAATAACCTGTCCATTTGTAGATTTAAGGTTGAAGTAGGGCTTTCCATTCTTAGCAACCTTTCTATCAAAGCACTTGTCATTCTTACAATTCTTTTTAACGGAGTCTATTCCGTTTTCACAGGCGGCTTTAGTTTTATAGGCCTCACTGCTTAAAATAACCTGACCATTTCCGGCTTTCAGATTAAATCTAAACTGGCCAGATTTGTCTTTTTTGATTTCAAACTTTCCCATTGTAATAAGTTAAATTAACGATTCGATTTAAAGTTACGAAGCAAATTTAAGATTTATAGCATTTGCTCTGCAATTAATTTTCTCATTCTCTGAATATTGAATACATAATCTGTCGTGTATCCTTTTATCCCACTTTGGGATTCCTGATTGCGGGAATCTCAGATGTGTCGTATCCGGAGAAGCGTTTAAGGTAATCAGACAGAAAGGACCCGAATGCATCAGAGACGTTGTAGTCCCCGTTACTTCTCAAGAAGCGTTTTACATTTCCCGGGCCACTAAGATGTGCTGCAGCCAGGATCCCAGATTCTGTTATTAGAATACCATTTATTTTCTTTCCACTATACCTTATTATGTCTTTTCTCAAGATCCACTTGTTTCGTGAAACATTGGATCTGAAAGCCGCTTCTTGCAGGATTGGATCACTTAGAAATATCCCGGCATCATAAATGCCAACCAGATGCAGCGTGCCAATACCAAATTGATATTTTCCCAAATATCCCAATGTATTAACCGTAAAATAATTGCCACGGGATTCTTTGAAGGCAAGCGATTCTTTAAATCCGATAAATGAGCTCCCTATAAATGGAGGCAGCACACTTGGAATACTAATTCGTTGAACAGGGCGTGCCGGATATTGCACTTCCATGCAGCAATTCATTTTCAAATGCTCAGGAATACTCAGCAATTCTATATTTCCTTTATTTAAAGGAACGTCTTTCGTATGACTTACATTAATTGAAAATAAAATCAATGCAAGGGTGGCGAAAATCATTAGGCTGATTTTCATAGTGGTTTGTTTTTACTTCAATTTTGGTATGAAACGATGCGGGAACGTGACTACCTGCTTACAATCCGGCAAAATACGCCAGGAAACATAAGGCACTTAACATTCCAAACACAACAATTATTATTTTCTCAAATGTTCTTTTCATGGTTGCATTAGTTCTTAATTCCATAAACTGTTAGTGCAACAAATCTTTCAATAGGTAGGTATATCATGGGGGAAGAAGTGGGAAAAAAGGGCCCTGATCTCTCAGGGCCCAAAAAAACCAACCAAACAAATCAAAACAACTAGCTTACCCAAAATAAAGTTGCCAAAAACCAAAGACAACTCTAATGTATACGTAGTGCTACGATGGTTAGAACATAACCCTACGTGCTATAGTTATGGTTGATCGAACAACCTGTAGTTAGTGAATGTACAGCATTTATGTATATTTTTTCTTCGTGCTCTTTAATGGCAACAGGGTTTGTATTACCCTCTTATTCTTCTAATTCACCTGGTAGAAATACAGTTGTAATTTTGTTCATTTTATTTCTTTGCATCACATTAACATAGATAGAAAATATGAGAGCTAATGCGCTGATGACAAAAAGTATTAAGATGATCAATGATGTTTCCATTTTCTTTTTTTTATGTTCTGAGGTAAATTTGGGGGGAGTCTCATTCAAAACAACACTCAAATCTAGGCTGCAGTTATCCTAATCCACCAGGAATACTAAATAGTTGAAAATGACTCGGTGAAATGCATAGAAACATCGGTGAAATGCATATATGTAGGGTTATTCCTACAAATACATGCTTTATAATGCTCTATTTGGAAAGTAATTATAGTGAAAACTCAGCCTACTTAAGATACCTAAATACGGCCTTCAAAAGCTCTTCCTGGGCAAAAGGTTTGGGAATAATAGCGTTCATACCAGCCGCCTTATAAGCTGCTATATCTTCGTCATATAACGTGCCGGTGACGCCTATTATAGGAATGTCCTTAATTCCCTTAAATGGAAAGTCGCGTATCAGTCTTGCAATTTGGTCTCCGCTGATATTCGGGATATTTATATCCATTATGATGAGGTCATATTGTGTATTAACCACTTCCTCCATCACTTTAGCCCCATCTGATACAATCTCGATAAAAAAGCGATCTGTCCCTGAAAGAAACTTGAATACAACCGTTTGGATCATTACATCATCCTCAACCAGAAGGAGTTTGTATTTATCCTTCTTCAGGGTTTTTCGAACCACAGTATCTAAAACTTCATCTTTCTTGTCAGTCCTTTGAGAAGAAGGCAATGGATATTTTAGGTTCAGATCAAAAAAGAACCGGGTTCCCTGGTCCAGCTCTGATGTCAGCTGTATTTCTGAATCCATAAGTCTAAGCAACCCTTTTACAATTGACAGGCCCAAACCGCTTCCCTGTTCTTTATCCTTGTCATAAACCTGAGTAAAACTTGTAAAAATGCTTTCTAATTGTGCTTCTGGAATTCCTCTACCCGTATCTGAGATCTCAAACCTGATATTCGCTTTATTGGCGCGCTTCTGATTCAATTGAACAGAAAATTCAATTTGGCCGGTCTCGGTATATTTAATCGCATTATCAAGAATATTCGTGAGAACCTGATATATGCGCAGCCTGTCTGAGGCAACGATTTGCGGAAGTTTTTCGTCTATCTCGGCAACAAATTCCAGGCCTGCTTCCTTTGCTTTGGCAGTATAGGTAAATGTCAAAAGGTTCAATAGCTTGATCAGGTTAAACTCCTTTTCAACCAATTGCAATTTGCCAGAGGAGATCATGCTAATACTTAATATGTCTTCCAGCAAGAGCCGTAACTGAGCATTGGACTGGTTGAGGTATTGCACCATTTGCTCTTGTTCCGCATTTAGGTCGGTCTGACTTAATACTTGGGTCAGCGACATAATGCTGGTCAGGGGATTTCGTATCTCGTGACTAAAATTACGAATGAACTGATCTTTAAACCGTTCCCGCTCTTCTAACTCAATATTTTTAAGGGCGATCAGTTGCTCTTGAATAATGGATTCATTACGGGCCTGTGCCACGGATTGATACTCATTGTAGTGTTGTGTCAGATCATATATGACCAATAAAAGTGCATTGTCTTCGCGTCGAAGCACAAGATCTGTTATCAATTCTTTGCCTTCCGATTCCAGGTGAATACAATTAAAGGTGATCTCATTATTAGCCTCAGGAACTATGGCTTCAAGCGATTCAAAGAATGGGTGAAACTCTTTAAGTGAATCTCCTGTTTTTAGCAGAAAGCAGGTGTTATCCGATTCACGTACCAGGCCTTTTTCATCCAATACAACAAACTGAATGGAGTTTCCAATAAATTGAGTTTTATATTTTTCGAGCATTAAGCATCCAATTGGCTAGCCATCTCTAAAAAAGCCTCGTTTACTTCATCTCCGGTTTTTGCCGAAGTCAGATAATCACTATCTATATCGTTTTCGTCCAGAAGTCTTTTTACATCGGCCGGGTCAACCAGGTCCATCTTATTGCCCACTATAAGCACGGGCGCTTTCTTGACCTTTTCTTTTATGATATCCAGATCGCGTTGTATGTTCTGGAAGGTAGCAGGGCGAGTTACATCGAACACGAAGATCACTCCATGAGTGCCCATGAGGTAGGCGTTTCTGATCAGGTGTAATTCATCAGTACCTTCAAGATCCCACAAGATCATTGAAAGGTTGGTTCCGCTTGGGAGATCCACAACTTTCTTGGTGATGTGTACCCCGATAGTTACTTTGTAGGCATCCGAGAAACTATCGCTGACGAACCTTCGGATCAATGAGGTTTTTCCCACCCCAAAGTGCCCCAGAAGCAATACTTTCTTAGATTTTTGCATTCCCAAAGTATTTGGCTATTTCCTTTTCGATCTCTAAACGTGTAACGGGCTCATCATCTTCGCCATTTCCCATTCCGAGGTCCATAACCAGATCCAGGTTCATCGCCATATACTTATTGTAAAAATTGAAAATTAGATCCTGAACTTTATTCTTTGAGCGAGTCAGATAATTACCAGATATTACCACGGCTACATAGTGGGTTACAAAACTTTGAATATGGATCTGGTATAACTCATATTCAATAAGTTCCAGGCTTTGACTTCTTTTATTAAAGGCGTCTTCAACGAAAGACTTTATAGCAGTAAGCATGCCCGAGATCATCTCTTCATCTATCGTTTCTGTTTTCGAAAATCCAGCTTTCAATATTCCGGAATCATGCTCAATAAGAAAAACCTGTTCTATTTTGGCCATTGACAATTCGCTCAATAGCAGGTCTTCTTCTTTCACATTCCCAAAAACAGATTGCATTTTCCGCTTGGCACTTTTTACAAAACTGAATTGATCATCAATTTTCTCAGACAACATCTTCATTTCCTGGGCAATATATTTTTTGATCATTTTACCAAGTATCGGATACAATGCATCTACTACATCATCCTTATGGTGTTTGATCTCATCTTTTAATGTTGCGGTAATAACAGGACCCAGGGTACTGGGTATGTTTTTGGTGAATTCTTCTATTTGAGCTGATACAATTGGGTCTACCTTCCCGGAGAGCTTATTTCGATCATGTAAGATCTGCTCTAACTGCACAATACGTTCGGTGATCTTATCGACGTAATGCCGATCGTCTGTGAAGAGAATATCCTTAAGAACTTCGAGTCTTTCCCGTTCGTTCATCATGCCAAAACCCCTTTATGCTAATGATTACTTGCTGATCTTTTCGCCCAGCTGAATGAGTAGTTTCCCTAATTCTTCACGATGCACAATATCGCTTTCTGCTGCCTCGATCCTTTGAGTAAGGCTTTCTTCGAGGTCAGTAATACGAACATTTACATCTGTAGAAACATCGTCAATAGAGGCTTTTAGATCTGTGCGAACTTCCTCAATGAGTTCTTCGAGTGCTTTTTTCTTTTCGAGGATTTCCTTTTTGAGCTTGTCAAACTCCGTATTATACTCCTGTATGTTCTCGCCAAAGATGAGGTTTTTGATCACCTCAATTTTAGATTTCGACAGGGCGTCTTCCTCTTTTTTATTGATGGAAATGACAGGTTGTTGTGATTTAGACATGTTCCTTAGGTTTTTTATCTATCGGGGGTGGGTTCTTTCTCTTAAAAATACGTCAATTTCTGACGTTATATTTCTCATTTTTCAACTACGCGTGAAGGGCTAATATAGGGTATTTTGGGATTTCACAAAGGATTTGCTCGTTTTAAAGCTGGTAAATCCCGACCAAATAAAATATACGTAAACCTTAATTTTACCCGCAGTAAGCGCACGTTGTGTTTAAAAGATACGAAATAACAGTCATTTTGCGGCTAAATCCATTTGACAAATGACACTATTCATGCTTTTATAGTCGATGCGATTTTCCTTAACACATTCCATAACTTGTTGATTTTCAATTTAATTATCGTATCTTTTTGGATGAGCCACGATTAGCACTAACTCCCTCCCAGTCGCAGCTTTCCATTTAGCAAAAATTCCCTCTTACAATGTGACATTTTCAATGGCATTTCAATCATGCTTTTGAAGATTTATTCCTAGCGCGTAACTTCTTAATAATCAATACGATGAAAACAATCCAACAACACCTCACAAAAATAATTTTTGGGATGGCTTTTATGGCCGTCTTTTTGCTATCCTTTTCCTGTAGTCCGGAAACAGATATAAATTCTTTAGAAAATCTTGAAGCCGTCAATGCCTCCGCAAACAACGGGCAAAAAGTTGAACGCCCCTGGAAGATCCGGAGTGCCGGAACCTTTGAATTCGACCCCTCTGCAGGTGAATTTTGTGAGGGCTTGTTGCCCCTTAAGATTTTGGGCAGTGGCGAGGCCTCCCATATAGGCCGTTATACGGTTGAAATCACCTGGTGTACCGGTGGGCCTGGTAACCAAGGTAATGATTTCATTACTGGTACCATAACCGCGGCCAACGGGCATACGATCAACTTTGAATCGAAAGATGGCAGCTTCACTGGAACATCAGTTGAATATAAGGTCACGAACGGGACCGGTCGCTTTCATGATGCAAAAGGTGAATTTAAATTGTTCGAAACTGAACCCACTGTTTTTGAATCAATTGACCCTCCAAGTGGCACTTATGCCAATGCCGGGGGAGGTTATATCGTTTATTAAGCGTAGTAAGTTCTTAATAATTAAAAAACCCACGCCAGACGGCGTGGGTTTTCTGCTTGATGTGGTCTCACCCCGCCTTCATTTTATTTCGGACGGGCATAGGCTGGGTTGACTCGCTACGCTCGCGGATCAGAGAAGTCCCGTTCCTGCAAATAGCTGCGGCCAGGCTTACCTCGACTACACTCGGCACAGGCTTCTCGCCCAGGTTTCATTCCATGAAAAAAGCCCTTGCTTTCGCAAAGGCTTTTGTGACCACTCCCTTCGGTCGTGGTCCCACCTAACCCTCATTTCATTACGGACGGGCAGGCTGGGCTTACCTCGACTACGCTCGGTACAGGCTTCTCGCCCAGGTTTCATTCCATGAAAAAAGCCCTTGCTTTCGCAAAGGCTTTTGTGACCACTCCCTTCGGTTGTGGTCCCACCTGGGCTCGAACCAGGGACCCCTTGATTATGAGTCAAGTGCTCTAACCAGCTGAGCTATAGGACCAAATGACAAATGACAAATTCCAAGAGTGCAAAAATACATTTATTTTTCAATCACAAATGCAGATATTTCCCGTTATTCCTTGTCCTGACAAAGTTCTATTAAAACCCCATTCGTGCTTTTAGGGTGTAAGAAAGCAACCCATTTATTATCCGCGCCTGATTTAGGTTCTTCAGACAACAACACAAACCCTTCATTCTTGAGTCGCTCCATTTCCGACCGTATATCTTCTACTGCAAAAGCGATATGGTGGATCCCTTCGCCTCGTTTTTCCAAAAATTTAGCAATTGGGCTATCTTCAGTTGTCGCTTCCAAAAGCTCGATCTTATTAGGCCCGGATTCAAAGAACGAAGTTCGGACGCCTTCTGTCAAAACCACCTCTTGTTTATAAGGGGGTACGCCAAATAGCTTTTCAAAGATCCTGTTAGAAACTTCCAGGTCTTTTACTGCAATCCCAATGTGCTCTATCTTATCCACTTCTTTCCACTTAATAAAGCCTCAAAAATACGCATTATTTGATGTAATTTTGCGGGAATGGAAACGCAACGACAAAAGAAGATCGCTGGGGTCATACAAAAAGATCTGGCCGACATATTACAACGGGCTGCTACGGATGGAGGCTTCCAGGGAACCATTATATCTGTATCCAAGGTTTACGTTACCTCAGACCTCTCGATAGCCAAAATATATGTTAGCATCTTCCCGCAATCACAGGTTGCAGCAATAATGGAAGGGATTACCAACAGCTTACCATTTATACGAAATGAGCTTGCCAAGCGTACAAGAAATCAGCTTAGGCGTGTGCCGGAACTCGCATTCTTTCACGATGATTCACTGGACTACATAGAAAAGATCGATGAATCCTTGAAGAAAGGTGAAAATCCTATAGCCAACCCGGACATTCTCCCCAAACGTAAAAAATCCTGAGTTTGAATTTTCCCTTTTATATCGCAAAAAGATATGTGCGCTCCAGAAGTAGCCAGAATGCGATAAATATTATCAATTTCATAACCTTTCTTGTTATTGTCATTGGTGCTGCTGCATTGTTCATCGTCCTCTCGGCCTTTACCGGGCTGCGTACTTTTAGCCTTTCTTTTAGTGAATCTTTCGATCCTGATCTAAAAGCCGTGCCCCAAAGTGGGAAATTTTTCGAATTTACAGAAGAACATCGTTCTGAATTATCAAAGATCACAGGCATTATTTCATTCGCTCCAGAGTTAGAAGAACGTGTATACTTGTCTCACGAGCAAAAAAGCCATGTCGCTGTTATCAAAGGGGTAGATGATACATATCCAAAAGCCACGGGCATTGATAGTACTATCTATTGGGGTAAGTGGGAGGTGAACTCACAATTAGCCGTCGCCGGAATTGGGGTGGCTAATCTACTGGGGCTTACCCTTAATGATTTTAATAATCCGCTTGTCGTCCTTGCTCCAAAACCGGGTGAGGGCTCTCTTGGCAGTGGCGGATTAAGTGCAAAACCTTATAATGAATTTCCGCTCGTGTTAAGCGGTGTTTTTGCCGTGGAAGAGGCACTGGATAAATCCTATGTCTTTGCCGAACTACAATTAGTACAAGCTTTGTTGGAAAAAGACGGTACTACCGTTAGCGGTATTAATTTTAAGCTATCCCCTGAAGCTGAATTAAATGCCATGAAAGAGCAAATTTCCGGCATTCTAGGCAGTACTGTTCAGATGAAAAATCGCCAGGAATTAAACAGCACTTTATACCGCATGCTCAACACAGAAAACCTGGCAACCTACCTCATCTTTACATTGGTATTAGTTATTGCTTTATTTAATGTCGTCGGGGCAATAATTATGATGATACTAGACAAACAAAAGAATTCGAGGACCTTGTACAGCCTCGGATCGACCATAAAAGAAATTCGAAGAGTCTATTTTCTACAAGGTGTTCTGGTTACCAGTCTTGGCGGAATCCTGGGAATTGTACTGGCATGTATCCTGGTTTGGACACAAATTCAGTTTGGCTGGCTTAAGATCACTCCCAGTTTAGCATATCCCGTAGAATTTCGGATCATTAATGTGCTCATTGTGCTGGTTACGATCATTGTGCTTGGAGTCATTGCGTCCAGAATTGCGAGCAGCAGGGTAACTAAGAAAATACTCGCGTACTAAGGGCTCACAAAAACGTGATCCGCGAACTTCTCAGCTACTTCATCAAAGGCAGCAAAAACATCTTTTGCGTCATCACTTGTGACCATTTTCATCCGGTATTCTTTAAAATGAGGTATGCCTCTGAAGTAATTTGAGTAATGCCTGCGGGTTTCAAAAACGCCTAATTTCTCCCCTTTCCAATCAATGGCCATTTGCAGGTGTCTTCGGGCAGCATTAACACGTTCTATAAGGGTTGGTGCAGTTAGTAGTTCTCCTGTTTTCAAATAGTGCTTCACCTCATTAAAAAACCAGGGGTTTCCAATACTTGCCCTGCCTATCATTGCGCCGTCTAATCCGTATTCATCGCGCATTTTTTGGGCTGCTTGCGGCGTATCAATATCGCCATTTCCAAATACCGGGATATGCATCCGTGTATTATTCTTTACTTCTGCAATGGGAGCCCAATCTGCAGATCCTTTGTACATCTGTACCCGTGTTCGCCCGTGGATGGCAATAGCCTGACAGCCTACATCCTGCAATCGCTCGGCAACTTCAACAATGCGTATCGTTTTGTGATCCCATCCCAAACGCGTCTTTACGGTAATCGGCAAATGAGTCCGCTTCACCATGGCTTGCGTCAGACTGACCATTTTATCAATATCCTTGAGGATACCAGCGCCTGCACCTTTACTCACAACTTTTTTAACCGGGCAACCAAAGTTAATGTCGATAATATCCGGCTTGGTTTTCTCAACGATCTCAACCGATTGCAACATAGAATCCAGGTTAGCACCAAAGATCTGTATGCCTACCGGGCGCTCCTTTTCATATATATCAAGCTTCATTACGCTTTTAGCCGCGTCGCGGATCAGGCCTTCTGAAGAGATAAACTCGGTATAGACCACATCTGCCCCCTGTTCTTTGCAAAGCGCTCTGAAAGGGGGATCGCTCACATCTTCCATCGGGGCAAGAAGCAGCGGAAAATCAGGCAGTTGTATGGTACCGATCTTAGGCAAATCGTATCGTTTTGAACCTCTAAAATTACGAAAAATCAGAAAGTGATCTCAACTTTGATATCCGCGCCATCGCGTGTAACTACCACTTCCGTACTTTGGCCTTCTTCAAAAGCAGAGAGCGCGCGCATGTAACTCATCATATCCGTCACCAGGCTGTCCCCCAGCTGAATTACGATATCTCCTTTCTGTAAGCCCGCTTTCTGAGCCGGTTTGTCTTCGCTTATCCCATCGATCCGCATGCCTTTCCCGTCATATAAATAATCAGGAATAACCCCTAAGCCCACTCTAAAACGCGGCACTTCTTCGCTTTCGTTCTTTGTCTTTTTGAAAGTAAGTTTTGCGGATTGGTCAAGGTCGCCAATGACGGTATAGATATAATCTGCGATTTTGGTCATTCCTTCATAATTCAACTTGTCATAGTCGTCTCCAGGCTTGTGATAATCTTCATGTTGCCCGGTAAAGAAATGTAGAACAGGAATATCCTGTAAATAAAAAGAGGTGTGATCTGAAGGCCCTACCCCGGATTCCTTGAGTACTAGTTTAAAGGAAGTATTATTCGCATTCAGGGCCTGATTCCATAAATTCGAAGTCCCTGTGCCGCTCACAGACATGGTGCTGTCAGCCCGCAGCCTTCCTACCATATCCATATTCAGCATATAATTCACTTTATCTAAAGAAACCGTAGGATTTTTTGCAAAATAATTTGACCCCAGAAGTCCAAGTTCTTCTCCCGAAAATGCCATAAATAAATAGTTGTTCCCTGTATGGGTGTTCTCCAGCATTTTTGCAAGTTTCAACATTACAGCTACGCCGCTTGCATTATCATCCGCTCCATTATGAATTTCCGGTTCCCCTCTGTGGAGTGACCCCTGGCCGCCCATACCCAGGTGGTCAAAATGTGCTCCAACAATGATTGTGTTTTCAGCCTGGTTATCTATATATCCAAGCACATTAGTCCCTGTCAATGTGCTATCCGTAGCGCCCACATACTCCACTTCTTTATGTGGGTCCCTTTCCTGGGCAAAAGTGAACGATTGAAAATAGCCCCCATCTTCTCCTGCCGGTGATAGCTTGAGAGTTTCCATTCGGCTCTTGATGTAATTGGCGGCATCCAATTCACCTTGTGTGCCCGTCCCCCTACCTTTAAGAGAGTCGCTCGCCAATAACCTGACATCTTCTTCCAGGCTAACGACAATTGGAGCTTCTTTTTTACAAGAAAAAATTAATGAGATTAATGCGGTAATAATTAAGCTATTCTTCATATTTGCAACTACTTTTGCGCAAAAATACTCTTCTTATGAAAAAGTACCTATGGATTTTGGTTTTTGTTCTTGGATTTTCTTGTAAACAAGGCAATGAAACCAAGAAGGCAGACGCTTCTGAAGAAACCTCACTAATGGCCGGTACAGATACGTTGATATATCCGGAAGAAAAATATTTCAAATCTATAAAGCAGATCACTTTTGGTGGCGACAATGCCGAAGCGTATTGGAGTTTTGATGATTCAAAAATGGTCTTCCAGTCCAATAACGAGAATTGGGGAATGGAGTGTGACCAAATGTTCCTTATGAACGTGGGGGATATCTTTAAGGATACTATCCCACCCATGATAAGTACTGGGAAAGGACGCACTACCTGCGCTTATTTTTTACCGGATGATACACATTTCGTCTATGGCTCAACCCACCTTGTTAATGACGAATGCCCTGAAGTTCCTCTAAGAAAAAATGGGAAATATGTTTGGCCGGTTTATGATTCCTTCGACATTTTCGTCGCTGATCTGGAAGGAAATATTACCGCACAACTTACCGATGAGCCCGGCTATGATGCCGAGGCAACGGTATCTCCTACAGGTGATAAAATAGTGTTCACCTCTATGCGGAGTGGTGACCTGGAATTATATACTATGAACCTGGATGGGTCTGATGTTAACCAGATCACCGATGAATTGGGCTATGACGGTGGTGCTTTTTTCTCCCCTGATGGGACAAAAATTATTTTTAGAGCTTCGAGGCCAACAACTGAGGAAGCCATTAAAGAATACAAAGACCTCCTGGCACAAGGGCTCGTTCAGCCTACGGAAATGGAACTGTTTATTTGCAATGCAGATGGCAGTGATCTGAAGCAGCTAACTTTTCTGGGTAATGCCAATTGGAGTCCTTTCTTTCATCCATCCGGAGAAAAGATCTTATTCTCAAGTAATTTTGAAGCCGAACGCGGCTTTCCATTTAATCTTTATCTTATCGATATTGATGGGAAAAACCTCGAGCGCGTTACCCATGGAAAGACGTTTGATGCCTTTCCTGTCTTCTCAAACGATGGAAAATACCTGGCTTTTTCCAGCAATAGAAATAATGGAGGCACAAGAGACACCAATTTGTTTATTGCCGAATGGCAGGAATAAACCGGTGAAACCGTATCTTTGCAGCCCTGCAGGCAATTCCTGACAAAGCCCCATGAAGCACATTCGCAACTTCTGTATTATAGCCCATATTGACCATGGTAAAAGTACCCTGGCAGATCGCCTCTTGGATTTTACAGGATCGGTCACGGAGCGTGAGAAGAAGGAGCAATTGCTGGATGACATGGATTTGGAAAGGGAGCGAGGTATTACCATAAAAAGTCACGCCATTCAAATGAATTACGAATTGGATGGCCAGGAATATGTGCTCAACCTGATTGACACACCCGGCCATGTGGATTTTTCCTATGAAGTATCCCGGTCTATAGCTGCCTGTGAGGGCGCTTTACTCGTCGTTGATGCCGCGCAGAGTATTCAGGCTCAAACCATTTCCAATCTTTATTTAGCATTGGAAAATGACCTGGAGATCATTCCTGTGCTTAATAAGGTAGATCTGCCAAGCGCAAAACCCGAGGAAGTTACCGATGATATCGTAGATCTCTTAGGTTGTGATCCGGAGGAAGTGATCCATGCCAGTGCAAAAGAAGGAGTCGGGATAGGTAATATTTTAAAAGCTATTATCGATAAAGTTCCTGCGCCAGATGGTGACCCTGAGGCACCGCTTCAAGCCTTGGTCTTCGATTCCGTATACAATTCTTTTCGTGGTGTTGAAACGTATTTTCGCGTCTTTAATGGCAGCATTACGAAAGGGCAAAAGATCAAATTCCTGGCAACCGGAAAGGATTATTTCGCAGATGAAGTCGGCACACTCAAGCTAAATAAAGAACCTCGGCCCGAAATTAACTGCGGGGATGTAGGCTATCTTATCACAGGTATTAAGGATGCAAGGGAAGTTAAAGTGGGTGACACTGTTACTGATGCCAAAAATCCCACTCCCAATGCTATTGAAGGCTTTGAAGATGTAAAGCCCATGGTGTTTGCCGGGATATATCCTGTTGATACCGAAGATTTTGAAGAATTACGTTCTTCCATGGAAAAGCTTCAACTCAATGATGCTTCACTGGTATTTACACCCGAGAGTAGTGCAGCCCTGGGGTTTGGATTTCGATGTGGTTTTTTGGGAATGTTGCATATGGAGATCGTGCAAGAACGATTGGAGAGGGAATTTGGGATGACAGTAATTACAACAGTTCCCAATGTGAGCTATTTTGCCTATTCCACTAAAAATCCGGACATCCCTATTATCGTTAATAATCCTTCGGACTTACCCGAGCCTTCCACCATAAGCAAGGTTGAAGAACCTTATATACAGGCGACTATTATTACAAAATCAGATTTTGTGGGTAATGTCATGTCCTTATGTATTGATAAGCGCGGACAGATCACGAATCAGACCTACTTAACGACTGAGCGGGTAGAGCTGAATTTTGACATGCCGTTGGCTGAAATCGTTTTTGATTTTTACGACCGGTTAAAGACTGTTTCAAAGGGCTATGCCTCATTTGATTATGCCCCAATTGGTATGCGCGTATCTAAATTAGTACGTGTAGATATACTGCTGAATGCGCAGCCCGTGGATGCGCTTTCTGCTTTGGTGCACTTTGACAATGCCCATAGTATAGGTAAAAGGATGTGTGAAAAACTTAAAGAGCTAATTCCACGTCAGCAGTTCGATATCCCGATCCAGGCAGCAATTGGTTCCAAGATCATTTCAAGAGAGACCATTAAGGCATTGAGAAAAGATGTGACAGCAAAATGCTATGGGGGCGATATTACCCGGAAGCGAAAGCTACTTGAAAAGCAAAAGAAAGGAAAGAAAAGGATGCGGCAAGTGGGGAATGTAGAGATTCCTCAACAGGCATTTATGGCTGTTCTTAAATTAAACGACTAGGTTTCTTTCCGCGCCTCGGCAAGCATGTCAATATCCAGCATTTTTCCAATACAGACCAGTTTTTGTGCTTCCTTGAGTTCAGCAACTTGCCCATTACCCTGAGATAGCACTTTGAGTTCACCATTCGCGTCTTTTACAAATATCGGTGCTACGTTTTGATCGGCTTCAATGATCTTCATCAGCTTCTCAAAATGCTCCTCGTTCTTAATCTCCAATTCAAAAACTGCCGGGAATTGTCGGGTTATCTCATTTAAAGTGACAAAATCCATGTTTTTTGAAAA